>NZ_JBIAHA010000003.1:0-410047 GCF_042870175.1 Streptomyces sp. NPDC006643 | reverse complement strand
GCGTGGGACCACCCCCCCCGGGGGGGGGGGCCGGGGGGGGGGGGCGGCCCGGGCCCCCCCCCCCCGCGGGGGGGGCGGCCCCGCCCCCCCCCCCCCCCCGCCCCCCCCCGGCGCCGGAGCGTGCCCGCTCACCGAGCACGCGCCGGCATCGGATCGAGTTCGTCCGGTGTCAGAGCGTCCGGGTCACAGAGCGTCCGGGCCGCGTTCCCCCGTACGTACCCGGACCGCCGTGTCCACCGGCACGCTCCACACCTTGCCGTCGCCGATCTTTCCTGTCCTGGCGGCCTTCACGACGACCTCGATGAGTTCGTCGGCGTCACCGTCCTCGACCAGCACCTCGATGCGGATCTTCGGTACGAGGTCGACGGTGTACTCCGCGCCCCGGTAGACCTCGGTGTGGCCGCGCTGCCGGCCGTAGCCGCTTGCTTCCGTGACCGTCAGCCCCTGGACGCCGAAGGCCTGGAGGGCCTCCTTGATCTCGTCCAGTCGGTGTGGCTTGACGACTGCGGTGATGAGCTTCATACGTCCACCTTCTTGTTCTGCGCCGCGGCGGCGAAGTCCTTGTCCGGAGCGGTCACACTGCTTCGGCCCGAGGGTGAGCCTCCCACCGCGCTGAAGTCGTAGGCGGATTCCGCGTGGAATGCCATGTCCACACCACTGGTCTCGTCGTCCTCCGAGGCGCGGAAGCCGATGGTGACATCGACGATCTTGGCCAGGATCCAGGAGACCACGAAGGAGTACGCCATCACCGAGAAGGCGCCGACCGCCTGCTTGCCGAGCTGCGAGGCACCGCCGATGCCGTCGATGGCGAGGACCCCGACGAGCAGGGTGCCGATGACGCCGCCGACGAGGTGGACACCGACGACGTCGAGCGAGTCGTCGTAACCCAGCTTGTACTTGAGGCTGACGGCCCACGAGCAGGCCGCTCCGGCGACGACGCCGATGAGGAGCGCGCCGAAGGGGTTGACGTGCGCGCCGGACGGGGTGATCGCCACGAGACCGGCGACGGCTCCTGAGGCCGCGCCGAGGGTGGTGAACGCGCCGTGCCGGATGCGCTCGTAGATGAGCCAGCCGAGCATGGCGGCGCCGGTGGCGATCTGCGTGTTGAAGGCCATCATGGCGGCCGTGCCGTTGGCGGCGAGCGCGGAGCCGGCGTTGAAGCCGAACCAGCCGAACCACAGCAGCGCGGCGCCGAGGACCACCAGCGGCAGGTTGTGCGGCCTCATCGGGTCCTTCTTGAACCCGATGCGCTTGCCGACGACCAGCACCGCGGCGAGTGCGCCGATACCGGCGTTGATGTGGACCGCCGTACCACCGGCGAAGTCGATCACTTCCAGCTTGAAGAGCCAGCCGTCGGCCTGCCACACCCAGTGCGCGACCGGGAAGTAGACGACGGTGACCCACAGGGCGATGAACAGCGCCCAGGCGGTGAACTTGACGCGGTCGGCGAGTGCGCCGCTCATCAGCGCCGGAGTCAGTACGGCGAACATCAGCTGGAAGAGGGCGAAGGCGTAGACGGGGATGCCCTCGGTGCCGCCCGTGAGCGTCTCGGCGTTGATGCCCTTCAGACCGATGTGGTCGAAGTTGCCGAGCAGCCCCGCACCGATGTCGTCACCGAAGGTGAGCGAGTACCCGTAGAGCACCCACAGCACGCTGACGATGCCGAGCGAGATGAAGGACATGATGAGCATGTTCAGGGCGCTCTTCACCCGGACCATGCCGCCGTAGAAGAAGGCCAGGCCGGGCGTCATCAACATGACGAGCGCGGCACTGATCAATACGAATGCGGTATCTGCGCCATTCAAGGCCGGCGTCTCCTCGTGGGTGGGAAATACGGCCCGTGCGGATGCTCTTACTTCAGTGGGCCGACTAGTGGTGAGGAGATTGACGTGGGGTGATTTCGGTCGATGCCGCCCGATGTTTCACGCCAGTGACGAAGTGGTCCGGGGTGTTACGCCTGGATGAACTGCCGTGTCGCGGGACGCGGTGATGGCAGAATCCGGCGGCGACACCCGCCTCAGTGAGCTGGCGCGGGGAAGCCGTGTCGGTGGTACGGGGCGTCTGCCGCGGCCGGAGGCGACGGGGGCTCCAGGAGTACGGCGTGAACCCCACGGGCTCCCCACGGCCCGTTCAGGGGCCGCTCAGACGGCTTCCGCCGTCTCGGGGATCTCCTCCGTCAGCTGCTCGGTGAGCTGACGGATCTCGGAGACGTCCCCGAAGTCCCTGGTGGCCGTGGTCACCGTCTTGCGCAGTCGGGTGTTGACGCGCTCGGAGCGCACCTTCTTGGCGATGGCCAGCGCCTCCTTGATCAGAGGCGTGGACCGCTCGGGCTCCCTCTTCAGGAGATGGACGGTGGCCATCCCGACGAGGTTCAGCGCGTACGACCGCTGATGTTCCTCGTCCTTCTCGAACAGCTCGACGGCGCGCGTCATAACGGGCTCGGCGAGCGAGGCGTACGTCGGGCTGCGCCCGGCCACGTAGGCCAGGTCTCTGTAGGAGTGCGCGTTCTCGCCGTTGAGTTCCGCCTCGGAGAAGAAGCGGATCCAGTCGGGCTCCGGCTCGCCGTCGTCCCCCGCGTCGGCGAAGGTGTTCTCCGCCATCCGTACCGCCCGCTTGCACTTGCCGGGCTGTCCCATGTTGGCGTAGGCCCGCGCCTCCATCGCGTACAGCATCGACTGCGTACGCGCCGTGGCGCAGCCCCTGCTGCCGTACTGGGCGAGGTGGATGAGCTCCAACGCGTCGTCGGGGCGGCCGACATGGATCATCTGGCGGCTCATGGAGGAGAGGATGTACGACCCCAGGGCCTTGTCCCCCGCCTCCTTGGCGGCGTGCAGGGCCAGCACGAAGTACTTCTGGGCATTGGGCTGGAGTCCCACGTCGTAGCTCATCCAGCCCGCCAGCTCGGACAGTTCGGCCGCGCACCTGAACAGACGCCGCGCGGTGACGTCGGACTGCGGCTCCTGAAGGAGGTCCGTCACTTCGTGGAGCTGGCCCACGACCGCCTTGCGCCGCAGGCCGCCGCCGCACTGCGCGTCCCACTGGCGGAACATCACCGTGGTGGACTCCAGGAGGTCCAGCTCCGGTGTGGAGAGGCGGGAGGGGCGACGCGGCGCGGCCGTGCCCTCGCCGTCCTGGTCGGCCGGCGAGGGCGGCACCAGCCAGCGCTGCATCGGTTCGATGAGGGCGGGTCCGGCGGCGAGCGCGAGCGACGTCCCAAGGAAGCCGCGCCGGGCGAGCATCAGGTCGCTGCGGGAGAACTCACTGATCAGGGAGATGGTCTGGGGCGCGGCCCAGGGCAGATCGACGCCGGAGACGGAGGGCGACTGGTGCGCGGAGCGCAGTCCGAGGTCCTCGACCGCGACGACGGTGCCGAAGCGCTCGGAGAACAGCTCCGAGAGGATGCGCGGGATGGGCTCACGCGGCTGTTCGCCGTCGAGCCAGCGGCGTACCCGAGAGGTGTCGGTGCTGATGTGGTGCGCGCCCATCTGGCGGGCTCTGCGGTTGACTTGGCGGGCGAGCTCACCCTTGGACCAGCCACTGCGCCGGAACCACGAGCTCAACTGCCCGTTCGGGCGCTTGCCGGTAGCCGTACCGTCTGCGCCACTGCCGCCCACTGGAATGCCCCCATCCGCTGAAGCCCTGTCGCGCGAACTTCTACCAGAATGCCGTCAGTTACGGTCGTCTGTCCGGAGATCGCGCTTCTTCGAACAGGAAACCGAGTTGCCCGCGGCATAACCACGAACGTGTGACTTCCTACCGTTCGCGTACTCAAAGTAATCCTACGATCACCCCTCCGGTGAGGGCCGTTCCGTAAACGCCACCATTCGCCACCCCTTCGAATGAACTCGCCTGCGGCCAGGCGCGATTCACTTGACGGGGCGACGATCAGGAAAAGGCGGAACGTTGCACGCGGGGGCGCACGGACTCGGCCGCACCACCCCGAGTCTCCGCTCGCACCGCCGGAACAGAGGCAACGAGACCGGAGTGAAGCCGAGGGAACGGGGCGCCGACGGAGGGTCACAGCGAGACTCCGCATCGTAACTACCCACGAGTTCGACCCGTTGGAGGGGGCATGGGCTTCACGATCGGCGGAATCCGGGAGATGCGGTCCGGTTCACGGCGCCGCGGCCGCGGCACCGAATGCACCACGGTGGCCGAGTACACGGGGCTCTGGGGCTGGGACGTCGTGCCCGGCGCGCGAGCCGCCGCGGGCCGTTGCTCCTGCGGCGCCGCCGGATGCCGCGCGCCGGGCGCGCACCCGCTGGACCCCGCGCTGGAAGTCCCCGCCGGCGCCACCCTGGACGATGCCGCCAAGGCCTGGTCCGAGACCCCGGGAGCGGCCGTACTGCTGCCCGTGGGACGCACCTTCGACGTCATCGACGTCGCCGAACCGGCCGGCCGTCGCGCCCTGGTCAGGCTGGAGCGGATGGGACTGCCGCTGGGCCCCGTCGCCGCCACGCCCACGGGGCGCGCGTACTTCTTCGTCGCGCCGGGCGCCGCCGCCGAACTGCCGCAACTGCTCTACCGGATGGGCTGGGACGACGCCGGTCTCGATCTGCGCTGTCTGGGCGCGGGCGACCATGTCACCGCCCCGCCGTCCGACCTCGGCGGCCTCGGGCCCGTCCGCTGGCTCCGGGCGCCGGTGCTGGACACGGCGGCCGACCCGCCGCAGGCGCGGCTGCTGCTCGGCACTCTGGCGTACGTCTGCCATCGCTCGCCCGTCCGCAACTGAATACCGGGCTCCCGTCCGGCCCTCCGTGGCCGCGCCGGCCACGTCCCCCGTCGCCGCTTCCCAGCCGCCTCCTCCGTACGAAGGGCCCCACCGCGTGCGCACCACGCGGAAGGGCCCTTTCCTCGTACGACGTCCCGTACGGCGCCTCGTACGCCGTTCCCCGTACGGCGCCTGCCGGCCGTGGACCGACTCGGCCGTCGACCGGCTCGGTTGTCGACCGGCTCAGCCGTCGATCAGCGCGTCGACGAACGCCTCCGGCTCGAACGGCGCCAGGTCGTCGGCCCCTTCGCCCAGCCCGATCAGCTTGACCGGCACCCCCAGCTCACGCTGGACCGCGATCACGATGCCGCCCTTGGCCGTGCCGTCCAGCTTGGTCAGCACGATGCCGGTGATGTCCACGACCTCGGCGAACACCCGCGCCTGTACGAGGCCGTTCTGCCCCGTCGTCGCGTCCAGGACCAGCAGCACCTCGTCCAGCGGACCGTGCTTCTCCACGACGCGCTTGACCTTGCCCAGCTCGTCCATCAGCCCGGTCTTGGTGTGCAGCCGCCCCGCCGTGTCGATGAGGACGACGTCGGCACCCTCCGCGATGCCCTCCTTGACCGCGTCGAAGGCGATCGACGCCGGGTCGCCGCCCTCGGGTCCGCGCACCGTACGGGCACCCACCCGCTCGCCCCACGTCTGAAGCTGATCGGCGGCGGCGGCGCGGAACGTGTCGGCGGCGCCGAGCACGACGGACCTGCCGTCGGCCACCAGGACACGTGCCAGCTTGCCCGTGGTCGTGGTCTTGCCGGTGCCGTTGACGCCGACGACCATCACGACACCGGGGGTGTCCAGACCGCTCTCGGTCTTCACGGCGCGGTCGAAGTCCGTACGGAGCAGGGCGAGCAGTTCCTCGCGCAGCAGCGAGCGCAGTTCGTCGGGCGTACGCGTACCGAGCACCCTGACCCGCTCACGCAGCCGGTCCACCAGCTCCTGCGTCGGCGCGACGCCGACGTCTGCGGTGAGCAGGGTGTCCTCGATCTCCTCCCACGTCTCCTCGTCGAGGTGCTCGCGCGACAGCAGCGTGAGCAGCCCCTTGCCGAGGGTGTTCTGCGAGCGGGCGAGCCGGGCCCGCAGTCTGACCAGCCGGCCCGCGGAGGGTTCCGGGATCTCGATCGCCACGGGTGGGGCGGCCACGACCGGGTCCTCGACGGCGGGCGCCGTCGCGGTCGCTTCGGCCCCGTCGGGGAGGCCCACCTCCTCGATGGTGCGGCGGGGCTCCTCCCGCGGCGGCCCCGACTCGTCGCCGACGTGCGGCTCCGCGGGCGGGGTCGTGATGGTCGGCGTGCTCGACGGTGCCGAGGGCGGCAGCTGCTTCTTCCTGCGGCTGCCGACCACGAGCCCGCTGATCACGCCGACGACGACCAGGGCGATGACTACGGCAAGAATGACGATGTCCACGTCGTCATCTTCGCAGGCGTCGGCCCGCTTCGGCCGACGGGGAGATTCCGGGCCCCGACGGGGCGCGGATTCCCGGGAACGGGGCGGGTCAGCCCATCTCCTCCAGCCGCTTGCCCTTGGTCTCGGGGACCCACTTCAGAATGAAGAAGATCGAGAGCAGGGCGAAGGCGGAGTAGATCACGTACGCGCCCGAGAGATCCCAGTCCGACAGGGTCGGGAACGAGACGGTGACGGCCCAGTTGGCGATCCACTGCGCCGACGCGGCCACGCCCAGCGCGGCGGCCCGGATCTTGCCGGGGAACATCTCGCCGAGAAGCACCCACACGACGACGCCCCACGACAGCGCGAAGAAGAGCACGAAGGAGTGGGCGGCGACGAGCGCCACCGTGCCCTGCGTGTTGGGGATGGAGATGTTCGAGCCGCTGCCGCTCTTGTACGAGAAGGCCCAGGCCGCCAGGGCGAGCGAGACCATCATGCCGAACGAGCCGATCAGCAGCAGCGGCCGGCGACCGATCCGGTCGACGAAGATCATGGCGATGACGGTGCCGATGATGTTGATGATCGACGTGGTGAACGAGTAGAAGAACGAGCTGGTGGGATCGATGCCCACGGACTGCCACAGCGACGAGCTGTAGTAGAAGATCACGTTGATTCCGACGAGTTGCTGGAGCGCGGAGAGGCCGATGCCGATCCATACGACCGGCAGGAAGCCCACTCTGCCGAGCAGGTCCTTGAAGGTCGGCTTGTGCTCCTTACGGAGGTTGAGCTCGATCTCCTCGATCCGCGCGTCCAGGTCGACGCCGCTGTCCTCGACCTCGGCGAGTACGCCCCTGGCCGCCTCCTTCTTGCCGACGGAGATCAGGAAGCGCGGTGACTCGGGGATCGCGAAGGAGAGCATCCCGTAAAGGATCGCCGGGACGACCATCACGCCGAGCATCCACTGCCAGGCCTCCAGGCCCGCGATACTGCCGCGCTGGTCGCCGTCGGCGATGTTGAGAATGCCGTAGTTCACCAACTGCGAGAGCGCGATGCCGAGGACGATCGCCGCCTGCTGGAACGAGGCGAGCCGGCCCCGGTACGCGGGCGGCGACACCTCCGCGATGTACGCGGGTCCGATGACGGAGGCCATGCCGATGGCGAACCCGCCGATGACCCGCCACATGGCGAGGTCCCACAGCGCGAACGGCAGCGCCGAGCCGACGGCGCTGATGGTGAAGAGGGCGGACGAGATCCGCATACAGCGGATACGGCCGATGCGGTCGGCGATCCGGCCCGCCGTCGCGGCGCCGATGGCGGAGCCGATCAGCGCCGCGGCGATCACCTGGGCCAATTCGCCGGAGCCGATGTCGTAGCGGTCCCTGATCGCCTGGACGGCGCCGTTGATGACGGAGCTGTCGTAGCCGAAGAGGAAGCCGCCCATGGCCGCTGCCGCGGTGATGAAGATGACATGACCGATGTGCTCCGGGTGGGCCCGCGGGCCCTCCGGCCTCGGCGACTGCGCTGTGCTCGTCACATGTGCTCCTGTGGCCGCCCGGACCGGGCGCCGGGCATGAGGAAAAGCCCCTCCAGTGGTGCACGGCGGCGCGCGGCCCACCACCCGACCGGGGCCGTTCGGCGGAGGCGACGGCCGTGGCTGCGGCTGTGACGGGGCCGCTGTGGCCGGTCAGCGCAGGCGCTGGCTGATCACCTTGGAGACGCCGTCGCCCTGCATGGAGACGCCGTACAGCGCGTCGGCGACCTCCATCGTGCGCTTCTGGTGCGTGATCACGATCAGCTGGGAGCTCTCCTGGAGCTCCTGCATGATCCGGATCAGCCGCTGGAGGTTGGTGTCGTCCAGCGCCGCCTCGACCTCGTCCATCACGTAGAACGGGCTCGGCCGCGCCTTGAAGATCGACACCAGCAGCGCCACGGCGGTCAGCGACCGTTCGCCGCCGGACAGCAGGGAGAGCCGCTTGACCTTCTTGCCGGGCGGCCGTGCCTCGACGTCCACGCCGCTGGTGAGCATGTTGTCCGGGTCCGTAAGGATGAGGCGGCCCTCGCCCCCGGGGAAGAGCCGCGAGAAGACGCCTTCGAACTGGAGGGCCGTGTCCCGGTACGCCTCCGTGAACACCTGCTCGACCCGCTCGTCGACCTCCTTGACGACCTGGAGCAGATCGGCGCGGGTCTTCTTGAGGTCTTCGAGCTGCTCGGAGAGGAACTTGTGCCGCTCCTCCAGCGCCGCGAACTCCTCCAGGGCGAGCGGATTCACCTTCCCGAGTTGCTGATACGCCCGTTCGGCCGACCGGAGCCGCTTCTCCTGCTCGCCCCGTACGTACGGCCGGGGCTGATTGCGCGGGTCCTCCGGGTCCTCCGGCAGTTCCTCGCCCTCGGCGGCCAAGGAGGGCGGTACGAGCTGGTCGGGGCCGTACTCGGCGATCAGACCGGCCGGCTCGACGCCCAGCTCCTCCAGGGCCTTCGCCTCCAGCTGCTCGATACGCATCCGCTTCTCGGCGCCCAGGACCTCGCCCCGGTGCACCGAGTCGGTGAGCTTGTCGAGTTCGCTCTTGAGGTCGCGCCCCTGGTTCCGCTCCGCGACCAGCTCCTGCTCACGGCCGGCCTTCGCCGCCTCGGCCGCGGCGCGCTCCTCGTCGGCGCGTACGACCGACACCTCGACGTGCGCCAGCAGTTGCCTGGCGCCGGAGGCGACGGCCCCGGCCACGGCGGCCTCGTGGCGCAGTCTGGCCCGGCGCTGCTCCGCGCGGGCCCGTGCCTCGCGCTCGGCACGGGCGCCCCGGTCGAGCGAGTCCGCGCGGCCCGCGAGTCCTTTGACGCGCTCCTCGTGGGTACGGACCTGGAGCCGCGCCTCCATCTCCGTCTGCCGGGCGTTGGCCCCGTCGGCGGCGAGCCGGTCCCGTACGGACGTGTCGGGCTCCTCCTCGGCGGGTGCCTCCTCCGCGACGAGCAGGCGCTCCGCCAGCTCCTCCGCCTCCTCGGCGGCCCGGTCCAGCGCGTCCTGTGCCTTGGCGGTGGCCGCCGACGTACGCTCGGCCTCCCCCGCGGCGCCCCTGGCCTGGCCGGCGAGCCGCCCCAACTGGCCGGAGACGGCGGACTTCTCCCGGTCGGCGGCCCGCCGCCGTTCCCCCAACTCCTCGACGAGTGCGGCGCATTCGGTTCGCCGGCCGGTCGCCCCGCGCTGCGCCTCGGCCAGCTCGCCGCACCGTACGGCGAGTTCGGCCAGCTCGGCGGCTGCCTCGTCGACCGACGCCTGCACTTCGAGCAGGCTGGGCGCCCCGGCGGAGCCGCCGTGCGCGAAGTGCGCGCCCAGGAGGTCCCCCTCCGCCGTCACGGCGGTCAGTCCGGGGTGCGCGCCGACAAGTTCCTCGGCCTCCTCCAGCGTCCCGACGACGACCATGTCCCGGACGAGGCGTCGTACGGCGCCCATGAGGGCGTCGGGGCCCCGTACGAGGTCGACGACGCGGGGGACGGCCAGGTCGGTGCCGGTGGCGATGGTGGTGGGTACGGGGCGGGCGGGGGCGGCCTCGTGGGGGCCACCGCCGTCCCCGACGGCGCGGACGTCGCGCGCCCCGTCCGTCTGCCCGGGCAGGCCCCCGGACGGGGCGGGGAAACCAGCACCGTCAACGCCGTCACGGCTGTCGTGCGCTCCGGCGGCACCCTGTCCGGGCACCGTCGGCGACGTACCGGAACCGCCGGAGGCGGTGACGTCGGCCGGCGCCCCGTCCCCGGGGCCGCCCGAGGCCGTCGACTGACCCGGCACGCCGGCCGTCCGCGCGGGTGGTTCGGCACCGAGCAGCAGAGCGGCCCGGCCCGCGTCCTCTTTACGGAGGAGGCGGATCGCCTCGGCGGCGGTCGTCGCGTCGGTCACCGCGATCGCGTCGGCCGCCGCGCCGAGCGCCGCCGCCACCGGGACCTCGAAGCCGGCGGTGACGGTGAGCAGTTCGGCGGCGGGACCCAGCAGGCCGGAGAGACGGTCCCGCGCCCCCAGCAGCGCACCGGTACCGTCCTTGCGGCGCAGCCCGAGGGCGAGCGCGTCGTGGCGGGCGGAGAGGGCGGCGCGTTCGCGCTCGGCGGCCGTGGCCGCCTCCCGCGCCGCCGTCAGCGCGCCCTCCGCCTCGGCCAGCGCCCGCTTGGCCTCGTCGTGCCGCTCGCCCAGTTCGTGGTCGTCGGCGTCCAGGCCGTCGACCTCGGCCTTGAGCTGTTCGTACTCCTCCTGGGCGGCGACGGCGCGCTGCCGCGCCCCGTCGCGGGCCTCGGCCAGCCGGCCGATCTCGGCCTGCGCCGACGCGGCGCGGCTACGGGCGGCGTTCACCTGCCCGTTCAGCCGGGCAAGGCCCTCCCGCCGGTCGGCGATCGCGCGTGCCACGTCCTTGAGGCGGCGTTCCTCGGCAGCGAGCTCACGCTCCAGCTCGGAGCGGTGCGCGACGGTGTCCTCCAGCGCGCGCTCCGCCGCTTCGAGCGCGGCCTCCAGCTCCGCCTCCTGCTCACGGATGCGGGCGGCCTCGCGCTCCATGTCCTCGGGGTCCCGCCCGCGCCGTTCGTCCTCCGGCGTGGCGGTGGCGCTCTTCACCCGGGCGTCGGCCAGCGAGATGGTGCCCCGTACCCGCTCGGCCAGCTGCGACAGCTCGTACCAGGTCTGCTGCGCGCGCTGGAGCCGCGGCGCCAGCCGCCGTACCTCCTCCTCCAGCTCCGCCTCGCGGGCCAGGGCGTTCCTCAGGCGGAGTTCCGCCTCCTCCTTGCGCTGCTTGAGCGCCGCCTCGTCGGCGACCTCCGTACGGAGAGCGTCACGCAGCTTCACGAGATCGTCGGCGAGCAGGCGCAGCCGCGCGTCGCGCAGGTCCGCCTGGATGACGGCGGCCCGCCGCGCCACCGCTGCCTGTCGCCCCAACGGCTTGAGCTGTCGCCGCAGTTCGTCGGTCAGGTCCTGCACGCGCGCGAGGTTGGCCTGCATCGCGTCCAGCTTCCGCAGCGCCTTCTCCTTGCGCTTACGGTGCTTGAGAACGCCTGCGGCCTCTTCGATGAACGCCCTGCGCCCCATCGGATCGGCGTGCAGGACCGAATCGAGTTGTCCCTGGCCGACGATGACATGCATCTCGCGACCGATACCGGAGTCGGAAAGCAGTTCCTGGATGTCGAGCAGCCGGCAGGTGTCGCCGTTGAGCTGGTATTCGCTGCCGCCGTTGCGGAACATGATCCGCGTAATGGTGACTTCGGCGTAGTCGATGGGCAGCGCGCCGTCGGAATTGTCGATGGTCAGAGAGACTTCGGCGCGCCCGAGCGGCGGCCGGCCGGTCGTCCCGGCGAAGATCACGTCCTCCATCTTGCCGCCGCGCAGCGACTTGGCCCCCTGCTCCCCCATGACCCAGGAAAGCGCGTCCACGACATTGGACTTGCCCGAGCCGTTGGGACCCACGACGCACGTGATGCCGGGTTCGAACCGCAGCGTCGTGGCGGAGGCGAAGGATTTGAACCCGCGCAGGGTCATGGCCTTGAGGTGCACGCCGCCGGACTCTACCTGCCTCACATCACCCAACGCGGTTTCACCGCTGAATGAGCAGGGCACATCAGACGTGAGAAGAACCGGTTAAGGGGCGGGGGGAAAGAAAGAAGGGACGCCGAAGCGTCCCTTGCATGTTCTTGCGAGAGCGTTTGCCCACCTGACCCCGACGGGGGCTGCTGTCAGGTGAGCGCGGGCTCCGCCTGGGGTACGTCGAGGTCGATGCCGTCGAACGGCGAATCGCCATGGTGCTGTGCGGCGGCAGCGCTCAGCGCGTCATTCTCGGACTGGATCCGTACGAGCTCGGATTCGAGGTCCTGGACGCGCTGCTGAAGCCGTCGCATCTCGGCGAGGAGTCGCGGGTCAGAACCGCCGACGTAACCGAGAAGCGCCTTTGCCATGATGGATGGGCCTCCACACTGAGTGACCGACCGAAGCGGTGTGGGTCGTGAGGGATTTCCGCACCCGCACTGCCCGGCAGAGGACTTTCGCACTGTGATTCCTGCTGCCAAACAGCCAAGGTGCGCGGGGCTTCCAGAGTCTCACCAAAAAGTTTGACGGTCAACACGATCACAGCCCGTCATCGCCGGGCGGCCCAGGGGCGTGCGTCCGCATGCGATGCGACGGCGCCTCTCCTGCGGCCCCGGAGGGCGTGGAGATCATTGTTAACGCGGCAGCTTGGCATGGGAGCCCGTTCTTGGCAACCATCGGTGAATTCCCGCCAGAAGCACATGCCTGAGGCATACGGGCAGGCCGGACGCCCTTTCGGCCGGGCGCGTCCGGTGGGAGCCTCGGCCTGTTCAAGATCGACCGTGAATGATCGGGATCGTTCGGGGCCGTTCGGCACCTCGCCCCGTCGGTGAGGGTCACCGGATGGCGAAGGTGTCGTATCCACCGCGTGGTGTGCCCCAAATCTCAGTGACTCCGTCAACCCGGCCGGGCGTGTCGTCGGAACTGAGCCAGTCCAGCAAACGGTGGCAATTATCACGCGGCCCTTCGGCGACGATCTGCACCCTGCCGTCGTCCAGATTCAGGGCGAAGCCCGTCAGGCCCCCGATCTCCAGAGCGTTTGCCCTGGTGAACCAGCGGAAGCCGACTCCCTGTACCTGACCGCGTACCCAGACGGTGATCCGTACATCTTCCTTCATGCGTGCAAGCTAATGGGCCAATACGGCAGTGAGCACTTCGCCCCCACCCCGCTTGGCGTACAGTCCCGTCGAAATGAGGCTCACCCGAATGGGTGAAGCGCATTGTCGTGACGAGCGGTGCGGGAGCAATCACGCGCACCTGAGCACATCGAGGAAGGCACAGCAGATGGGACGCCATAGTCGCTCGGCCGGCGGACCCGCCGCTGAGGACCACGCTGCCGGTGCGGCAGGTCGGCACCGCAGCAGCGGCCGGGGCCGGAAGAGGGGAATCGCCGTCCCCGTACGCACCGGACTGCTCGGCGCATCCGCCGCGATGGCCATGGGCGCCGTAGCCGTGGCATCGGGCCTGCTGCCCGGTGGGGAGCAGTACACCGTCGGCGGTGGCAATCTCCCGGGTGAGCAGGTCCGCACCGCGGGCGCGCCCGAGCTCCAGCAGCAGGGCGGCTCGACCGCCGAGCCGACCGACGGGGCCGGTACGTCGCCGAGCCAGGGCGCCGGCCGGTCGTCCGAACCGCCGAAGTCCGCCCCGGCGACGCCGGACAGGCCGTCCGCCTCCAAGAGCCCGTCGAAGCCGGCGAAGACGCCGGAGAGCGAGCCCACGCGGAGCCGGAGCGAGGAGACGAGCGACAAGCCGTCCCGCAGCGCGCCGGCGCCGGAGAGGACCACGGAGCGCGCCACGCCGCCGCAGACGACGCGCCCGTCCACCTCCGCCCCGTCCACCGCCGAGGCGGAAGTGCTCGCGCTGGTCAACGAGGAGCGGGCGAAGGCGGGCTGCCAGCCGCTGCGCGCCGACAACGCGCTGAACGGTCTCGCCGAGGCGTTCAGCAAGGACATGGCGGACCGCGGCTTCTTCGACCACACCGACCCGGACGGCGACACCCCGTGGGACCGCGCCGAGCAGGCGGGCATCACGAATCTGGGCGGCGAGAACATCGCCCGGGGCCAGTCCGACGCCCAGGCCGTGATGGCGTCCTGGATGGCCAGCGACGGCCACCGCGCGAACATCCTGAACTGCGACTACAAGACCATAGGCATCGGCGCGCACTTCGCCGAGGGCGGCCCGTGGTGGACGCAGGACTTCGGCTTCTGAGACAGCCGCACGGCCAACCCGTGACGGCGCGGCGCGGTGCGCGGCGTTACGGTGCGGCGCGGGGCGGGCGCTGGCAGCGGGGGCAGAAGTAGCTCGACCGGTTCATCCAGGGGCGGCGGCGGATCGGGGTGCCGCAGCGGCGGCACGGTTCGCCCTCGCGCCCGTACGCGTCCAGCGACCGGTCGAAGTAGCCCGATTCGCCGTTCACGTTGACGTAGAGGCTGTCGAAGCTGGTGCCGCCGACCGCGAGCGCGGCGTTCATGACGTCCCGTACGTGGCCGAGGAGTTCGACCGAGCGGGGACGGGGCAGCGAGGCGGTCGGACGGTCGTAGTGGAGCTTGGCGCGCCACAGCGCCTCGTCCGCGTAGATGTTGCCGACGCCGCTGATGAGTGACTGGTCGAGCAGCGCGCGCTTGATCGTCGTACGGCGCAGCCGCAGCGCGGCGTGGAACGAGGCGTCGTCGAACTCCGGGTCCAGCGGGTCGCGCGCGATGTGGGCGATGACGTCGGGCAGCCCGTCGGGGGTGTTCTCGTGCAGCGAGAGTCCGCCGAAGGTGCGCTGGTCGACGAAGCGGAGCTCGGTGCCGAGGTCGTCGTCGAAGCGGATACGGATGCGCAGGTGCTTCTCGTCCGGGGCGGACCGCGGCTGTACGAGGAGCTGGCCGCTCATTCCGAGGTGCCCGAGGATCGAGGCGTCCGTGTCGGCGAGCGGCAGCCAGAGGTACTTGCCACGGCGCCGGGCGACGCCGAAGCGGTGCCCCTTGAGGCGGGCGGCGAAGTCCTCACCGCCCGCGACATGGCGCCGTACGGCGCGGGGGTGCAGCACCTGTGTCTCGGCCACCGTCCGTCCCGCGACCCAGCGTTCGAGTCCGCGCCGTACGACTTCGACCTCGGGCAGCTCGGGCACGGTGCTCCTTCAAGGGACGGTGAGGAGGGACGGAGAGGTGTGCGGCCGGGCCGCCGGCCGCGCGGGTCAACTGGCCGAAGACGGGGCGGGAGTTGAGGCGAAAGTTGAGGCGGGAGTTGAGGACGAGCTGCGCCCCTCGTGCCGTATCGACACAAGGGGCGCACCGGGAAGGGAACCGAACAGCTCGGCTCAGGATTTGGCCGCGTCGGCGGATTCCGGAGCCGGCACCGAAGAGGCGTCGGCGCCCTCTTCAGCTTCGGCATCGGCGTCGGCGCGGGCCTGCGACCCGCCCTCGGCGTCGACCGCGGCCTTCGCCGCCGCCCGTGCGTCCGCGTCCGCCCGGATGGACCGCCACGCGGTCTCCGCCGCCTGCTGTTCCGCTTCCTTCTTGCTGCGGCCGGTGCCGGTGCCGTACGAGACACCACCGACGCGGGCGGCAGCAGTGAAGGTCTTCTCGTGATCCGGGCCGGTCTCCGTGACGAGATACTCGGGTACGCCGAGACTCTCCGCCGCGGTCAGCTCCTGGAGACTGGTCTTCCAGTCCAGACCGGCACCGAGGTTGGAGGACTTCTCGATGAGCGGGTCGAAGAGCCGGTGCACCAGCTCGGACGCCGCGTCGAGGCCCTGATCGAGATAGACCGCGCCGATCACCGCTTCCAGGGTGTCGGCGAGGATGGACGCCTTGTCCCGGCCTCCCGTGCCCTCTTCACCACGGCCGAGCCGGATGAAGGAGCCGAGTTCGAGGCCGCGACCCACTTGCGCCAGCGCACGCGAATTGACCACCGCGGCCCGCAACTTGGCCAGTTGGCCCTCGGGCAGGTCGGGGTGGATCCGGTACAGCGTGTCGGTGACCACCAGTCCGAGCACCGAATCCCCGAGGAATTCGAGCCGTTCGTTGGTGGGCAGACCGCCGTTCTCGTACGCGAACGAGCGATGGGTCAGCGCACGCACCAGAAGGGCGGACTCCAGCTGATAGCCGAGCCGCCCTTCCAGAAGCGTGTGGGACGAGGCTGTGCTGACATTGTCTGCCTTCTTGGCACTGGACAGTTCAGACATCGAGCCTCTCACCAGCCGCTCAGACCTCGAGGACCTGGCGCTTGTTGTAGGTGCCGCAGCTCGGGCACGCGATGTGCTGGAGCTTCGGCTCCTGGCAACGCTCACACGAAACCAGGGTGGGGACCGCAGCCTTCCACTGCGACCGGCGGTGGCGCGTGTTGCTGCGCGACATCTTCCGCTTCGGAACAGCCACGGCTACTTCTCCTGCTTCTCGTCGACGCCTGAATCGGCGCCGCCCATGTTGTCCTTCTCGCCGTCCTTGATGGTTTCGGCGAGTCCTTGCAGTGACGCCCAACGCATGTCGACGGCGTCATGGTGATGGTCCGGATTCTCGTCCAGCCTGATCCCGCATTCGGAACACAGGCCCGCACAGGTCTCCCGGCACACCGGCTGCATCGGCAGTGCGAGCACCACCGCATCGCGCAGCACAGGTTCGAGGTCGAACAGTCCGTCCTCGATGTAGAGCCTGTCCTCGTCGTCCTCGGCGTCGTCGGCCGGTTCCGCCTGCTTGCTGCGGCCCCGGTCGTCGGCGTCAGGGTACGAGAACATCTCCTGGAAGTCCGCTGCCACGTCCTGGCGCACCGGCTCCAGACACCTTACGCACTCCCCCTCGGCGGTCGCACGGGCGGTGCCGGTCACGAGCACGCCCTCCATGACCGATTCGAGGCGGATCCGGAGCTCCACCGGGTCGCCTTCCGGCACCCCGATGACTCCGTCGATGCCGAAATCCTTGGGCGCCTCGGCGGAGCGGGTCAGCCGCTTGAGCGCACCGAGACGCCGGCCCAGCTCGTGTGTGTCGAACACGAGGGGGTCGCGGTGGTCGAGGCGGGCGTTCAGGGCTGTTCCTGCTTTCGAATCGTGGGGTGGGCCGCCATGTCGCGTAACGGGGCGGGCGGCCGGATCGCGGACATCACGCGACCGAAGAGCCAGGATACTTGACCGGCCGCCGTTGGCCCAATCCGGCCGTACGCGGACCGTACGACGGCCGCGCGGGCCGTGCGCGACGGCTGTCCGGCGGCCGTACGGCGCCCCGCGCGGGGCTCAGCGCCCCTGCTCGTACCGGCGCAGCTGCTCCAGGTCGATCATGCTGGTGTCGAACAGGCTGGTCTCGTCGAGAGCGCCCTGCGGGTCCTGGGCCTGCTGCTGGTGCGGGTGGTGCTGGGGCTGTTGCTGCGCCTGGGCGTCGGGGTGCTGCTGCCAGCCCTGCGCCGCCTGGTCGTAGTTCTGCCCGTAGCCCTGGCTGTAGTTCGGGTCGTAGGCGGCGGGGTCGTAGACCGGCTGCTGGGCCTGCTGGTACGCGTACGGGTCCTGCTGGTAGGCGTACGCGTCCTGCTGCTGGTAGCCGTAGGCGGAGTCGGTGTACGGCTGCTGGGCGGCGGGGTCGGCGTACTGCTGCGGAGCCTGGGCCTGCGCCGGGATCTGGACCTGGACGGGCTGCTCCGGAGCCGGGGCCGGAGGCTGGGACGGGGCCTGCTGGTCCGTCGGCCGGCGCGCGGGCGCCCCGGCGTCCTGGAGCGGCTGCTGCCCCGACAGCTCGGCGAGACCGGACAGATAGTCCGCGTCGCTGGTGTGCCCCTGCCGTCCCGCCGCGTCCTGCTCCGCCATGTGCAGGCCCAGGTCGTCGGTGGCGACCCGGCCGAGCAGCTTCTGCCGGCCCCGTCCGACCGCGTCGAGGGTCTTGGAGAGGACGGCCTCGAAGGCGCCGAGCTTGGCGTCGACGTAGTCGTCCGCGCGGCGGATCAGGGTGTCGGGGTCGGCGCTGTACTCCGGGGCGTCCTCGTCGGCGTATCCCTCCGCGTCGAGCCCGGGGCCCCGGCCGAGGAGCTTCTCGCGGCCCCGGTCCACGGAGCCGATGGTCTTGTTGAGCACGACCTCGAAGTTGGCGAGCTTGGAGTCGACGTAGTCGTCGGCCTCGGCGCGGATCTCCTCGGCGTCCCTGCGGGCGTCGGCGAGGATGCGGTCCGCCTCTTCCTGGGCGGTGCGGGCGATCACGGTGTCCGAGATCAGCGAGGACCGCTCCGTGTGGGCCGCCGCGACGATGCGCTCCGCCTCCTGGCGGGCCTGCTCGGACAGCTGCTCGTGGCCGCCGAGCAGCTCCTGCGCCTGGGCGAGCGAGCCGGGCAGGGCCTCCCGTACCTCTTCGAGCAGCGAGAGCAGTTCGCCGCGGTTGACCACGCAGGAGGCCGACATGGGCATGGAACGGGCGTTCCCCACCGCGTCGACGATCTCGTCGAGCTTCTTCTGCACGTCCACCGTGTGCTCGCCACTCTCTACAGCCGGGTTGGAGACGGACGCAACGACTGTACGGCCAGTCGGTGCGCGCCCGACACCAGATGACGGACCGTCAGTTCCGGGCCCCGTCCGGCGCCCCGTGCCGCGCCCCGTCCGTCACCGGTTCGCCAGGCGCTCCGTCAGTGCCTCGTGCACCAGCGGAGGCAGCAGATGGGCGACGTCTCCGCCCCAGGTCGCCACCTCTTTGACCAGCGAGGAGGAGAGGAAACTGTAGATGGGGTTGGTCGGCACGAAGAGGGTCTCGACGCCGGAGAGGCCGATGTTCATCTGGGCCATCTGAAGCTCGTAGTCGAAGTCGCTCACCGCGCGAAGGCCCTTGACGATGGCCGGGATGTCGCGCTGCTTGCAGAAGTCGACGAGGAGGCCGTGGAAGGACTCGACCTCGACGTTGCCGAACTCGGCGGTGACCTGGCGGATCAGATCGATCCGCTCGTCGACGCTGAACAGCCCCTTCTTGGACTGGTTGATCATCACGGCGACGTGGACGACGTCGTACAGCTTGGAGGCACGGCCAATGATGTCGAGGTGACCATTGGTGATGGGGTCGAAGGACCCCGGACAGACGGCGCGGCGCAACTGAATTCCCTCGCTCTCCGGTCCGGTCATCGGGCGTCTTCGGGTGCGGCGGCGCGACCGTACCAAAGGGTTCCTTCGCCGTAGCGACGCGCTCGCAACGGTTCGAAGCCCTCCGGCCAGATGAACTCCCCACCTCTGGTGCTGCGCTCCACGGTGGCGACGGCGTCGTCATTGAGCCAGCCCTGCGAGCGGAGTGTGAGGAGGATCTCGCGAAGATCGTCATCGGTGACGGCGTACGGCGGGTCGAGGAAGACGATGTCGTACGGGGCCGAGGGGGCCGGTCCTGTCACGATCTGCTCGGCTTTGCCCGTACGGACCTCGGCGCCCGGCAGTCCGAGGGCGCGGACGTTGTCCCGTACGGTGCGGGCCGCCCGGCCGTCCGCCTCCACAAGGAGGGTGTGCGCGGCGCCCCGGGAGAGGGCCTCCAGGCCGACGGCGCCGGAGCCGGCGTACAGATCGGCCACCCGCAGACCGTCGAGGGTGCCGAGCAGCGCCTCCCAGGTGGAGAAGAGACCTTCGCGCGCCCGGTCGGAGGTGGGGCGGGTGCCGTTGCCCGGGGGGACGGCGAGACGGCGTCCGCCGGCGGCGCCGGCGATCACGCGGGTCATGGGTGTCGGTCCTCGGTTCGTGGGGTGTTCGCGGGGCGTTCGTGGAACGCCGGAGCGGCGGCGGGCGGCGCGTGCGCCGCCACCCACGATATGGCGTCGCCCGGCGCACGGCCCGCCGGGAGCGGCCCCGAGGCCCCGGCGCTCCGGGTGCGGCTCGCTCAGCGGCTCCGTCAGCGGTTCAGGCGCCGGAGCCGCTGAGCGGGGCTGTGCGGCCCTCTCAGCCCTTGTCGAGATACTGCTCCCGCTCCGTGTCCAGCAGGGCGTCCAGCGCCGTACGCAGCTCCGGGAACGCGTCGAGCTCCGGGTCCTGGGCGACCACGCCCACGGCCTCCTCCCGGGCCGCGGCGATGACGTCCTCGTCCTCGATGACGGAGAGCACCCGCAGCGAGGAACGGACCCCGGACTGGGCCTGGCCGAGGACATCGCCCTCGCGGCGCTGTTCGAGGTCGATACGGGAGAGCTCGAAGCCGTCGAGGGTCGAGGCGACCGCGCCGAGACGGGCCCGCGCGGGACTCGCCTCCGGCATCTCGGAGACCAGCAGGCACAGCCCCGGGGCGGAGCCCCGGCCCACCCGGCCGCGCAACTGGTGCAGCTGCGAGACACCGAACCGGTCCGCGTCCATGATCACCATCGCGGTGGCGTTGGGAACGTTGACGCCGACCTCGATGACGGTCGTCGCCACCAGGACGTCCACCTCGCCGGCGGCGAAGCGGCGCATCACGTCGTCCTTGTCGTCGGGCTGCATACGGCCGTGCAGCACCTCGATACGGAGGCCGGCCAGCGGGCCGGTGGTGAGCTGCTTCGCGATGTCCAGCACGGCCAGCGGCGGACGCTTGTCCGCTTCCGCCTCGGCCGCCTTCGCCGCGGCCTTCTTCTTGGGCTCGTCCTCGCCGTCGCCGATCCGGGGACAGACCACGTACGCCTGGTGCCCCTTGCCGACCTCCTCGCGCACCCGTTCCCAGGCGCGTGCCAGGAAGTGCGGCTTGTCCTGGGCCGGGACGACATGGGTGGCGATCGGGGAACGGCCCGCCGGCAGTTGGTCCAGGACGGACGTCTCCAGGTCGCCGAAGACGGTCATCGCGACCGTACGGGGAATGGGCGTCGCCGTCATGACCAGCAGATGCGGCGGCTGCTTGCCCTTGGAGCGCAGGGCGTCGCGCTGCTCGACCCCGAAACGGTGCTGCTCGTCCACGACGACCAGGCCCAGATCGTGGAACTGCACCTTGTCCTCGATCAGCGCGTGCGTGCCGATCACGATCCCCGCCTCGCCGGTGACCAGGTCGAGCAGCGCGTGGCGCCGCGCCGCCGCGCCCATGGAGCCGGTGAGCAGCACCACCTTCGTGGCCTTCTCCGGACCGCCCAGCATGCCTCCCTCGGCCAGCTCTCCCATCATCTCGGTGATCGAACGGTGGTGCTGCTGGGCGAGGACCTCCGTCGGCGCGAGCATCGCCGCCTGGCCGCCGGCGTCCACCACCGAGAGCATCGCGCGCAGCGCCACCATCGTCTTGCCGGAGCCGACCTCGCCCTGAAGGAGGCGGTGCATCGGGTGCTCGGTCGCCAGGTCGTCGAAGATCTCGCGGGTGACCGTCAACTGGCCGTCGGTGAGGGTGAAGGGCAGCGTGGCGTCGAACGCGTCGAGCAGGCCACCGGCCACCGGTTTCCGCGCCACCGCAGGAAGCGCCGCGTCCGCGTGCCGGCGCCGGGCGAGGGCGACCTGGAGCACGAACGCCTCGTCCCACTTCAGGCGGTCCTTGGCCTCGGCGACGTCCGCCTTGGTGTCGGGCCGGTGGATCTTCAGCAGCGCCTCGGGGAGCGTGACGAAACCGCGTCCCTCGCGCAGCGAGGGCGGCAGCGGGTCGACCGCCTCGCCGGCCCTCGGCAGCACCGCGTCCACCGCCTTGGTGATCTTCCAGGACTCCAGTCCCTTGCAGGCCGGGTAGATCGGGATGAGCTTGCCCGCGAAGGAATCCACGGCCTCGTCGCCGCTGTCCGTGCCGAGCGGCACATACGTGGGATGGGCCAGCTGGAGCTTCCGGTTGAACATCGAGACCTTGCCGGCGAACATGCCTCGGCTGCCGGGCAGCAGGTCCTTGTGCGGCTTGTGGATCCCCCGGCCGAAGAAGACCAGTTGGAGCCGGCCGCTGCCGTCGGTGAGGGTGATCTCCAACCGCTGGCCCCGGCCGCCGTTGAACTTCAGGATGCGGGAGTCCGCCACCTGCGCGACGACCGTGACGTCCTCGTCCAGCGGGAGGTCGGCGAGGCGGGTGAGCTGGCCCCGCTCCTCGTACCGCCTCGGATAGTGGTGCAGCAGATCCCCGACGGTGTGCAGATCCAGCTGCTCGGCCATCACCTTCGCGGTGGCGGGGCCGAGCGTCTTCTTGAGTGATTCATCCAGCGCGGACACACGATCCATTGCACACCACATCACTGACATCCGTCGCGCACCTGTGGACAACCACGGGTCGAAGTCGGGGCGGAGAAGAGGCGCGGCAGAGGAAGGTCAGCGGGTCAGCGGCTCGTCGCCCGGACCTCGGTGACGGCGGTGAGCAGGAAAGCGCAGTCCTCCAGGGCCTCAAGGCCGTGCCGCTCGTGCGGGATCGGGCCCACCTGGCCGGCGATCATGTCCTGGTCCCCGGACTTCATCGTCAGCCGTATCCGGCCGTGCAGCACTTGAAGGCTGGCCGCCGGGGGCGTGTTGTGCTCGTCGAGGGACGAGCCGGAGGTCAGCGCGATGACCGTCTGCCGCAGCGGGCCGTCGTGGAGGAAGAGATGCGCGCTGCGACCGTGGGCGCTGGCGCGCGCGTCGTCGAGCTGATGGCGGGCGAGTGCGGTCAGGTCGTCCATCGGTGGGCCTCTCACCTCGGGCGGTGCGCGCGTCTGTCCTGGTGCGCTCCCCCTCCATCGTCACAGGTACGGCGCCCCGTGCAAGCCGTGGCCGGGGCGGCGTACGAGACACCGGGGACGCGCCGTCCTACTCCACGCCGATGAGCAGGGGCGCCGACTGGTGGCCGCCTCGGTAGACGACGGTGTCGACGGCGAGGTGGCCGCCCCGTACGTAGCGCTCCAGACGCTCGGCGAGGGTGTCGGGCACGTCCTGGCCGAGCACGAGGGTGACCAGTTCACCGCCCGCCGACAGCATCCGGTCCAGGACGGTCTCGGCGGTGGCCGCGAGTTCGGTGCCGATGACCGCGACGTCGCCGTCGATCAGGCCCAGGAGATCGCCGGCCTGGCAGATGCCCGCCATGGTCCAGGACTGCCGCTCGGCGACGGCCAGTTCGGCGTAGCGGGTGGCGCCGGCGGCCGAGGTCATGGCCACGACGTCCTCGTCGAAGCGGCGGTCCGGCTCGTGCACCGCGAGCGCGGCGATGCCCTGGACGGCCGCCCTGGTCGGGATGAGAGCGACGCGGATGCCCTCGGCGCGGGCCTGTTCGGCGGCAGCGGCGGCGGTGTGGCGCAGTTCCGCGTCGTTCGGCAGAAGGACCACCTCGTGGGCGTGGGCGCGCCGGATGGCGTCGACCAGCTCGCCGCTGGCCGGCGGTTCCCCGGGGCGGGCGAGCACCGTGGTGGCTCCGGCCTCGGCGCACAGTCCGGCGAGACCCTCGCCCGGGACCACGGCGACCACGGCGCGCTGCGCCCGCTCCCGCTGGTGCCCGGCGGCGGCGCCGAAGTGCGTGATACGGATCCGGTACGGGCGCCCCGCCTCCACACCGGCCTCCACGGCGGCGCCCGCGTCGTCGACGTGCACATGCACGTTCCAGAGCCCGTCGCCGCCGACGACGACGAGCGAGTCGCCGAGCGAGTCGAGGCGGCGACGGAGCCGGGCGATGCCCGGCTCGTCCGTCTCCAAGAGGTAGATCACCTCGAAGGCGGGGCCGACGGGGCTGTCTTCGGTGTCGCAGGACTCCACGACGGCGGGCAGCTCGTGCGGGCGCGCGCCCGGCGCGACGGGGGACGGGGCGTCGCCCGTGACGGCCTCCACGAGGGCGGCCAGGACGGCGAGCAGGCCACGTCCGCCGGCGTCGACGACCCCGGCGCGGCCGAGGACGGCCAGCTGTCCGGGTGTGGCGGCGAGCGCGACGCGGGCCCCGGCGTACGCGGCGTGTACGGCGGCGCCGTACCCCGCACCGTCGCTGGACGCCGCGCCGTCGCCGTACGCGGCGCCGTCGCCGTACGCGGCGCCGTCGCCGTACGCCGCGGCGCCGTCGGCCGCACCGTCACCACCGATCGCGTCGCCGTCCGTCGCACGCGTACGCGCCGCGGCCTCCGCCGCCGCGGACGCCACCGTGAGGATCGTGCCCTCGACCGGATGTGCGACGGCCTCGCGCGCCAGCTGCGCCGCTCTGCGCAGCGCCCGGGCGAGATGGTCCCGACCGCCCTCGGCCGCCCCGTCGGCGCCGTTGTCGCGATCGGCCCGGTCCTCGCCGAGCACCTCCGCCATGCCCCGCAGCAGCTGCGCCAGGATGGTCCCGGAGTTCCCCCGGGCGCCGATCAGCGCCCCGTGCGCCATGGCCCGTACGGTGTCGGGCAGGTCCGGTACGGATGTCCCCGTGGCGTGCGCGTCGAAGACCGCCTCGACGGCCCGCGCGGCGGACTCCACCGTCAGATAGAGATTGGTGCCGGTGTCCCCGTCGGCGACCGGATAGACGTTGATCGCGTCGATCTCCTCACGGTCCCGGCCCAGGGCGTCCAGCGCCAGCGAGCACCAGGTACGCACCGCTGCGGCGTCGAGGGTCTGCGGCACCTGGGGGTCCTCCTTGGCGGCCTGGGCTGGGAGCTGCACCGCAGGGTAGTCCGCCCGCACCGTCGTGGCAGGTGGGAAGGGGGGCGGGAGGAGAGTGGGTCCGGCCGTGGTAGTTTCGTTGAACCGGACGGGACGTTGTATGCTCCTCCGGTTGCCCGGCGAGAGTCGGGCCTTCTTCCCCGGCGCAGTCGATATCAGTCAATGATTCTGCCGCGCCGGAATTCACCGTAAGTGCATCTGAAGTCTTTGGAGTGACCCGTGGCTGCCAACTGCGACGTCTGCGGCAAGGGGCCGGGCTTCGGCAACAACATTTCGCACTCGCACCGCCGTACGTCCCGTCGCTGGAACCCGAACATCCAGCGCGTGCGTGCCGTGGTCGGTCGGACGCCGAAGCGGCTCAACGTCTGCACATCGTGCATCAAGGCCGGCAAGGTCTCGCGCTGACGTTCTCGTCGTAGCGCAGCCCCTGCGGTTGCCTTGAAAGCCGGTCCACCTCGGTGGACCGGCTTTTTGTCGTGCCCAACTGCCGCACCGTGTTCGGGTGGTTGACGTCAGCGGAAGCGCCAGGCGTGGTCCACGGGGCCGATGCCGGTGCCCAGCGGGAAGCCGGTGACGATGGCGCCCGTCACATACTCTTTCGCGGCGACGACGGCCTCCAGGACCCCCTGCCCCGTCCCCAGTCCCGCCGCGATCGCCGAGGCGAGCGTGCAGCCGGTGCCATGCGTGTGACGGTTGTCGTGACGCGGCGCGCGCAGCCAGTGCTCCTCGCTGCCGTCGGTCAGCAGATCCACGGCGTCCCCGGGCAGATGCCCACCCTTGATAAGCACCCAGCGGGGCCCGAAGGTGAGCATGGCTCCCGCGCCGCGCCGCATCTCCTCCTCGTCCCGCACCCGCACACCGGTCAGCTGGGCCACCTCGTCGAGGTTGGGGGTGGCGACGGTCGCCATCGGCAGCAGCTTCTCGCGTACGGAGTCCAGCGCCGACGCCGCGAGCAGCGGGTCCCCGTGCTTGGAGACCCCGACAGGATCGACCACCACGGGGGCGTCGGTCTCCGCGAGGAGTTCGGCGACGGTCTCCACCAGCGCCGCCGACGCGAGCATGCCGGTCTTGACGGCCTGGACGCCGATGTCGTCCACGACGCTGCGGTACTGGGCCCGTACCGCCTCCACGGGCAACTCCCAAGCGCCTTGCACGCCGCGCGAGTTCTGTGCCGTGACGGCCGTGAGCACGCTCATGCCGTGCACACCGAACGCCAGCATGGTCTTGAGGTCCGCCTGGATGCCCGCACCGCCGCCGGAGTCGGACCCGGCGACGGTGAGGACACGGGCCGGCGCGCGGGCGGGCCCGTCGGGCACGGCGGACTCGGGGGATATCGGCATGCCCCGAATCTACTGGGCCGCCGGACCACGCGATCCGTCGAGCCCCCAGGTCATGTCCGGAAAGTCCGGTCCGCCGGACAGGAGCTAGGCGGAGTCGCCGAAGTGGTCCCAGCCGCCCTTGCTCGTCCACGGTGCCCCGTCCACCGTCACCTGCGGCAGCGCCGACGGGTTGAGTACCTCGCCGATCACCTTCCACCGCGCGGGCAGCTTGGCGTCCGGCGGGAACGTCGCGACGATCGCGTGGTCCTCTCCCCCGGTCAGCACCCACTGGAGCGGATCCACGCCCACCGCCTGCCCGATGTCGTTCATCTGCGACGGGATGTCGATGAGCCCCGAGCGCAGATCGATACGGACCTTGCTGGCGTCCGCGATGTGCCCGAGGTCGGCGACGAGGCCGTCGCTCACGTCCGTCATCGCCGTGGCACCGAGGCCCGCCGCCGCCGGTCCCGCGTGGTACGGCGGTTCGGGCCGCCGGTGCGCCTCGACGAAGGCACGCGGTGACCGGAATCCGCGCGACAGCACCGCGTGCCCGGCCGCCGACCAGCCCAACCACCCGGTGTACGCGACGACATCGCCCGGCTGCGCGCCCGCCCTGGTCACCGGTTCGCGGTTGCGCAGATCGCCGAGCGCGGTGATCGCGAGGGTGATCGTCTCGCCCCGTACGACGTCACCGCCGACGACCGCGGCGCCCGCGACCTGGCACTCGTCGCGGATGCCGTCCATCAGCTCGGTGGGCCAGGTGACCGGGAGTTCGGCCGGGACGACGAGTCCGAGCAGCAGCGCGGTCGGCACCGCCCCCATCGCCGCGATGTCGGCGAGGTTCTGTGCGGCGGCCTTCCTGCCCACGTCGTACGCGGTCGACCAGTCGCGGCGGAAGTGCCGCCCCTCCAGGAGGACGTCCGTACTCGCCACGACCCTGCGGTCGGGTGCGGCCACCACCGCGGCGTCGTCGCCCGGCCCGAGCCGGACCGCCGGGGTGGTGGTGAGCCGGGACGTGAGCTCCCTGATGAGTCCGAACTCCCCCAACTCGCCCACGGTGCCCTTCACCGAGTCCCACCTCTCGTCGTGCGGCCGGCGATTCCGGCCGGCCTGCTTGTCCGGCCGGTGTCCCGGCCGCTGCGTCGGCTGCGCGCCCGCGGTCGCGGACCGTCACCGCTCTCGGTACGTCGACGCGTACGTCAACTTCACTGCTCCGTAGGTCACGCCGTCGGTGCCGCCGTACGCGCGGGTCTCCCCGCGGCACTGGGTGACGCGATACCGTGGCGTCCCTTCCCCCCACAAGATCCTCGTGGCCGCCCTGGAGGTTCCGTGGTACAGGCGTACATCCTTATTCAGACCGAGGTGGGCAAGGCGACGACCGTCGCCGAGACCATCGCGAAGATCCCTGGAGTGATACAGGCCGAGGACGTCACCGGCCCCTATGACGTGATCGTGCGCGCCCAGTCCGACACCGTGGACGACCTCGGCCGCATGGTGGTCGCGAAAGTCCAGCAAGTGGACGGCATCACCCGCACCCTGACCTGCCCGGTCGTGCACCTGTAGCCCCCGTCTACGCTTGGCCGGTGACCCTTCCGCTGCGCAGGCTATCCGGCCCCCGATTCGCCCGCCTGCCCGCCGTCCCCGTGCTCGTGCTCGTGCTCGTGCTCGCCGTGACCGTCGGCTGCTCCTCCACGGACGCCCCGGCCTCGGTCTCGGTTCCCAGTCCTCCGGCGGAGGAGATGGCGTTCTGCCGCGCGCTGGACAAGGAGTTGCCGAAGACCGTCGCGGGGCACGACCGCGGTGACCCCGAGCCGAGTTCCGTCACCACCGCCGGGTGGGGGGACGCCGCGATCGTATTGCGGTGCGGCGTCCCCCGGCCCGAGCGGATGAGCGACCCCCAGGCGAAGGGCGTGGACGTGGACGGCGTCAACTGGCTGCTGGAGGAACGGGATTCGGGGCCCCGGTTCACCACCACGTACCGCAAGACGTATGTCGAGGTCACGCTGGGCGAGCAGTATCTGCACGACATCGGTCCGCTGTCGGACCTCGCGGCACCGGTCGCCGACACGGTGCCGCCGAGCCTCTGAGCCGCCTGTGCCGAGCCCCACGGGCCCCGCACAGACGCCGCACGGACGTCGCGCCGAACGGAACGCGTCGTCCCCTCAGCGCAGTCCGGTCGGACGGCGCAGCGCCGCCTCGATCAGCCGGTCGATCAGCTCCGCGTAGCCGACGCCGCTCTCCTGCCACATCCGCGGGTACATCGAGATCGGCGTGAAGCCCGGCATCGTGTTGATCTCGTTGATGACGAACCCGCCGTCCTCCGTAAGGAAGAAGTCCGCGCGGACAAGCCCCTCGCAGGACACGGCGTCGTACGCCTCCACGGCGAGCCGCTGGACCTCGGCCGTCTGCTCCTCTGTAAGAGGCGCGGGCACCAGGCCGGCCGCGGCGTCGATGTACTTCGCCTCGAAGTCGTAGAACTCGTGCGACGTGACGGGCGGGATCTCGGCCGGCACACTCGCGCGCGGCCCGTCCTCGAACTCCAGTACCCCGCACTCGATCTCCCGGCCGCGCAGCAGCGACTCGACCAGGATCTTCGGGTCGTGGCGCTGCGCCTCCTCGATCGCGTCCTCCAGCCCCTCCAGGGCGTCGACCTTGGTGATGCCCATGGAGGAACCGGCGCGTGCGGGCTTCACGAAGATCGGCCAGCCGTGCTCGGCGGCGAAGTCCACGATCTTCTTACGGGCGCCGGAGGGGTCCTGCCGCCACTCGCGCGGGCGGATCACCTCGTACGGCCCGACGGGCAGCCCGTACGAGAGGAACACCCGCTTCATGTACTCCTTGTCCTGGCCGACGGCCGACGCCAGGACGCCCGCGCCGACGTACGGGACACCGGACAGCTCCAACAGCCCCTGGAGGGTGCCGTCCTCGCCGTACGGGCCGTGCAGCACGGGGAAGACGACGTCGACCTCGCCGAGCGCCTTGGGCACGGAGCCCTGCTCGCTGTAGACGACCTCCCGGTTGCCCGGGTCGACGGAGAGGACGACGCCGCCCTCCGTGGACTCGGCCAGTTCCTCGACGCTCGGCAGCCGGCGGTCGGCGATGCCCATGCGGTCCGGTTCGTCGGCGGTGAGCGCCCAGCGGCCGTCCGTGGTGATGCCGATGGGCAGCACCTCGTACTTCGTACGGTCGATGGAGCGCAGCACGGCGCCGGCCGTGACCACCGAGATGGCGTGCTCGGAGCTCCGGCCGCCGAAGACGACCGCCACGCGCGGCTTGCGGAGCTGCTGCTCAGGGCTCTGGGGGAGGTTCTCGCTGCTCATATCGCGATGAGGTTACCTGCTGTCCGGCGCCGAGTCAGCGGCGTTCGGGCTTGGCGCTGCGCGCCATCAGCTCCTTCACCGCGACGAGCGGGGGCTTCCCCTCGTGGACGATGCTCACGACGGTTTCGGTGATCGGCATGTCGACACCGTGCCGCTGGGCCAGATCCAGCACCGACTGGCAGGACTTGACGCCCTCCGCGGTCTGCTTGCTCGCCGCGATCGTCTGCTCCAGTGTCATGCCGCGTCCGAGGTTGGTGCCGAAGGTGTGGTTGCGCGAGAGCGGCGAGGAACACGTCGCGATCAGATCGCCCATTCCGGCGAGTCCGGAGAAGGTGTGCGGGTCGGCGCCCATCGCCAGCCCCAGGCGGGTGGTTTCGGCGAGGCCGCGCGTCATCAGCGACGCCTTGGTGTTGTCGCCGAGTCCCATACCGTCGGCGATGCCGACGGCGAGCCCGATGACGTTCTTGACGGCGCCGCCGAGTTCGCAGCCGACCACGTCGGTGTTCGTGTACGGGCGGAAGTACGGCGTGTGGCAGGCGGCCTGGAGCCGGTTGGCGACGGCCTCGTCGGTGCACGCGACGACGGCGGCGGCGGGCTGTCTGGCGGCGATCTCCCCGGCGAGGTTGGGGCCGGTGAGGACGGCGACGCGGTCGGCCGGTGCCTTGGCGACCTCCCCGATCACCTCGCTCATGCGCTTCGCGGTGCCCAGTTCGACGCCCTTCATCAGGGAGACGAGGACGGTGTCCGACGGCAGCAGCGAGGACCACTGGGCGAGATTGGCGCGCAGGGTCTGGGACGGGATGGTGATGACGGTGAACTCGGCGTCCCTGGCGGCCTCCGCGGGGTCGGTCGTGGCCCGCACGGAGGAGGGCAGCTCGACGCCCGGGAGATAGTCCGGGTTGGCGCGGGTGTTGTTGACAGCGTCGACGACCTCGGGGCGGCGGGCCCAGAGAGTCACCTCGCATCCCGCGTCCGCGAGAATCATGGCGAACGCCGTTCCCCACGATCCCGTCCCGAAGACCGCGACGCGCGTCACTTCAACCCCTCTTCCGCGGCCTTGCGCCGCTCCTCTTCCAGAACCTTGCGGTGGTCGTACGGTGCGGCGGGAACCGGCTCGCCGCGTAGTTCGGCGAGCAGTTCGGTGATCGCCGCCATGATGACCTCGGTGACCTCGCGGAGAACCTCGGGCGTCGGGTCCTGGCCGTGGAACCGGGAGAGGTCGATCGCCGGGCCGGCCTTCACGCGCAGCGTCTTGCGCGGAAAGAGACGGACCTTGTTCTCCTTGGCGTACGGCGGTATCACCAGATTGGCGCCCCACTGGGCGACGGGAATGACCGGCGCCTTTGTAAGGAGGGCGACGCGCGCCGCACCGGTCTTGCCGGTCATCGGCCACATGTCGGGGTCGCGGGTGAGGGTGCCTTCGGGATAGAAGGCGACGCATTCCCCGCGCTCGATGGCGTTCACCGCGGCCCGGAATGCGTCCAGGGCGTTGGAGCTCTCGCGATAGACGGGAATCTGTCCGGTGCCGCGGAGCATCATGCCGACGAAAGGCACGTCGAAGAGCCCCGCCTTGGCGAGGAGTCGCGGCACCCGGCCGCTGTTGTACTGGAAGTGTCCGTAGGAGAGTGGGTCCAGAGCCGAGTTGTGGTTGACCACGGTGATGAATCCGCCGTCGGCCGGAATGTGTTCCATTCCCCGCCAGTCCCGCTTGAACAGAACGATCAACGGAGGTTTCGCGATGACCGCTGCCAGGCGGTACCAGAAGCCGATTCTGGGGCGGGACACGCGGACACCTTTCTCTGTGGCCTGGCTTGGGCCGGCCCTGGCTGCTGGGGGTCAAGTGTCGCCCCAGGCCTCTGCTCTGTCGAGGAACACCGTACGCCCCGGCCCATGAGCCGAACCCGCGGGTTCAATCGGCCATTCCCGGGGCGTGCTCCGCCCCGTACCGCACCGTGCGGCGCGATCGGGCCACAATAGAGTGCCGAACGCTCAAGGACGGAGAGCCCGCCACGAACACCGACCCGACCCACTCCTGGTCCCTGGTCGTCCCGCTCAAGCCGCTCGTGGTGGCCAAGAGCAGGCTCGCCAGGTCGACGGGCGATCTGCTGCGGCCCCAGTTGGCGCTGGCGTTCGCGCAGGACACCGTCGCCGCGGCGCTGGCCTGCCACGTCGTACGCGACGTCGTGGTCGTCACCGACGACCCGCTGGCGACGGCCGAACTGACGGCGCTGGGCGCGCGCACCGTCCCCGACAGTCCGGCGGCCGGGCTCAACGCCGCGCTGGCGCACGGCGCGCGGGCGGTCAGGGCGGACCGGCCGGACGCCGCCGTCGCGGCCCTCAACGCCGATCTGCCCGCGCTGCGGCCCGCGGACCTGGCGCGGGTGCTCAACGCGGCCGGTGATTTTCCGCGCGCATTTCTCGCGGACGCCGCCGAAATCGGTACGACTTTGCTGGCCGCGCGGCCGGGATCGGAATTGAATCCGGCATTCGGCGGCCCTTCGCGGCTCCGGCATTTGTCCTCGGGCGCCGCGGAAATTGTGCTGGCCGGAGTGGATTCCGTACGCCGGGATGTCGATACGGGAGAGGATCTGCTGGCCGCCGCCGCCCTGGGCCTCGGCCCGTACACGGAGTCGCGTCACACGGAGTCGCGCCACACGGCGGCCGGCCCCGTCCCCGGGCTTGTCACCGACCCGGTCTGCGGGGCGCGGCAGGGATGCTGACCGATACGCTGGCGGGCATGCAGGCGACCGCGTACACCTTCGAATCCGAGACCCGCAGCGGCAGTGTGCTGCTCGACGACGGGACTCCGGTGGACTTCGACGCCGCCGCGTTCGACGCGGGCGGTCTGCGGCTGTTGCGGCCCGGCCAGCGGGTCCGTATCGAACGCGCGGGCGGGGACAGCGGGAACATCACCCTGGTGACGCTCCAGACCCTCTGAGAGCCGTCGAACGCCTCCCACGCCCCGCGCACGTCCGCCCCGTCCCGGGCGGCGACCGCCGGACACAACGCCGCGGGCCGGGCTCCCCGAGGGGAGCCCGGCCCGGCGCGTGAGTGGCCCTACGGCCTCGTACCGCTTACTTGTTCCTCGCGGTGGCCTTCTTGGCGGTGGTCGTACGCGCGGCCACCTTTCGGGCGGGCGCCTTCTTGGCGGTCGCCTTCTTGGCCGGCGCGGTCTTCTTCGCCGTGGCCTTCTTGGCCGCGCTCGTCTTCTTGGCGGTGGCCTTCTTGGCGGTCGCGGTCTTCTTCGTGGCCGTCTTCTTGGCGGCGGCCGAGGTCTTCTTGACGGTCCTCTTCGCGGTCGCGGTCTTACGGGTGGCGGTCTTCTTCGCCGTCGCCTTCTTGGCGGTGGCCTTCTTGGCCGCGGCCTTGGCGGTCGTACGGGTGGAAGAACCGCCCGAGAGGCTGCCCTTGGGCGCCTTCTTGACGGCCACGTCGTTCTTGGGAAGCTTCTTCGAGCCGCTCACCAGGTCCTTGAAGCCCTGTCCCGCGCGGAAACGCGGCACCGACGTCTTCTTGACCCGGACCCGCTCACCGGTCTGCGGGTTACGGGCGTAACGCGCCGGCCGGTCGACCTTCTCGAACGAACCGAAACCGGTGACCGATACCCGCTCACCCGCGACTACGGCGCGGACAACAGCGTCCAGTACCGCGTCGACGGCGTCGGCCGCCTGCTGGCGACCTCCGACCTTGTCCGCAATTGCTTCTACGAGCTGCGCCTTGTTCACGTCTTCCCCTTCGGAGACATTGCCAGAACGAAAGTGTTCAAGCTTTTCCGCACGTTAGGCAGATATATACCGCAAATCAAACACGAAACGGGCTAATCACCCTAGTGCCGCAACGAAGTCGACCCCGCGGAGTTCCGCGGCTTCAGTCGCCTTGCGGGAATCGACCCTCGTCGAGGTCCTTCATCAGGCGGTCCAGACGACGTGCCGCGTCTAAGAGATCGTGTTTGGCCGCGGCCGTGATGACCAGCAGCTTCCGGGTCAGCGCCATCCGTACGCCCTCCGGGACTTGCAGTGCGCGCACCCTTGTGTGCGCTTCCTTGAGCCGGTCCGCGACCACTCCGTAAAGCTCGAGTTGGCTGTCGCGTTCCATGCACCGATTGTGCCATCTGGGGCGAGTTGTCGCCCGGCGGGGTCTCAACAAGGCACTGCGCCCCCTACCGGGAGGCAGAGGGCGCAGGCGGGGAAAAGCGCTGATCAGACGGCAATTGTGCGGGGTTTGAAGGACGGTCGGGAGGCTTCGTAGGAAGCGATGTCCGCTTCGTTCTTCAGGGTGAGACCGATGTCGTCGAGGCCGTTGAGGAGACGCCAGCGGGCATTCTCGTCCAGCTCGAAATCGGCGGTCACCGTTGCTCCGTCGGGGCCCTCGGCGCGTACCTGACGCGCTTCGAGGTCCACCGTCACCGTCGCGGTGGGGTGCGCCTCGGTCAGTTCCCAGAGGTGGTCGACGACGCGCTGCTCCAGAACGACGGTCAGCAGACCGTTCTTGAGGGAGTTGCCGCGGAAGATGTCGGCGAACCGGGAGGAGATGACGGCGCGGAAGCCGAAGTTCTGGAGCGCCCACACGGCGTGTTCGCGTGAGGAGCCGGTACCGAAGTCGGATCCGGCGATCAGCACCGAGGCGCCCTGCCGCTCGGGCCGGTTGAGGACGAAGTCCGGGTCCTTGCGCCAGGCCTCGAAGAGTCCGTCCTCGAAACCGTCGCGCGTGACCTTCTTCAGCCAGTGGGCCGGAATGATCTGGTCGGTGTCGACGTTGCTGCGGCGCAGCGGGACGGCCCGGCCGGTGTGTGTGGTGAATGCGTCCATGACGGCTCAGGCCTCCACGGGGGTGCGGGTGTCGGACAGGTCGGCGGGCGAGGCCAGATGGCCCAGCACGGCGGTGGCGGCGGCCACCTGCGGCGAGACGAGGTGGGTCCGGCCGCCCTTGCCCTGCCTGCCCTCGAAGTTGCGGTTCGAGGTGGACGCGGAGCGCTCACCGGGCGCGAGTTGGTCGGGGTTCATGCCCAGACACATCGAGCAGCCCGCGTGCCGCCATTCGGCGCCCGCGCCGGTGAAGACCTTGTCCAGGCCCTCGGCGACGGCCTGGAGCGCGACCCGTACGGAGCCGGGGACCACCAGCATGCGTACGCCGTCGGCGACTTTGCGGCCTTCCAGGATCGAGGCGGCCGAGCGCAGGTCCTCGATACGGCCGTTGGTGCACGAACCTACGAAGACGGTGTCCACGTTGATGTCGCGCAGCGCCTGCCCGGCGGTCAACCCCATGTACTCCAAGGCCTTTTCGGCGGCGAGCCGCTCCGAAGCGTCCTCGTACGAAGCGGGGTCGGGGACGTTGGTCGACAGGGGCGCGCCCTGGCCGGGGTTGGTGCCCCAGGTGACGAACGGGGCCAGTTCCGTGGCGTCGATGAAGACCTCGGCGTCGAAGACGGCGTCGTCGTCGGTGCGCAGCGTCCGCCAGTACTCGACCGCGGCGTCCCAGTCCGCTCCTTCGGGGGCGTGGTCGCGGCCCTGGAGGTAGTCGAAGGTGATCTGGTCCGGGGCGATCATGCCCGCCCTGGCGCCGGCCTCGATCGACATGTTGCAGATGGTCATGCGGGCTTCCATCGAGAGCTTCTCGATGGCGGAGCCGCGGTATTCGAGGATGTAACCCTGGCCGCCGCCGGTGCCGATGCGGGCGATGACGGCGAGGATCAGGTCCTTGGCCGTGACGTCGGCGGGCAGTTCGCCCTCGACGGTGATGGCCATGGTGCGGGGGCGGGCGAGCGGCAGTGTCTGGGTGGCCAGGACGTGCTCGACCTGGCTGGTGCCGATACCGAAGGCCAGCGCGCCGAAGGCGCCGTGGGTGGAGGTGTGGCTGTCGCCGCACACGACGGTGGTGCCGGGCTGGGTCAGTCCCAGCTGCGGGCCCACGACATGCACGACGCCCTGCTCGACGTCGCCCAGCGGGTGGAGGCGTACGCCGAAGTCCGCGCAGTTCTTGCGCAGCGTCTCCAGCTGGACGCGTGAGACGGGGTCGGCGATCGGCTTGTCGATGTCGATCGTCGGGGTGTTGTGGTCCTCGGTCGCGATGGTGAGGTCGAGCCGCCGCACCTGCCGGCCGTTCTGGCGCAGGCCGTCGAAGGCCTGCGGGCTCGTCACCTCGTGCAGCAGGTGCAGATCGATGAAGAGAAGGTCGGGCTCGCCCTCGGCGCGCCGGACGACATGGTCGTCCCAGACCTTCTCCGCGAGTGTCCTACCCATCGCTTTCCCTTCGGCCGGCAGCGCCGCCGGCAGTCCTGGAGATTTGTGGGGCCCACGCCGGTGTCCCGCGTGCCCGCGTCAGCCGCGAACCCGCGTTCGTGGACGGGCCCGTCCGTACAGGGTGGCAAGTTCCCTGGAAAATTGAACTTGCGTTTCACAGAGTGAGACGCGAGTATCGTTTCATGGACAACTCTAGCGGCGTCGGCGTTCTCGACAAGGCAGCTCTGGTACTGAGCGCCCTGGAGTCCGGTCCGGCCACCCTCGCCGGGCTGGTCGCTGCGACCGGGCTCGCACGACCCACGGCCCACCGGCTGGCCGTGGCCCTGGAACACCACCGGATGGTGGCGAGGGACATGCAGGGCCGGTTCATCCTCGGCCCGCGGCTGGCCGAGCTGGCGGCGGCGGCCGGCGAGGACCGGCTGCTGGCGACGGCGGGGCCGGTGCTCACGCATCTGCGCGACGTGACCGGGGAGAGCGCGCAGCTCTACCGGCGACAGGGCGACATGCGGATCTGTGTGGCAGCCGCCGAGCGGCTGTCCGGACTGCGGGACACGGTGCCCGTGGGCTCCACGCTCACCATGAAGGCGGGCTCGTCGGCGCAGATCCTGATGGCCTGGGAGGAGCCGGAGCGGCTGCACCGCGGCCTCCAGGGGGCGCGGTTCACGGCCACGGCGCTCTCCGGGGTACGGCGACGGGGCTGGGCCCAGTCGATCGGCGAGCGGGAGCCGGGCGTCGCCTCGGTCTCGGCGCCGGTGCGCGGGCCGTCGAACCGGGTCGTCGCCGCGGTGTCGGTGTCCGGTCCGATCGAGCGCCTGAGCCGGCACCCGGGGCGGATGCACGCCCAGGCGATCATCGACGCGGCCGGGCGGCTGTCGGAGGCGCTGCGCCGCTCCAGCTGACCGTTCGGGGGCGGTCGTCCGGCCGCGCCGACGGCATAGCGCGGCTGCCCAACTCCCGCCCCCGTTGTGCGGAGTTGGCGGCGTCAGGCGCCCAAGCGGTCGGCCGCGCGCTCGCCCCGGCGGCCGACGGGGACGACCTCCGTGGCCGCGCCGAGGCCGAACGCCGGCATGTTGATGTAGATGCTCTCGTACGAGCCCGCCGGGACGACGTACGTCTCGTGCCAGAAGCCCACCTTGCCCTTGCCGGCACGCACCCGGCGGTTGAACTCCGTCCACGCGGGGCGGTGTTCGCCGTCCTGCGCGGAGGCGTACGCGAGCAGCTGCTCCTTCGAGTCCCAGTACTGGACGACGTAGAGCACCCGCGGGAGGCCCAGCAGTGACTGGACGCCGAGAAGCCCGCGGCCCTTGTCGCGCGACAGCTCCCTGAGCATCCTCGGCATGGCCGTGAACACCGGCCACCAGCTGCGCAGGGCGCGGAAGTTGTTGATGCGCATCCCGACGACGAAGACGACGATGTCACCCTCGGCGGCGGCGGTCATGCGACCCTCGATCAGCTTCGCACTCATGACGTTCCCCCTGTTTCCGGCCGCGCGAAGGCGGCGGTACGGGCGGCGACTCCCTTTGGAGAGTGCCACTATCCATGATTGGATAGTGGCACTCTCCAAGGGATGGTGCAAGCGGTATGCGGATGGCCGAGCTGAGTGAGCGCAGTGGGATTCCCACCGCCACGATCAAGTACTACCTGCGGGAGGGGCTGCTCAGGCCGGGGCACCGCGTCACCGCCACCCAGTCCGCGTACGACGACGGGCATCTGCGCCGGCTGCGCCTGGTCCGCGCGCTGATACAGGTCGGCCGGATGCCGGTCGCCACCGCGCGCGAGGTTCTCGCGGCGATCGAGGACGAGTCGATCGACCACCACATGCGCCTGGGCGCCGCCATCGCGGCGCTGCCCAGCGACGGGGCGCTGGACGCCGCGTTCGAGGCCGACGAGCTGGACGAGGCGACGCGGGCGGCGCGGGGGCGCGCGGAGGAGCTGTTCGCGGAGCTGGGCTGGACGCACGCGCCGGCAAGAGGCGCCTCGGAGGCGGCGTACCGCGTCCTGGTGGGGGCCATCGCCGGGCTGTCCAGGACCGGCTATCCGTGCGAGGTGGCGGACCTGCTGCCGTACGGGCGGCTCGCGGACCAACTCGGCGTGACCGACATCGACATGGTGGAGCGGTACGGGGACCCGTACGAGCAGGTGGAGGCGGCGGTGGCGCTCACCGTGCTGTACGAGCCGGTGTTGCTCAGCCTGCGCCGGCTGGCGGAGGCCGAGGAGTCAAACCGGCGCTACAGTTCCGGGAGTTGAGCGCGGCAGGCCCGGGAGAGCAGACCCGGAGACCGGGCTCGCAGAAGATCCTGGACACGGAGAAGGCCCTCCGCGATCGCGGAGGGCCTTGTCGTCACGTACCCCCGACCGGATTCGAACCGGCGCTACCGCCTTGAGAGGGCGGCGTGCTAGGCCGCTACACAACGGGGGCTAGCTGGTGGAGCGTTGAGCTGGGCTACCAGGACTCGAACCTAGAACAACGGAACCAGAAACCGTCGTGTTGCCAATTACACCATAGCCCAAGGTGGTTCAGACTTTCGTACTGCGTACCCCCGACCGGATTCGAACCGGCGCTACCGCCTTGAGAGGGCGGCGTGCTAGGCCGCTACACAACGGGGGCCCTAGCGATCCTGCATCGACATGTCCGGGTGCGACCCGAAGAGATCGGAGAGAAGGATCTGTACCCCCGACCGGATTCGAACCGGCGCTACCGCCTTGAGAGGGCGGCGTGCTAGGCCGCTACACAACGGGGGCGTTGCAGAAGAACTCTGCGCTGGGCTACCAGGACTCGAACCTAGACTAACGGAACCAGAAACCGTCGTGCTGCCAATTACACCATAGCCCACCAAAACTCAACCCCCGAAGTGGGGGTTTTGTTTGGGTTTGCGCTTTCCGGCCAGACCTTGCGGTCTCTGGGGCGGCGCAGGAAGAACATTACCCGATGGGGGACGGCGCTCCAAAACGAGTATCACCGCGCAGCAGAGCGGGCAGGCGGTCCAGATCGGTGATCGTCACCAGCTCGGGGCGCCCGCCGAGCCGCCCCCGGTCGAGCCAGACTCCGGCCAGTCCGGCGGCGGTGGCGCCGGAGGCGTCGATGTCCGGTTCGTTCCCCACGTAGGCGACTTCGGCGGGGGCGAGTTCCAGGGCGTCGCAGGCCGCGTGGAAGGCGGCGGCGGCGGGCTTGGAGACACCCAGCTCGGCGGCGCACAGGACGGTCTCGAAGTAGTCCCGTACACCGAGGACGCGGAGCTTGCGGTCCTGGTTGCGGATGCTCGAATTGGACAGGACGGCCTGGCGGTAGTCGGGGGCCAGTGAGTCCAGCGCGGCGAGGGCGTCGGGGAAGAGCTTCCAGGCGGACTCGTAGTGCGCGACGTAGCGGTCGAACCAGGCGTCGGCGTCGTCGTCGCTCAGTTCCTCCGTACCGAGGAACTGCCGGACGCGGTCGCGTCGCTGTCCCTGGAAGGTGGTCGCGCCGTCGGCGAAGCGCAGCCACTGGATGTCGGTGATCTCGCGCCAGTGCGTGAGCGCCTGGTCGACGGTGCCGAAGCGGCCGGCGAGCCCTTCGGCCGCGAGATGCAGCCGCATGCCGGCGCGGTCGGCGGTGGTGTAGTCGAAGAGGGTGTCGTCGATGTCCCAGACGACGGCGCGGATCGGCATACGACGACGGTACCGGGGCGGCGCGCCGCGGGCCCTGTCCTTCGTACGGATGACCAGCGCCGGTCGGGCACCGTGCCCGGTGGCGGACACGGCCTAGCATGACGGTCCCGTTCACCAGACCCGTCGAGGGAGTTGATCATGGTCGCTGAAGTGGACCCGGAGGCCTGCGAGAGAACTCCGGAGGCCGTTCGCGCGGCGTTGCAGCGGCGTCCCGACTGGTTGCGGGCCTTCGAACAGGACTGGCTGAGCGCGGCGGCCGACTTCGACGGGGCGGCTCTGGACGGCGTCGTGGACAAGTGGTTCCCCTTCGCCTGCGCCTGCGCGACCCCGGGATACCTGGACGACGTCGAGCACACGATCAAGCGCATGACCGAGGGCGACACCGGGGGCATGGTCTTCCGGGACGCGGAAGGCAGGGCGTACGACGCCGAGAACAACCCGGTGGACGCGAGGGGGCTCTGATGAGCGCGTACGCGATCCGGTACGCGGATCGGGCGGCCCGGTGCAGGGCCACGTTGACCGGGCCCCAACTCGTGGCGTTGGCGGCCCTGGAGAAGCGGCTCGCCGTCAATCCGTACGGGCCGCCGGCGACGAGCAACCGGGACAACAGCTGGTCAGCGGCGTTCGCGGGTGGTTTCGTGACGTACGTGGTGTCGAACCGGCACGTCGTGATCAACGTCGTCGACCTCGTGGCGCTCTGAGCACCGCGCCGAGGCCCCGGCCCATGGCTAAGGGGGCGGCCCACCCGGCCGCCCCCTTAGCCGTACGTCCGGCCGGAACTACGCCGCGAGCTTCGCCAGCGTCGCGTCGATACGGCGCAGCGCGCGGTCCTTGCCCAGGATCTCCAGGGACTCGAAGAGCGGCAGGCCCACCGTGCGGCCGGTGACCGCCACGCGGACCGGGGCCTGGGCCTTGCCCAGCTTGAGGCCGTGCTCCTCGCCCGCCGTCAGCACCGCGTTCTTCAGGGACTCCGCGCTCGACCAGTCCGCGTCCGCCAGCTTCGCGCGCGCCGTGGTCAGCAGCGCCGCCGGGTCGCCCTTCATCGCCTTCGTCCAGGACGCCTCGTCCTCGACCGGCTCGGCGAGGAACAGGAAGTCGACGTTGGCCGTGATGTCGGAGAGCACCGTCACGCGCGTCTGCGCGTACGGGGCGATCGCCTCGAAGGCCGCCTGGTCGAAGTCCTCCGGCGCCCAGTTGGCATACGGGGCCCGCAGCCAGGGCGCGCAGGCCTCCATGAAGGTCTTCACGTCCAGCTGCCGGATGTGGTCGGCGTTGATCGCCTCGGCCTTCTTCAGGTCGAAGCGCGCCGGGTTGGCGTTGACGTCGCCGATCTCGAAGGCGCCGACCATCTCCGCGCGCGTGAAGACGTCCTGGTCGGCGGAGAACGACCAGCCCAGCAGGGACAGGTAGTTGAGCAGACCGTCGGGCAGGAAGCCGCGCTCGCGGTAGAGGTTGAGCGAGGCCTGCGGGTCGCGCTTGGAGAGCTTCTTGTTGCCCTCGCCCATCACATACGGCAGATGGCCGAACTGCGGCACGAAGTGGGCGACGCCGAGCCCCATCAGCGCCTGGTAGAGCGCGATCTGACGGGGTGTGGAGGAGAGCAGGTCCTCGCCGCGCAGGACGTGGGTGATCTCCATCAGCGCGTCGTCGACCGGGTTGACGAGGGTGTAGAGCGGCGCCCCGTTGGCGCGGACGATGCCGTAGTCGGGCACGTTCTCCGGCGTGAAGGTCAGCTCGCCGCGGACCAGGTCGGTGAAGGTGATCGGCTCGTCGGGCATCCGGAAGCGGACGATGGAGGTGCGGCCCTGCGCCTCGTACGCGGCCTTCTGCTCGGCCGTGAGGTCGCGGCAGTGGCCGTCGTACCCGGAGGGGCGGCCGGCGGCGCGCGCGGCGTCGCGGCGGACCTCCAGCTCCTCGGCGGTGCAGTAGCAGTGGTACGCGTGGCCGGCCGCGAGCAGCTTGTCGGCGACGTCCCGGTAGATGTCCATCCGCTGCGACTGGCGGTACGGCGCGTGCGGGCCGCCCACCTCGGGGCCCTCGTCCCAGTCGAGGCCGAGCCAGCGCAGCGAGTCGAGCAGCGCCTCGTACGACTCCTCGGAGTCGCGCGCGGCGTCGGTGTCCTCGATGCGCAGGACCAGGGTGCCGCCGTGGTGGCGGGCGAACGCCCAGTTGAAGAGGGCGGTGCGGACCAGGCCCACGTGGGGGTTGCCGGTCGGCGAGGGACAGAAACGTACGCGGACGGTCGCGTTAGCCACGCTTGATCACCTTGTTGGTGAGAGTGCCGATGCCTTCGATGGTGACGGCGACCTCGTCGCCGACGCTGAGGGGGCCGACCCCCGCGGGGGTGCCCGTGATGATGACGTCGCCCGGGAGCAGTGTCATGGCCTCGGTGATGTGCACGACGAGGTCCTCGACGGAGCGGATCATGTCGCGGGTGCTGCCCAGTTGGCGCTGCTCGCCGTTGACGGTGCACTGGACGGCGAGACCGTCACTGACGGCCGCCAGGTCGATGGAGGTCTCCACCCAGGGGCCGAGCGGGCAGGAGGTGTCGAAGCCCTTGGCGCGGGCCCACTGGTTCTCGCTCTTCTGGGCGTCGCGCGCGGTGACGTCGTTCGCGCAGGTGAATCCGAAGATCACGTCCTTGACGCGCTCGCGCGGGACCTCGCGGCACATCCGGCCGATGACGACGGCCAGTTCGGCCTCGTAGTGCAGGTCGTTGGAGAACGAGGGGTACTCGACGCCGTCACCGGAGCCGATCACCGACGTGGTCGGTTTGAGGAAGACCACCGGCTTCTCGGGCACCTCGTTGCCCAGCTCCGCCGCGTGCGCCGCGTAGTTGCGGCCGATGCCCACCACCTTGTTGGGCAGGACGGGCGGCAGCAGCCGGACCTTGCTCAGCGGGACCTTGGTGCCGGAGAGCTCGAAGTCGGTGTACGGAATGCCCTTGATGATGTCGAGGACGAGGCCGGCGGACGTACCGCCGGTGCCGTCCTCCTCGACCGCGCCGAAGGCGACATTGCCGTCGATGGAGAATCTGGCGATGCGCACGGGTTGCTGTCGCCCCTCACTTTGCTGCTGGTCGGTGCCGACTGTTTGACTGGAGACTGACGTCCCAGGCTAGCGCGGCGGGGGGCGGCGGCCGACGCGGTGCGGGGCCGCCGTGGTGCGTGCCCTACTGTGCGACGGGGGCGTCGATCAGCGTCGTACGCTGCGGGTTGGCCGTGCGGACCGGCAGGTCGACGGAGTGTTCCGGCGGCGCCGGCGGGAGAAGCTCCCCGGCGTCGGTCAGGTTCGCCAGCGTGGTGCGGCGGGGGTTGGCGGTGTTGCGGAACATCTTCGTCATCTTCATGGGTTGTTCGCAGACCTTGTCGGGTACGGGTGCTCAGGAGCGCCGGTTGTCGAATGTGCCATCCATGTAAAGCGTCAGGCTAAACACGTGATTCCCTGCGAAAGCCTGGATGGCGCAACGATCTCCATGTGAGTTTGCTCACGACCTGCCGGGCAATTCACCCATCACGGACAGTGGTCGAGACCGGTGGAAACGGACATTGCCTTATCGAACGCTCCATTCCGCTCCTGATCATCAGGACTGGGGCACGCCTCACCCACACGGGACTCGTTCCGGGAAGTCCGTTTCCTCCCCGAACACCTTCTACCGATCGTCACGTCCCACTCACAAGGTGTCACCCAGGTCACAGCCAGGTACGCGGCCCTTGTTGGAGATCCTGCTCTGTGCTGAAATTCCACGCACCGCCGCGGGTTCTTCAGGACGGCGCGTAAGGGCGCGACGCGGCGCCGAGTGGCATGCGGGGAAGGGGAGCATCGCCGGTCACTCAACGACCACCTTGGAGCGCACTCTGTGCTCCACGACGCCGACACCGTTCCGCCGTTCTGCGGGGGGACGCCTGGTCCAGAGGTTGCGACGCTAGTGCAGGGACGTTTCAAGAGGGATAGCAGCGCTGCGGCGGAGCAGGAGCCCCGCGGCGGAACCGACCGCGGCTCCTCGCCCCAGCACACCCAGAACCCGGGCCAAGGTCCGGCCGGCGAGGGTGGTGACCGGGGCGCCCAGCCCGGTGCGGCGCCCGGTGGCGACGCCCCGAACGCCGCGCCCAAGTCGGCGTCGACCGACGCGGGTTCGCGAATAGCGCTGCGCAACTGGCGCATCAGCACCCGTCTGGTGGCACTGCTCACCCTGCCGGTGGTCGCGGCCACCACGCTGGGCGGACTGCGTATCAACGAGTCCCTGAACGACCGGCAGCAGCTGGAGCACATGCAGCTGTTGACGAAGATGACCAAGGAAGCGACCAGCCTCGCCGCGGCGCTCCAGGCGGAGCGCGACGAGTCGGCGGGCCCGCTCACCAACGGCGCGAACCCCAAGGACTTCAAGGTCCAGGACCGCCGTACGAAGACGGACCGGGCCAAGAAGGCCTTCCTCGGCGCGACCGTGGAGATCGGGAACACCGACGGCGACCAGGCGCTGGAGTCGATCCGCGCCAACGTCAGCCAGATCGCGACCCAGGTCAACAAGATCCAGGAAATCCGCAAGGACGCGTACGACTCGGACACCACGCACTCCCTGACGGTCGACGCCTACAGCGGTCTCATCGACTCGCTGCTGAGCCTGTCGCAGGACATGGCGCAGGCGACCAGCAACCCGGACATGATCAAGCGGACCCGCGCCCTGGCGGCCTTCTCCTCCGCCAAGGAGTACGCGTCGATCCAGCGCGCGATCATCGCCTCCGCGCTCCCCGCCGACCCCAAGTTCAAGGGCGATCTCAACGAGAACGACCGGCTCTACGGTCTGGCCGCGGCCACCAAGGGCGACAACGCCCTCGCCTCCTTCGACGCGCTGTACGAGTCGATGGGCGGCAACGCCGAGGAGCTGACGGCGCCGCTCAGCGGCAAGGGCAACCCCGAGATCAACGCCGCCGACGAGTACGCGCAGCGGGTCCTCGGCATCTCCGGCGGACTGGAGGGGCGGCCGAACCGCTCGTATCTGGACTGGACCGACCAGGCCTCCGCCAAGATCAACGCGATGAACATCATCGAGCAGACGCTGCTCGGCGAGATGGAGAACAAGGCGCGGCAGCTGCGCGAGAAGTCGCAGCAGGACGCGCTCATCAACGGTGCGCTGATCCTCGTCGTCCTCGGTGTCTCGCTCGTCGGCGCCTTCGTCGTCGCCCGCTCCATGATCCGCTCGCTGCGGCGCCTCCAGGAGACGGCCACCAAGGTCGCCCAGGACCGGCTGCCCGAGCTGGTCAAGCAGCTCTCCGACTCCGACCCGCAGGACGTCGACACCTCCGTCGAGTCGGTCGGTGTGCACTCCAGGGACGAGATCGGCAAGGTCGCCGCGGCCTTCGACGACGTGCACCGCGAGGCCGTCCGACTGGCCGCCGAGCAGGCGCTGCTGCGAGGCAACGTCAACGCGATGTTCACCAACCTCTCGCGCCGCAGCCAGGGCCTGATCCAGCGCCAGCTGTCGCTCATCTCCGAACTGGAGTCCCGCGAGGCCGACCCGGACCAGCTGTCCTCGCTGTTCAAGCTGGACCACCTCGCGACCCGTATGCGCCGTAACGGTGAGAACCTGCTGGTCCTCGCCGGTGAGGAGCCCGGCCGCCGCTGGACGCGCCCCGTACCGCTGGTCGACGTGCTCCGTGCCGCGGCCTCCGAGGTGGAGCAGTACGAGCGGATCGAGCTGGCCTCGGTACCGACGACCGAGGTCGCCGGCCGCGTCGTCAACGACCTCGTGCACCTGCTCGCCGAGCTGCTGGAGAACGCGACATCGTTCTCCTCGCCGCAGACCAAGGTGCGCGTCACCGGTCACGCGCTGCCCGACGGGCGGGTGCTCGTCGAGATCCACGACACCGGCATCGGCCTCTCCCCCGAGGACCTGGCCGCGATCAACGAACGGCTTGCCTCGCCGCCCACCGTGGACGTCTCGGTGTCGCGCCGCATGGGTCTGTTCGTGGTCGGCCGGCTCTCGCTGCGACACGGCATCCGGATCCAGCTGCGCCCCTCCGACTCCGGCGGTACGACCGCGCTGGTCATGCTGCCCGTCGATGTCGCCAACGGCGGCAAGAAGATGCCGCCGCGCCCCGGCGTCGGTGCGCAGAACGGCTCGGGCGGGCCGTCGCCCTCCGGTCAGGGCGCCCTCGGTGGCGGCGGTCAGCAGTCCGGCATCGCCGCCGGGCTCGCGGGCGGCGCCGCCGGAGCCGGACGTCTCGCCACCCCGCCGTCACGGGGCCAGGTCGGAGCCGGTACGGGGCCCCGCGCCGCGCTGCCGGCCAGGAACGGAATGCAGAACGGCCAGAGCGGCCTGCCCACCCGGCCGCAGTCCGGTCCGCCGCAGGACCAGCAGCGCCCGGGCATGGGGCAGAGCTCCGGAGGGCCCAGCCTGTTCGGTACGAGCCCCCGTGAGCAGGCGGCCGGCCGACAGGGCGGCCAAGGCGGCCCCGGGCAGCCGTCGGGTCCGGTGCCGCAGGCCGGTGGCAGGCTCGCCCGGCCCGGGCAGAGCCTGTCCAGCCCCAACGGACGTGGTGGCCCCGCCAACCGCGACCGCAACGCCTTCCCGCAGGGTGCGGGGGCGCCGGCCGGTGGACCGCCGCCGGTCGACCGCGGCCGTCAGCTGCCGCCGCCCGGCGGACCGCGCGCCGAGCTGCCCGGCGGCAGCCCGCAGCCGCCGCAGCGCCCGCAGCGTCCCGGCACCAGTGCGACGACCACCTGGGGCACCGGGCAGCAGTCCGCGCCGCAGCGGTTCTCGCCGGACGCCCCGCGCGGCCACGAGGAGCCCGAGAACACCGGTCAGTTCGCGATGCCGTCGGCGGGGCAGGGCCAAGGCCCCGGCTCCACCGCCGAGTTCGCGCGTCCCGACTTCGACGGCCCCCGGCCGGACCTGAACAACGGCGCCGGAAACAGCGGCAACGGCGGCAACGGATTCAGCGACACCGGGTCCTACCCCGTCCCCAACTCGGGCGACGTGAATGCCGGTTGGCAGGGCCAGGGCCAGGGCCAAGGACAGGGTCCGGGCCTGGGACAGAATCCCGCGTCCACGGAGCAGTTCCCGCGACCGGACTTCAACGCGCCCCGTCCCCCGGAGCCCGCCCCCGCGCCCGGCTCCCCGGGCAACGATCTCTTCGGCCAGAACCCGCCGCCCGGACAAGGCCGTCCGGGCGCGGACCAGGGCCAGGGCCGCCCGGGCTACGGCCAGAACGGCCCGAACGGTGCCGACTTCGGCGCACCGCGTCCGCCGGTCGGCGCGCTTCCCCAGCAGCCCCAGCCGGAGGCACTGCCCCCGGCCGGGCCCGGAGACGGCCGTACACCGCTGTTCGACACGCTGGAGACCAACTGGTTCCACGGGCAGCAGAACGGCGGCCCCGCGCAGCCCGAGGTGCCCCAGGCGCCCGAGCAGCAGCAGCCGTTCCCGCAGCAGTCCCCGGAGGGTCCCCCGGACCGACCGGTGTCCCCTCCTCCCCCGATGCCGCAACGGCAGCCGGCGAACGGCAACGCCAACGGCAACGGCGCCGTCACGTCCTCCTGGCGCACGTCACCCAATGACGAGCTGGTACGCCAGGCCGAGCGGGTCAAGAAGCCCGCCGCGGGCGGAATCACCACCTCAGGTCTGCCCCGTCGGGTCCCACGTGCCAACCTGGTACCGGGAACCGCGCAGGAGCAGAGCAACCAGACCGGTCCGCAGGTCTCGCGTGCGCCAGATGACGTACGCGGCCGGCTGACCAACCTTCGCCGGGGCATTCAGCAGGGTCGTCAGGCCGGCAGCCGTACCGCCGACAGTTCGACGACCGGCAGTTTCAACCTCGGCCCCTCTCACCAGCAGGAGCGTTAGTTGAGTCCGATGAGCCAGGCGGCGCAGAATCTGAACTGGTTGATCACCAACTTTGTGGACAACACCCCCGGGGTGTCCCACACAGTGGTCGTATCCGCCGACGGCCTGCTGCTTGCCATGTCCGAGGGTTTCCCGCGCGACCGCGCCGATCAACTCGCGGCCGTGGCCTCCGGTCTGACCTCGCTGACCGCGGGGGCGTCCCGGATCTTCGAAGGCGGACCGGTCACCCAGACCGTCGTGGAGATGGACCGCGGGTTCCTCTTCCTCATGTCCGTGTCCGACGGTTCCTCACTGGCGGTGCTCGCACACCCCGACTGCGACATCGGTCTGGTGGGCTACGAGATGGCCCTCCTGGTCGACCGGGCAGGCACGGTGCTGACACCGGACCTGCGCGCCGAGCTCCAGGGGAGCCTGCTGCACTGAGGCTTCCAGGTACCGCCCACAGCGCCATCCACCGTCAGGCCGCGAACCGGCCCCACCCCGGCCCAGTCAGACGGCACGCAGACATCTTGCTGTCACGCCCGGAGGATTCATGACCCCGCCACCCGCCTCTCACGATCCGTACGGCGCCTCAGTCGACGCGTCCTACGGACTTGAGGGCGACCAGCCGCTGGTACGTCCGTACGCCATGACCGGCGGCCGGACGAGGCCGCGGTACCAGCTCGCCATCGAGGCGCTGGTCAGCACGACGGCCGATCCGGCACATCTCGCCGGGCTGCTCCCGGAGCACCAGCGGATCTGCCATCTCTGCCGTGAGGTGAAGTCCGTCGCCGAGGTGTCGGCACTGCTGTCCATGCCGCTCGGTGTGGCGCGCATCCTCGTGGCCGACCTGGCAGAGGCCGGCATGGTGGCCATCCACCAGCCGGGTAACGGAGAGGCCGGCGGCACGCCGGATGTGACACTGCTCGAAAGGGTGCTCAGTGGACTTCGCAAGCTCTAGCGGCGGAGCGGCACGATCGACCACCTCCGCGAAGATCGTGGTGGCGGGCGGATTCGGCGTGGGCAAGACCACGTTCGTCGGCGCCGTCTCGGAGATCAACCCGCTGCGTACCGAAGCCGTCATGACCAGCGCCTCCGCCGGCATCGACGACCTCACCCACACCGGAGACAAGACCACGACCACCGTGGCCATGGACTTCGGCCGTATCACCCTCGACCAGGACCTGATCCTCTACCTGTTCGGCACCCCCGGACAGGACCGCTTCTGGTTCATGTGGGACGACCTCGTACGCGGCGCCATCGGCGCCGTCGTCCTCGTCGACACCCGCCGCCTCGCCGACTGCTTCCCCGCCGTCGACTACTTCGAGAACTCAGGACTCCCCTTCGTCATCGCCCTCAACGGCTTCGACGGACACCAGCCCTACACGCCTGAGGAAGTACGCGAGGCACTCCAGATCGGCCCGGACGCTCCGATCATCACGACGGACGCGCGGCACCGCGCCGATGCCAAGAGCGGACTGATCACGCTCGTCGAACACGCACTCATGGCACGACTCAAGTAGACGTTGTCGTACGGCAGTTGCCGTAGCCGGGGTCGGGCGTGGGCTGTGTCTTTTGACATAGCCCACGTCGGTGTTCATAACGTTTGAGAAGAGAATTGCCGCCGCTCGGTCGCCCGACGCGTTCGGCTGGTATCGCTGTGCTCACATCAACCTCGTCTTTTGACGGGGCTCGTTCTTTATGCCCGTTTTATCTCCGGTATGGACCACTCGGAATGGCTGATTCCCACTGTTTGGAACGGGACCGCCTCACGTGCTGGAATTCGATGAACTCCCGAGTAGTACGGCCCTGAACGAAAAACGGCACAACGTAGGTGCCGACGCCGAGAGGTTGTTGGTCGAGTGAGGCGTAGCAAGACGAGCTCCGCGGAGCAGGCGGCGCGGGGTAACTTCACCCCGCCGCGGCGTACAGCGGCGCCGCCTGCGGATGCGCCAGGGAGGCCTCCGGCGCCCGGCAGCACCAGCCGCCTGTCGCCGCGCAACTGGCGGGTGCCGACTCGGCTCAACGCGATCCTCCTGATACCCGTGCTCGTCGGCCTCGTCATGGGTGGTTTCCAGGTCAAGGGCTCCATCGACACCTGGCAGGAGGCCCAGGACGCGGAGCGGACCGCGCTCGTCGTCCGGGCCGCGTCCGAGTACGGCCAGGCCCTGCTCAACGAGCGCGACCTGACCGCCCAGCCCCTGCTGACGAACAAGCGCGACGACAAGGTCGTCGTGGACGCCAGGGCCGCCACGGACGCCGCGAAGGCCGGGTTCGACCGCGCCGTCGAGTCCATGCCGCAGGACGAGGGCCTGGAGCGGCGGCTGCGGCTCTTCCGCGCCGAAGAGCCCAAGCTGGAGACGATCCGCAAGACGGCGTACACGGCGGGCGTCGAGACGCCCGACAAGACCGGCCGCAACGGCGGTCCGGTGGCGACCGAAGAGGGTTATGTGCTGGTCCAGCACTCCCTCATGGAGTTCTCCAACGAACTGGGCCTCGGCACCGGCAACATCACCAGCTACGGCCGCACCGTCTACGCCATCCAGCTCTCCAAGGCCGCCTCCTCGCTCCAGCGCTCCATCGGTCTGCATCTGCTGGTGCGGCCGAGCGAGAAGTCGGCGGTACGGGCGGGGCAGTCCATCGCGTTCTCCTCGTACGCCTATCTGGAGGACATCGCGGTCGCCGAGTACGTCTCCGGCGGTACCGACGCGGACACGGCCAAGCTTCAGAAGATCATGGGCGAGAAGACCGCCGAGGGCGCCAAGAAGCTCGCAACGGCGCGCCAGCAGGCCGCGGCGGCGGGCGAGAAGTTCGTCGCCCCGCCGGCCCAGGGCGGCTCGGTCGTCGACGGCATGGTCGCCGCCATCGCCACCGGTGACAGCCCCTCCCAGCTGGAGGAGCGCGGCGTAACCCCCACGGCGTGGATGGCCGCGACCACGGCGAAGTTCGACGGCTACACGATCATCGAGAAGGACCTGGTCGACAACGCCGTCAGCGACGCCGCGGAGATCTCCGACGGCGCCAGGAACGACGCGATCATCAACGGCGCGATCGTGGTGATCGCCCTGCTGGCCGCCTTCGTGCTGGCCGGCATGATGGCGCGGCAGATGAGCCGGGCCATGCGCCGGCTCCGTACGGCCGCCTTCGGCATAGCCGAGCAGCGGCTGCCGATGCTGGTCGACCAGCTGTCGCGTACCGAGCCCGGCCGGGTGGACACTCGCGTACAGCCCATCCCCATCGACTCCAGGGACGAGATAGGCGAGGTCGCCCGCGCCTTCGACCAGGTGCACCGTGAGGCCGTCAGGCTCGCCGCCGAGCAGGCCATGCTCCGGGGCAACGTCAACGCGATCTTCACCAACCTCTCGCGCCGCAACCAGTCGTTGATCGAGGGCCAGCTGACCCTGATCACCGAGCTGGAGAACCACGAGGCCGAGCCCGAGCAGCTGGAGAACCTCTTCAAGCTGGACCACCTCGCGACCCGTATGCGCCGCAACGGCGAGAACCTGCTGGTCCTCGCCGGTGAGGAGCCGGGCCGCCGCTGGAACCAGCCGGTGCCGCTGGTCGACGTGCTGCGCGCGGCGTCCTCCGAGGTGGAGTCCTACGAGCGCATCGAGCTGTCCGGGGTGCCGGAGACGGACATCCACGGCCAGGCCGTGACCGACCTCGTGCATCTGCTCGCCGAGCTGCTGGAGAACGCCACCACGTTCTCGTCGCCGCAGACGAAGGTGCGGGTGACCGCGACCCGGCTGCCCGACGGCCGCGTGATGATCGAGATCCATGACAAGGGCATCGGCCTCACCGCCGAGGACTTCGCCGACATCAACCACAAACTGGCCAACCCGCCCACCGTGGACGCCGCGGTGTCCCAGCGCATGGGTCTGTTCGTGGTCGGCCGGCTGGCCGACCGGCACGGCGTACGGGTGCAGTTGCGGCCCTCGGGCGAGCAGGCGGGCACCACGTCGCTGGTCATGCTCCCGGACGCGATCACGCACGGCGGGGGCGGCGAGCAGCAGCCGCCGGACGACTTCACCGTTTCCCAGATCATTCCGGAGCAGCAGGGCGCGGCGTTCGAGCCGGAGCAGCAGGCGTTCCAGGCGCCCATGCTGACGGCGGCCGAACTCGGCTTCGACGATTCTCGGTACGACGAGGGGGCCGGGGCCGGGGCGGCGGCTGATCCGCGCAGTCTCGATCCGGTGAACCGTTCCCTCATGCGCGACGAGCGCCGCGCGGCGCTGGGCGGCGGCAACGGCGCCCCGGCGGCCCTGCCCGGCGGCGGGCCCCTCTACGGCGACCAGGTCGACGGTCAGTACCGCGAGGAGGTCGACGGCCAGTACGCGCCGCAGCAGGCGTCGTACGAGCAGAACGGCTACCCGGCGCCCGAGGGCGGCACCGACGCCGGGCAGACGTACGCCGGCGCGGGATACGACACGTACGCCCCCGACGGCTACGGGACGAGTACCGACGGATATCAGACACCCGACGGGTACCCGGAGCAGCAGGATCCGCTCACCGGCCCGTATACGGAAGGTGCGTACGAGGCTCCTCGGCCGGACGGGGCGGGCCACGACAACCTCTTCGCTCCCCAGGCCAACCAGGGTGGCTGGAGTGACCAAAGTGGCTACCAGGGCGGGTACGACGCGGCGCCGGGACCTGAATCGGAATCGTCCGACGGCGCTGCGGCGGACACCCGGGAACGCGTAGAATTCGAACGTCCGGGACCCTCGCCGAGCGCCAGTCACACACTGACGGGAGCGGGACTGCCACGCCGTGGCACCACCTCGCAGCCTCCGAAGCCGGAGTCGTGGCAGACCACCGGTGGGGACGACGGACAGCGGAACGGACACGACAGCGGCCGGACCGATCTCTTCGGGACGGCCCCGTCGGCGGCCGGGCCGGAGCGGTCCACGCCGCCCGCCGGCCGGCAGGCACCGTCCCCCGCGGCACGGCCGACCGACAGGACCGACGAGACCGAGACGTACGCACCGGCGGCCCCGCAGCCGCAGAACGGACAGAGTGACGCGAACGGCCCCGACGACTGGCGTTCGACGAACGACGACCGCTGGCAGCGGGCCGAGAAGCTCCGCGAGCCCAAGGCCGGCGGGATCACCCCGTCGGGGCTCCCCCGGCGCGTTCCCAAGGCCAACCTGATCGAGGGAACCGCGGAGTCGACGCCGCAGCACGGTCCCCAGGTCTCGCGGGCGCCGGAGGACGTGCGTGGCAGGCTGAGCAACCTGCGACGCGGCGTCCAGCGGGGTCGTGACGCGGGGGCGGGCGGCGCCGGAGCGACGGGGACGGACAAGAACGGACCGGGTCCAGGCCCGGGCAGTACCTACAACCAGGAGCGTTAGTGTGAGCCCGATGAGCCAGGCGGCGCAGAATCTCAACTGGTTGATCACCAACTTCGTGGACCACACCCCCGGGGTGTCCCACACGGTGGTGGTCTCCGCCGACGGACTCCTGCTTGCCATGTCCGAGGGTTTCCCGCGCGACCGCGCCGACCAACTGGCGGCCGTGGCCTCCGGTCTGACCTCGCTGACCGCCGGGGCGTCCAGGATCTTCGAGGGCGGGGCCGTCACCCAGACCGTCGTGGAGATGGACCGCGGGTTCCTCTTCCTGATGTCGATCTCCGACGGCTCGTCGCTCGCCGTCCTCGCGCACCCCGAGGCCGACATCGGCCTGGTGGGTTATGAAATGGCTCTGCTCGTCGACCGGGCGGGCACGGTGCTGACACCGGACCTGCGCGCCGAACTCCAGGGAAGTCTTCTCAACTAACAGACAGACAGTGCGTTTCGCGCCATCGCACCATAGGGTTCGGTGGCGCGACTCCACAGAAGAACAGTTACCGACGACCGGAGTCGGAGGAGGAAACGGTGGCAACACCCCCAGGCGGACATCCTTACGAGGGTGGCCGACAGGTCCCGGGTGAGCGTGCCCGGAACCACTTCAACTCCCCCTCCGCGCCGGACGGGAACGGCGGCCAGGGCGGGCAGTGGGACGGCGGCGGACAGTCGTATGATCCACATCAGCAGCAGCCGTACCAGCAGCCTCAACAGCCGTACGGACAGCGGCAGTCGTACGGTCAGGGTCAGCAACAGCCGTACGGCTCGCAGCCGTCGTATGGCCAGGGGCAGGGCCAGGGACAGCAGCAGCCGTACGGACAGCAGCCCGCGTACGGCCCGCCGCAGCCCCGAATCCAGCCGGTACAGCCGAGGCACCACCAGGAGCCGGAGCACGCCGCGCACAACCCGTTGGTACGTCCGTACGCCATGACCGGCGGCCGGACGAGGCCGCGGTACCAGCTCGCCATCGAGGCACTGGTCAGCACGACGGCCGATCCGTCCCGGCTGCAAGGGCAGTTGCCCGAGCACCAGCGGATCTGCCGGCTCTGTTTCGAGATCAAATCGGTCGCCGAGATTTCGGCACTGCTCTCCATCCCCCTGGGCGTCGCCCGGATCCTCGTAGCCGACCTGGCGGAGGCCGGACTTGTCGCCATTCACCAACCCGGCGGCGACGAGACCGCCGGGGGCCAACCAGATGTGACACTGCTCGAAAGGGTGCTCAGTGGACTTCGCAAGCTCTAGCGGCGGTGCAGCCCGCTCAACCACCAGCGCGAAGATCGTGGTGGCGGGCGGATTCGGCGTGGGCAAGACCACGTTCGTCGGCGCCGTCTCGGAGATCAACCCGCTGCGTACCGAAGCCGTCATGACCAGCGCCTCCGCCGGCATCGACGACCTCACCCACACCGGAGACAAGACCACGACGACCGTGGCCATGGACTTCGGCCGTATCACCCTCGACCAGGACCTGATCCTCTACCTGTTCGGCACCCCCGGACAGGACCGCTTCTGGTTCATGTGGGACGACCTCGTACGCGGCGCCATCGGCGCCGTCGTCCTCGTCGACACCCGCCGCCTCGCCGACTGCTTCCCCGCCGTCGACTACTTCGAGAACTCAGGACTCCCCTTCGTCATCGCCCTCAACGGCTTCGACGGACACCAGCCCTACACCCCCGACGAAGTACGCGAAGCACTCCAGATCGGCCCCGACACCCCGATCATCACGACGGACGCGCGGCACCGCGCCGACGCCAAGAGCGGACTGATCACCCTCGTCGAACACGCACTCATGGCACGACTTCGCTGAGTCCGGCGGCACGAGGACGGATCACGGCAGAGGCCCCGCACTCCGAGGAGTGCGGGGCCTCTGCCGTCGTGGCAGGTGCGGCGCGGGTGGCTCAGGCGGCGCTGTACGGCCGCTGGAGCGCCTGGGATCAGCCTTGCCAGCTGTGCGGAGCCCGGAAGCCCGGCGTGCGCTCCAGGCGGCGCCAGCCGGCCGTGGAGCGGCCACGGTGGGCGGGCGCGGCGTCCGCGCCGGTGCGGGCGGCGGCGCGGGCCATGAGGACGGCGGTGATGGCGGCCAGCTCCTCGGGGCCGGCCTGGCCCTTCTCGACCCGGAGCAGGGAACTGTCCGCGCGGAGCGGGGAGTTGTCGGCTGAATCGTTCATCGGGCTCGTGTCTCCGTCTTCTCGGCAGATGGGCGGCGGCGTGTGCGGCGCGGGTGCCACGGGTGTCGCGTCCGGGGGGCGCGTGCTCACTGCGGGGGATTGCCGTGTTTGCGGGACGGCAGGTCGGCGTGCTTCGTACGGAGCATCGCGAGGGCCGAGACGAGGACCTCGCGGGTCTCGGCCGGGTCGATGACGTCGTCGACCAGACCGCGCTCCGCGGCGTAGTACGGGTGCATCAGCTCGGCCTTGTACTCCTTGACCATGCGTACGCGCATGGCCTCGGGGTCCTCGGCCTCGGCGATCTGCTTACGGAAGATGACGTTGGCGGCGCCTTCCGCGCCCATCACCGCGATCTCGTTGGTCGGCCAGGCATAGGTGAGGTCGGCGCCGATGGACTGGGAATCCATGACGATGTAAGCACCCCCGTACGCCTTGCGCAGGATGAGCGAGATCCGCGGGACGGTGGCGTTGCAGTACGCGTACAGCAGCTTCGCGCCGTGGCGGATGATGCCGCCGTGCTCCTGGTCGACGCCGGGCAGGAAGCCCGGTACGTCCAGCAGGGTCACGATCGGGATGTTGAAGGCGTCGCACATCTGCACGAAGCGTGCGGCCTTCTCGGACGCCTCGATGTCCAGGACGCCCGCGAGGGACTGCGGCTGGTTGGCGACGATGCCGACGACCTGGCCGTTCAGCCGGGACAGCGCGCAGATGATGTTGGTGGCCCAGCGCTCGTGGATCTCCAGGTAGTCGCCGTCGTCGACGAGTTCCTCGATGACCTTACGCATGTCGTAGGGGCGGTTGCCGTCGGCCGGGACGAGGTCGAGCAGCACGTCGGAGCGGCGGTCGGCCGGGTCCTCGGACTCGGCGGTGGGCGGGTTCTCGCGGTTGTTCGAGGGGAGCATCGCCAGCAGGTAGCGGACCTCGGCGATGCAGGTCTCCTCGTCGTCGTACGCGAAGTGCGCGACGCCCGAGGTCTCGGCGTGCACGTCCGCGCCGCCGAGTCCGTTCTGGGTGATCTCCTCGCCCGTGACCGCCTTGACGACGTCGGGGCCGGTGATGAACATCTGCGACGTCTCACGGACCATGAACACGAAGTCGGTGAGGGCGGGGCTGTAGGCGGCGCCGCCGGCGCACGGGCCGAGCATGACGCTGATCTGCGGGATGACGCCCGACGCCTTGGTGTTGCGCTGGAAGATGCCGCCGTAGCCGGCGAGCGCGGACACGCCCTCCTGAATACGGGCGCCCGCGCCGTCGTTCAGGGAGACGAGCGGAGCACCGGCCGAGATGGCCATGTCCATGATCTTGTGGATCTTGGTGGCGTGGGCCTCGCCCAGCGCGCCGCCGAAGATCCGGAAGTCGTGCGCGTACACGAAGACCGTGCGGCCCTCGACCGTCCCCCAGCCGGTGATCACCCCGTCCGTGTACGGCTTCTTGGCCTCCAGGCCGAAACCGGTCGCCCGGTGCCGGCGCAGCTGTTCGACCTCTCTGAACGAGCCCTCGTCGAGCAGCAGCGCGATGCGTTCGCGCGCCGTCAGCTTCCCCTTGGCGTGCTGCGCCTCGGTCGCGCGTTCGCTCGGTCCGCTCAGCGCCTGCCCCCGCAGCGAGTGCAGCTCGGCCACGCGCCCACGGGCGTCGACGGGCTCACTCGGCGTCTGGTCCACAACGGTCATGTATCGACCCTACGAACAACGGAGCGAAAAGCCGCCGTCGACTCCACACAGTCTCCTGCCCGGATTCCTGGTGGAGCTGGACAGTGCCGGGGCGGACGCGGGGCGAATCGACAGCCGGAAGCCCCTCGCGCTTGTGAGGTTCCTCCAGATGTCAGTCGGATGTCGGCCGATGGCCGACCGGGAGCCACACCTCCGGTCACCGGGTGGCGGGAGTGGCGGCGGGTGAGGGGGTGACGTCAGGTTGTGAAGACTCGCAAACTATTGAGAGCGCTCTCAGCCGCAACTCTTGACGCGTCCGGGACACCTGACGAGAGTGGGGCGCAGACGCAGGCGCGCCCCCCACGTACCGCGCGTCACTGCGTTCCCCCCACATCTCAGGAGAACATCCGTGATATCGCGCAGACTGTTTCTGACCGGCACGGCCGCCGCGGCTACGGCGCTCACCTATCCCGCCTGGGGAAGCGCTCTCAGCCCCCGCGCCTCGGCCGCCGCCGAGACCTGCGAACTCGCCCTGGTGAACAAGTCGTTGCCCGGTGCGGTCAACGCGTACGTCACCGGCCACGAGCAGGGCACCGACCGCTGGGTACTGCTCCGTGCCGACGGCAGCGTGTACAAGCCGGAGTCACCGGCGGAGGCCAACACGCCGCTGCCGGTCGACTGCGCCATTCCGCTGAACGCGGCGGGCGGCGCGGCCGTGACGCTGACGCTGCCCCAGATGTTCGGCGCGCGCGTCTACTTCGTACGCGACGACACGCTGGACTTCTTCCTGAACCCGGGCCCGTCCCTGGTCGAGCCGGCGTTCGCGAGCGAGGACGACCCCAACTACGGCCGCACCTGGTCGTTCGCCGAGTTCACCTTCAATCCGCAGCAGCTGTACTCCAACATCAGCTACGTCGACCTGGTGACCGCGCTGCCCATCGGGATCACCCTGGAGGGCGACGCGAAGCACGAGGTCGCCCCGTTGCCCGAGGGCGCCCTCCAGAAGATCGCCGACGGTCTGACCGCGCAGGCGGCGGCCGACGGGCAGCCGTGGGACAAGCTGATCACGCGCGGCGCCGACGGCCAGGTCCTGCGGGTGATCGCGCCGCAGAACGCGATGGCGCCGTACTTCGACCGCCCCGACGAGATGCCCTTCCGGGACGTCTTCGACGGCTACGTCGACCAGGTGTGGCAGAAGTACGCCGCCGAGGACCTCAAGATCGACCTCCAGGGCGGACGCGGCGTGCTGGCCGGCCGGGTCAGTGGCGACACCCTCACCTTCGCGGGCGGCCACACCTTCTCCAAGCCGTCCTCGAAGGACATCTTCACCTGCAACCACGGGCCCTTCACCAACAACCCGGACGACTCGGACGACAAGAAGGCCCTCCTCGCGCGGCTGGCGGCCGGATTCAACCGCTCGACGCTCCTCACCCACCCCGACCAGCCGAACGGCGCCACGGCTGCGGACTACTACAAGGACCCGTCCACCAACCACTGGGCGCGGGTGCTGCACGCCAACACCCCGATCGGGTACGCGTTCCCGTACGACGACGTACGGCCGGACGGCGAGCCGGACGTCTCCGGCGCGGCGCACGACGGCAACCCGGTGCGCTTCACGGTATCGGTCGGTTCCTGAGGTCCGCCGGCTCCAGTTGTGACGGTGCCCCGTCGCCTCTCCTCCTACGGAGGGGGCGGCGGGGCACCGTCGTGTTTCCGGCCGACGTCACCCGATCGGCGGAAGATGTTGAAGTTTGAACGAGATGGGTCTACGCTTCCACTCAGTACTTGAACGCTAAACAAACACCCCCCGGGAGTAACCTCATGTCTCTGTTCAACCGCAAGTCCGACACCGACGTCGCCGCCGCCCCGGTCAACCCCGACCTGGCGCACCTGACCGGTGACTACACCATCGACCCGTCGCACAGCAGCATCGGCTTCACCGTGCGGCACGCCATGGTCACCAACGTGCGCGGCTCGTTCAGCAAGCACGAGGGCACGCTGAGCCTGGACGGCTCGAAGCCGGAGAACTCCTCCGCCTCGATCGACGTGGAGATCGAGAGCATCGACACCGGCGCGCCGGACCGTGACGGTCACCTGCGCAGCGCGGACTTCTTCGACGCCGAGACGTTCCCGAAGATGACCTTCCGCTCGACGAGCGCCGAGCAGCTGGGCGGCGACGACTACCGGATCACCGGCGAACTCACCATCAAGGACGTCACCAAGCCGCTCAGCATCGACCTGGAGTTCAACGGCAAGGCCACGGACCCGTACGGCAACGAGCGCGTCGGCTTCGAGGGCAGCGCCACGATCTCCCGCTCGGACTGGGGCCTGACCTGGAACGCGGCGCTGGAGTCCGGCGGCGTGGTCGTCAGCGACAAGGTGAAGCTGGTCTTCGACATCTCCGCGATCAAGAACCAGCCGCAGGCCGCCTGACCCGCACCGGAGCGCGGGCGGCGGAGCCGGCCGGGGGCGGTCTCAGAAACCGCCGCCGTCGAAACCGCCGCCGCCTCCGAAGTCCCCTCCCCCGCCGAAGCCGCCTCCGCCACCGAAGTCACCGCCCGAGCCGCCGTCGTAGCCGGTGTAGTCGCCGCCTCCGTAGTCCGCGGCGTAGGCGGGGGTGGCCAGGACGGTGCCGAGCATGGTGCCCACCAGCAGGGCGGGGAGCACGCCGCCGCCGAAGTAGCCGCCGGCCCAGGGGCCGTACGCCGGGCCCGCGTCGTAGTACGGACGCGGGCCGTGCTCGGTCTGCACCATCCGCGTCATGGGGTCGTCGCCGTCCTCCAGCCGGGCCGCGTCGGCCGCGCAGACCGGGATCGAACGGACCGCGCCGGCGGGCGGGGGCGACCAGTCCACGTCCTTCACGGAAGGACCGTGCCGGGGGTCGAAGAAGCACGGCGAACGGCGCTCCGGCAGGGGCCTGCCCTCGCGGCGCGCGGCCAGCGCGGTGAGCGAGAAACGGCCGTCCGCCAGCGCCTCGGTCACCCCGCGTACGTCGTCGGGGCGCTCGGCGTGGTCCATGAGGGACTTCGCCTTCTCGTACGCGTCCAGCGCCTGCTCGTAGTCCGCGCGCATCGCGTCGTCGGCGCCCTTCTCGCCCGGATGGAAGTCGAGCCGGTCGAGTTCCTCGCCGAAGGCTGTGATGTCCTCGTCCACGACGACCCGGAGCTTGTCGAGGGCCTGCCTGTCGCGCTCCTCCTTACGGAGGCGGTTACGCCGCAGCACCGCGTACACACCCGCGCCGCCCAGCACCACGACGCCGCCGAGCGTGATCAGCCCGGCCGTCGCGCTGCCGCCGTCGGCGCCGCCGCCGGAGGACGTGTCCCAGCCCGCGGGCGCCTGGCCGCGCGATTCGGCGAGTGCCTGGTCGACAAAGTTGTTCAGCTCCGTGGACGCCCCGACGGGGCCCGTGCCCTTCGCGCCGTCGGTGATCGCTCGGACCGCGTCCGGCGGCAGGTTACGGGCGTCCGCGGCGGCGTCGAAGGCGTCACCGAGGCGTACGGCGTACACGCCGGACACCCCGGTCGCGGTGCGGAGCCTGCTGAGGAGGGTGTTGTCCGGGCCGAAGTCGGCGGACCGTGGCAGGACGGCGACGAAGACCGGCTTGTCCGCGTCCTTGATCTTCTTCGTCAGCGCGGCGGCGTCCGACCCGGAGAGCTGGTCGGAGGCGCGCGGATCGACATAGACCGGGCCCTTCTTGAAGGCCTCGGCCACGGCATCGGGGCCGGTGGCTGCGTGCGCGCTCGGAGGCGCGACGACGGCGGCGCCCGTCAAGGCGAGCAGCAACCCGGACAGAGTGGTGAAAAGCCTCGTCCTCATATCACGACGGTACCGGAGGGCGCCATGATCCGGAGTGGGCGAGATATGACAGAACGCGAACAGAAGGGGCCGGACGGGGCCGGACGGGGCCACCTGCCGGATCGGGCCGGGGCGGCCCAGGTCCGGGGAGGGGCCGCCTCCGTAAGGAGGTGGCCGGAACGAGCGGCGCACCCGGGCGGGGAGGCCCGGGTGCGTCACTCATGGGGGTACGGGAGGTACGGGAGAGTTCCGGCGAGGAGCGCCGGCTACTTCTGCTCGACCCGCACCCAGTCGATCTCGGCCTTCACACCACCCTGCGCGACCTTGTCGACGCTCGACTGGGGCAGGCCCCAGTACGGCGTGGTGACCTGGTTGTACCCGGCGGGGTAGGCGCCGCCCAGCGCCAGGTTGAGGATCACGTACTGGTTGTGGTCGAAGACCCACTCCCCGCGCGTGGACTCCAGCTTCTGCCGCGACGTGGTCTGCACGACCCGGTCGTCCACGCTGAAGACCATGCCCTCAGGCGTCCACTCGACGGCGTAGGTGTGCCACTGGTCGACCCGCCCGCCGCCGGGGAAGGTCTGCGACTTGCCGATGTTGCCGGCGGCCGAGTAACCGGGGCCGTGCAGCGCCGTACTCGTCCAGTCCGCGTAACCGATGTTCTCCATGATGTCCGTCTCGCCCGAGCCGGGCCAGGAGACCGACGCGTCGTCGACGTCACTGCCCAGCATCCAGAAGGCCGGCCAGAAGCCGTCGCCGACGGGGAGCTTCATACGGGCGCTGACCTTGCCGTACGTGAAGTCGAACTTGGTGTTGGTGTCGACGCGGCCCGAGGTGAAGTCGTAGGTGCCGCCGCCCGGCACCGTGGTGCAGCCCTTGCAGTACTTCGACTCCAGGACGAGCGCCCCGTTCTGCGTCTTGATGTTGTCCGCCGAGTCCACGTACGCCTGCGACTCTCCGTTGACGGAGCCCATCTCCTGGCCGGTGCGCACCACACGCCACTTGTTGCGGTCGAGACCGGAGCCGGTGAAGTCGTCGAAGAAGGTCTGCCGGTAGGCGCCGCCCGGGTTCTGCGGCAGCGCCGGGTACGCCGCCGCCGCGCTGCCGCCGGTGCCCCAGACCTGGAACTCGTACAGCGAGTAGCCGAACTGCGCCGTGGACGGCGCCGGGTTGTAGAAGGAGCGGCGCTCCTTGCCCAGCATCCGCACATAGCGGCCGTTGGCCGGGGCCGGCAGATTGATCGTGTCGTGCCTGCCGACCGCCTCCGCCGGTGACTTGATGTTGGCGCGGCGCTCGGCGACCTGCGCCGCCGAAGGCCGGTACACGGTGCGCCAGTTGCGGTTGTCGTCGGAGACCTGGAGCTCGAAGTCGACCGCGTAGGCCGCCTCCCAGTACAGGTCCACGGACTGGATCACGGACGGGGCGCCGAGGTCCACGCCCACCCAGCGGTTCTGGTTCCAGTCGCTCGACCAGCGCGACTGGTCGGCCTTGAGGTCGGCGGGCCAGCCGCCGTCGGTGACGAAGGCCGGTGAGTTGCCCGCGTGCTGGTACAGCTCGCCGTACGCGGGGTGGTTCAGCGCCAGGTTGCTGCGCGTCGTGGAGGCGGGCGCCGGCTCGCCGCCGAAGACCTGGAAGGAGAAGAGGGAGTAGCCCCAGGCGGTGCCGCGCTCGACGCCGCGCATCCGGACGTAGCGCCCGGTGGCCTCCTGCGGGTACGTGTGCGCCGTGACGGTGCCGCCGGTGCCCTCGTCCTCGGTGTAGAAGTCGGTCCAGTCCGTGCCGTTGCGGGAGATCTCCAGGACGTACCGCTTCCCGAAGGCGGCCTCCCATTCGAGCTTGACCTGGCTGACGCGGATGACGCTGCCGAGGTCGACCTGGATCCAGGCGTTGTCGGCGAAGTCGCTGGCCCACCGGGTGGCGGGGTTGTTGTCGAAGGCGGCGACGGCGGGGGTGCCGGCGTTCTCGACGCCGGAGGTGGTGACGGCCGCCGGTCTGGCCGCGACGGCTTCCGCCGCGCGGTCGGTGTTCCACGCCGCGGCGGCTTGGGCGGCGGGCGGCTGCGGCGGTGCGGCGACGGCGAGCGGCGCCGCCAGCGCGAGCAGGGCGAGGGTGGTGGTCGCGAGTAAGGACGTACGTGGGGGCATCGTTGACTCCGTTGGCGATACGGGTGAATGGAGCGATGTCCGTACGGGGGTGTTACCGCGCGTGGTGCGTGCCGTGCCGTACCTGCGGGCGGACGGCCCCGTCGCCGCCCCCGGCGTGGTGGCCGGGGGCGGGTCGGGGCACGGGTCCGGTGGGACCTATCGCGCCTCGCGGGTGAGCCCGATCGTGTCGCGGTACCACTTGGCGCTGTCCTTGAGGGTCCTGACCTGGGTGTCGTAGTCGACGCGGACAATGCCGAAGCGCTTGTCGTAGCCGTACGCCCACTCGAAGTTGTCCATCAGTGACCAGGCGAAATAGCCGCGTACGTCGGCGCCCTGCGCGCGCGCCTCGGTGACGGCCGCGAGATGGTCCGCGAGATACGCGGTCCGGTCCGCGTCCGGGACGGAGCCGTCGGCGGCGACGGTGTCGTCGAAGGCCGCTCCGTTCTCGGTGATGACGGTGGGAATGGCGTAGTCCTCCTGGAGGCCCACGAGGAGGTCGGTGAGTTCGGTCGGCGTGATCTCCCAGTCCATGGCGGTACGGGGCAGGTCACGGGGCACGCCGCGGGTGACGGGCAGCCCGTTGTCGTCCACCGGGGAGCCGCTCTCGGTGACGCCGGAGAACAGGGCTCCCCGGTAGAAGTTGACGCCGAGGACGTCCAGCGGATTGGCGATGATCTCCAAGTCGCCGTCCTGGACGGGCAGTTCGGCGCCGCGCAGCGCCAGGTCGGCGACGACGTCCTCGGGGTAGCGGCCGTGGACGAGCGGGTCGAGGTAGAGGCGGCGGCCCTGGCCGTCGGCGCGGCGGCAGGCCTCGCGGTCGGCCTCGCTGTCGGTCTCGGGCGTGGCCGTACCGAGGTTGAGGGTGATGCCGAGTTCCAGCGGGTTGTCGCCGGCGGCGTCGCGGATGCGCCGCGAGGCGAGGCCGTGGCCGAGCAGGAGGTGGTGCACGGCGCGGATGGAGTCGCCGAAGTCCTTGCGGCCGGGGGCGTGGACGCCCGCGTCGTAGCCGAGGACGGCCGAGCACCAGGGCTCGTTGAGCGTGGTCCAGTGCTCGACGCTGTCGCCGAGCGCGTCGTAGGCGATCGCCGCGTAGTCGGCGAAGCGGTACGCCGTGTCACGGGCCGGCCAGCCGCCCGCGTCCTCCAACTCCTGCGGCAGGTCCCAGTGGTAGAGCGTGATCCACGGGGTGATGTTCCTGCCGTGCAGCTCGTCGACGAGGCGCTTGTAGAAGTCCAGGCCCTTCGCGTTGCCCGGCCCGCGCCCGCCGGGCTGGATGCGCGGCCAGGCGAGCGAGAAGCGGTACGTGTCGACGCCGAGGCCCGCGATCAGCTCCACGTCCTGCGGCATCCGGTGGTAGTGGTCGCACGCCACGTCGCCGTGCTCGCCGCCTTCGACCGCGCCCGGTACCCGGCAGAAGGTGTCCCAGATCGAGGGGGTTCTGCCGTCCTCGGCGGCGGCTCCCTCGATCTGGTAGGCGGAGGTGGCGACGCCCCAACGGAAGTCGGCAGGCAGGCCCTTGAGCGCCGTGGCGGGGCGGGTGAGGTCCTGGATGGGGGTGGCGTTCATGGGTCTCCTGGTTCATCGGTGGGCGCACGGCGCGGGCGGGGCCGGGCGCGGACAGTGCCTGGGCGGGCGGGTCAGGCGTGTCGACGGGGCGGGCGTCGGGCGGGTCGGGCGTGGATCAGCCGGAGCGGGCCGGCGTTGTGTCCCCGGCCAACTCCGGGGCGGGTTCGGCGGCGGCGCCGGGGGCGGAGTGGTGCAGCCAGCACGCCACGGTGCGTTCGTCCGCGCCGTCCGGCGCGGCCAGCACCGGTATGTGCTCGGCGCACGGGTCGAACGCCTTGCCGCAGCGCGGATGGAAGGCGCAGCCCGTCGGCATCGCCGTCAGATGCGGCGGCGAACCGGGGATGCCGGTCAGCTCCCTGCGGGGCCCGTGCAGCGCGGGGAAGGAGTGCAGCAGCCCGTCGCTGTAGGGGTGGCGCGGGTCGCGGTAGATCTCCGCGGCGCCCGCCTCCTCGACGATCCGGCCGCCGTACATGATCGCGATACGGTCCGAGAACTCGATCAGCAGCGAGATGTCGTGGGTGATGAAGACGACCGAGAAGCCCAGCTCCTCGCGGAGCGCCACGAGCTTGCGCAGGATCTGACGCTGCATCACCACGTCGAGGGCGGTGGTCGGTTCGTCCATGATGACGATCTCGGGCTCCAGCGCGAGCGCCATCGCGATCATCACGCGCTGCCGCATTCCGCCGGAGAGCTGGTGCGGGAACGCGCCGAGCCGGTCACGGGAGATACCGACCAGCGTCAGCAGTTCCTCGGCGCGCGCGGTGCGCGCGGCCGACTTCATCTCCGGACGGTGCGCCATGAGCACGTCGGTGAGCTGACTGTGCACCGTGTGCACGGGGTTGAGCGAGTTCATCGCGCCCTGGAAGACGATCGACAGCTCCTGCCAGCGGAAGGCGCGCAACTCCTGCGGCGTGAGCGCCAGCAGGTCCACCGGGGCCGCGCCGTCCTGCGGCGGCTGGTAGTGGACGTCGCCGCCGGTGATCACCCCGGGCGGGGAGAGCAGCCGGGTGACGGCGTAGGCGAGGGTGGACTTGCCCGAACCCGACTCGCCGGCGAGGCCGAGGACCTCGCCGCGGTGCAGGGTCAGGTCGATGTCGCGCAGCGCGTGGACCGCGCCGGGGCCGGTGCCGTAATCGACATTGAGGCCGCTGATGGTGAGGACGGGGCGACCGGTCGTCATGCGCGGGGCTCCTTGTCGGGAGTGCGGTCGGGAGTCCGTGCGGGGGCCGGGCCGGTCCGTTCGGGCGGGTCGGCGTCGGCGGGGCGGCTGCCGTTCTTGTCGGCGGCCCCGTTCGTGGCAGCGGCCCCGTTCCTGCCGGCGGCCACGCTCGTACCAGCGGCTCCGTTCGTTCGCTTCGTACGCTCCGTGGTGCGCGCCACCGGTGTGAAGCCGACCCGCATCCGGATCGTCCGCGAGGAGCCGGTCTCGGTGCGCAGCCGCGGGTTCACGAATTCGTCGATGCCGAAGTTGATCAGCGCGAGCGCCGTGCCGAGCAGTGCGATGCAGAGTCCGGCGGGGACGAACCACCACCACGCGCCCTGCGCGAGTGCCTGGTTGGACTGCGCCCAGAACAGGACGGTGCCCCAGTTCCAGTTGGAGATGTCGGCGACGCCGATGAAGGCGAGGGTGATCTCCAGCAGGACGGCGAAGATGACGGTGCCGACGAAGCCGGACGCGATCACGGCGGTGAGGTTCGGCATGATCTCGAAGCCGATGATCCGCCACGTCGGTTCGCCGGTGGCTCTCGCGGCCTCGACGTAGTCGCGTTTGCGCAGCGAGAGGGTCTGGGCGCGCAGTACCCGCGCCCCCCAGGCCCAGGACGTGAAGGCGATCACGCCGGCGATCAGCAGGTCGCCCGCGTCGGAGACGAAGCTGGCGATGATGATGATCAGCGGCAGCGCCGGAATGACGAGGAAGATGTTGGACAGCGCCGACAGGATCTCGTCCATGACGCCGCCGAGGAATCCGGAGGTGACGCCGATCAGCACGGACAGCACCGTCGCGAAGAACCCGGCGATGAAGCCCACCAGCAGTACGCCCCGGGTGCCGACGAGGATCTGCGACAGCACGTCCTGACCGGTCTGCGTGGTGCCGAACCAGTGGTCGCCGGACGGCGGCTGGAGCAGTTTGTCGCTCATCATGTCGGGGTCGTACGGGGCGATCCACGGGCCGATGATCGCGAGCAGGGTGAAGAAGCCCAGGATCGAGAGCCCGGTGAGGGTCTTGCCGCCGCGCAGGAAGCGCAGCCTGGCTCGCTTGGAGGGGGTGGGCGCCGGAGCCGCGTCGAGTACGGCGACCTCTGTTGCGGGAATGGACATGGCTCAGGCCTCCTTCCGGGTGCGCGGGTCGAGGAAGAGATAGACCATGTCCGCGAGGAGATTCGCCGCGAGCACGGACAGGGTGATGATCAGGAACACGCCCTGCATCAGCGGATAGTCCTTGGCGCCGACGGCCTGGAAGAGCTGATAGCCGATGCCCGGATAGGAGAAGACCATCTCCACCAGCAGCGTCCCGCCGACGATGAAGCCCAGCGAGAGCGCGAAGCCGGAGATGTTGGGGAGGATCGCGTTGCGCGCGGCGTACGAGAACATCACGCGGCGCTCGGAGAGCCCCTTGGCCTGCGCCACCATGACGTAGTCCTCGGACGAGACGGTCACCATCATGTTGCGCATGCCGAGGATCCAGCCGGCGATGGCGCTGAGGATGATCGTGATGCCGGGCAGGAAGCCGTGGTACAGCGCGCTGGAGATGAACGGGACGTCGAAGGCGGGCACCAGCGAGCTGTCGTAACCGCCGGCGGCCGGGAAGATCGGCCACTTCACGGCGAACAGGGCGATGGCGATGAGCCCGAGCCAGAAGTACGGGATCGAGGAGATGAACGTCGTGACGGGCAGCAGGCTGTCCATCCAGGAGCCGCGCCGCCAGCCGCTGTAGACGCCGATACCGGTGCCGAGCAGAAAGCTGATCAGGGTGGTGAGGCCGACCAGTACCAGCGTCCAGGGCAGCGACTGCGAGATGACCTCGCTGACGGGCGTCGGGAAGAAGGTGAAGGAGAGCCCGAGGTCGCCCTGGAAGAGCTGGCCCCAGTAGTCGGTGTACTGCTGCCAGAGCGAGCGTTCCTTGTCGAGGCCGAAGAGGGCCTTGAGGGAGGCGATGGCGCTGGTGTCGAGCTGGCCCTGGAAGCGGGCGATCAGGGCCTGGACGGGGTCGCCGGGCATCAGCCGCGGGATGAGGAAGTTGATGGTGATCGCCGCCCACGCCGTGACGGCGTAGAAGATGATCCGCTGGAGGACGAACTTCACTTCGCCGCCACCTCCGTCGTGCTCGCGCCCTTGCCGGCGCCCTTGGTGCCGGCGTCCGCCGTGCCCGTGTCCGTCGTGCTCGTGTCGCTGGTGCTCGCGCCGGGGATCTCCGTGGTGACGGGGCGGTCCTCGTACAGCCAGCACGCCGCCCACTGTCCGCCGTCGAGTTCGAAGCGCGGCGGCAGTTCGGTGCGGCAGCGCTCCATCGCCTTGGGGCAGCGGGGGTGGAAGCGGCAGCCCTCGGGCGGGGAGATCAGCGAAGGGGGCTCGCCGCTGCCGGTCTCCTCCTGGTCCTCCTCGGCCACGATCCGGTCCGGGTCGGGGGCCGAGGCGATGAGCAACTGGGTATAAGGGTGCGCGGGTTGCTGGGTGACGGTCTCGCTGTCGCCGCCCTCCACGATCCGGCCGGCGTACATCACCAGGGTCGTGTCCGCGAAGTACCGCGCGGACGCGATGTCGTGCGTGATGTAGAGGATCGCCAGATGCAGGCGCTCCTTGAGGTCACGCAGGAGGTTCAGTACGCCGAGCCGGATGGAGACGTCCAGCATCGAGACGGGCTCGTCCGCAAGGAGCACCTTGGGGTCGGCTCCCAGCGCCCGCGCGATGGCGACGCGCTGGCGCTGGCCGCCGGACAGCTCGTGCGGGAATTTGTCCAAGTACTGAAGAGGTGGCAGCAGTTGGACGCGTTCCAGCAGTTCGCACGCCTCCGCCTCGGTGCCCTGCTTGCCGTGGATCTTCAGCGAGCGGGTGAGGTGGTAGCGCACCGTGTGCACGGGGTTGAGCGAGGCGAACGGGTCCTGGAAGATCAGCTGGACCTGTTTCACGTACGCCCGGAAGGACCGGCCGCGACCAGCCTGGACCGGGGCGCCGCCGAGCCGTATCTCGCCGCTGGTGAGCGGATACAGCTGTGACAGCAGCCGGGCCACGGTCGACTTGCCCGACCCCGACTCCCCGACCAGCGCCGTGACGCTGCCGCGCCGCAGGCGCAGCGAGACGTCGTCGACGGCGTGGACGGCACGGTGCCGACGGGCGACGAGGTCGCCGACGGTCCGTCTGACGGGGAAGTGCTTGGTGACGCCGCGCGCTTCGAGCACGATGTCGCTGTCACCGTGGCTGTGGCTGTCGCCGTGGCCGGCGCTCCGGTCGGCGCTGTGGCCGTCACCGTGGCCGGCGCTGTCACTGCTGGGCGTGGAGCCGTTCTCGACGGGGTCCTGGTCGTGGTTGGTCATCGGCCGGCCTCGTCACTTCGCGGGCTTGAGGTGCAGTACGACGTCCAGCGCGTTGGGCTGGGTCGGCTGCGGCGGGCCGTACGGGTCGGCCTCCGTCGGCCAGCCCACCCAGTTCTTCGTGGAGTACTCCGCACCGATCGGGGCCGCCGCCGTCGGAATCATCGGGACCTCGTCGACCATGATCTTCTGGAGGGTGTTCAGCGCCGTGGTGCGCGCCGAGTCCTCGGTGGCGTTCGCGTACTCCTTCAGCGCCTTGGTCGCCTCGGGGCTGTCGAAGCGGCCGAAGTTGCCGAGCGGGGCGCTCTTTCCGACGGGCTGGAGCAGGGCGCCGTCCATGATGTTCTGGTACATGTCGTACGGCGTGGCACCGGAGTTGGTCCAGTGCAGCGTGGCGTCGAACTTGCCGTTGTTGACGTCGGAGGTCCACGCCTCGGCGGTCTGGGTCTTGACCTGCGCCTCGATACCCAGGGGCTTGATGTTGTCCTTGATGATGGACAGGCCGGTGATGTAGTCGTTCCAGCCGGCGGGGTCGGTGAAGGTCAGCTTCACGGCCTTGCCGTCCGGGTCCTTCAGGACACTGCCGTCGAGCGTGTAGCCCGCCTCGTCCAGGACCTTCTTCGCGCCGGCGACGTCGGGCTTGATCGTGACGCCCTTGTACTCGGGGGCGAGGAAGGACTCACCGGCGGGCAGCGGGATGCCGGTGGGGTTGGTGATCTCCGGGTAGAGCGTGGCCTGCGCCTGGACGTGGATCGCCTTGCGGTCGATCACCATGGCCATGGCCTTGCGGAGCGCCGGGTCACCGAGCGGGCCCTTGGTGGTGTTGAACCACAGGCCGTGGATGCCGAGTCCGGAGGGGAACCAGAGCTTGTTGTTCTTGGGGTCCTTGGCGACGTACAGCTGCTTGTAGTTCGGCATGAACACGAACGACCACTCGGACTTGCCGTTGGCGAGAGCGGTGGTCTGCGCGCTGTTGTCGTTGTACGAGGTGAAGCGGAGCTCCTTCACCTGCGTCTTGCCCTTCCAGTACGAGGACGTGGTGTCGAGCGTGGTGGTCTGCGGGGTGAAGGTCTTCAGCTTGTACGGCCCCGATCCGAGCGGCTCGCGGTTGGGCCAGGTCGCCGGGTCCTTGACCTTCTCCCAGATGTGCTTGGGGACGACGAACGTCGTGGTGATCTTGTTCTGGTTGACGAACTGGGAGTCCTTGAAGGTGAGGACCACCTTGCCGTCGGCCACGGCTATGCCGTCGTAGGGGACGCCGTTGCCGTTGAGCGCCGGATACTTCTTGATCAGTTCGAAGGTGTACGCCACGTCCTCGGCGGTCAGCTTCTTGCCGTCCGACCACTTGGCCCGCTCGTCGATGGTGAAGGTGACCTTGGTGAAGTTGGCCTCCCACTTCCAGTCGCTGGCCAGCCAGGGCTTGCCCTTCTCGCTGGGGCGCACCAGGTTGGTCATCACCAGGGGCTCGTAGATCATGTAGCGGTAGCCCAGCGACGCGCCCGCGGAGGTGCCGAGGAACGGGTTGCTGTTGTTGGTCTGCGGGCCGTTCGGCATACCGATGGTGAGGACGCCGGAGGCGCCGCCTGATGACCGGTTGGCATCCGAGTTGGCCGAGGAACATCCGGCGGCGAGCGCGGCCACGACGGTGGCGGCGGCCAGCGCCCGGAGCTTGCGGTGTGCGGACATGGCGACTCCAGAAAGGGAATGCGGCTCTGTGGGACGGCGGGCCCGTGGGACTGGGGGCCCCGGGGACCGGGTGTGGTGCGTTACCAGGTGCTGTGTGCGGGTGTGGCTGGTGTGTGCTGGTGTACGCGTGCGGGTTTACCGGGATCCGGCTGTGCGGCCTTGCGCCTGCGCTGTTCTGACGGTGTGTCAGGTATCGTTGTGTCAGATGTCGATCGTCGTACTGGTGCGTCGAACCACTGCGTCGTACTTCTACGAGACCCTGTGCGTCGCTGATACGGGGTCGGACCCGAGGGACCCGACGGATCCGACGGACCGCACCGAATCGGCGGACCCCACCGATCCGGCGGAGCCGACGGACCCGACAGGCTCTCCGGCGGACGAACTCCCGCCGGACGCCGGGGAGTTCGCCGCGAGCGGTGCCGACTGCCGTACGACCAGCTCCGTCGGGAGCACGACCGTCTCCTGCGCGGTCGCCCCTCCCAGATGGCCGAGCAGCATCAGCGCCGCCGTCTCCCCCATCCGCCGGGTGGGCTGGCGGACGGTCGTCAGGGGCGGTTCGGTGTGCTGGGCCATCGGGATGTCGTCGAACCCGACCACGGCGATGTCGTGCGGCACCGAGCGCCCCGCCGCGCGCAACGCCCGCAGCGCGCCGGCGGCGCTGATGTCGTTGTGCGCGAAGACGGAGTCGAACGGGGTCCCGGCGGCGAGGAGTCGCTCGACGGCGAGACGTCCGGACAGCTCGGTGAAGTCCCCCACCGCGACCAGGTCGGTCGGCAGGATCTCGCGGAAACCGCCGAGCCGGTCGCGTACGCAGCCGAACTGCTCCGGCCCCGTGATGACCAGGGGTCTGCTGCGTCCGTCGGCCAGCAGATGGCGGGCGGCGGACGCACCTCCTTCGTGGTTGGTGGTCACGACGGAGGGGAATTCGTCGGGGTGGCTGCCGCGGTCGTCGATCAGCACGACCGGCAGACCCTTGTCGCTCAGGGCGATGATCTTGTCGAGCGTGTTCTCGGGTTCGACGACGAGCAGTCCGTCGAAGGCCCGCGCGGAGACCTGGGTGGTGAAGCGCTCGACCGAGTCCGCGCCGCGGTTGAAGGTGAAGAGCAGCAGGCCGTAGCCGGCGGCCTCCACCGTGTCGACGACGCCTTGCAGGACCTCGCCCATCCACGGCCAGGTCAGCGAGGGCACCAGCATCCCGACCGTACGGCTGCTGCCGCGGGCCAGTCCGACGGCGCCCGAGCTGGGCACGTATCCAAGAGATGCGATGACCGCGCGGACCCTGGCGGCCGTTCCACCGTCGACCTCGCCCTTGGTGTTGATGACCCGGGACACGGTCGTCTTGCTGACGCCGGCCGCTCGGGCGACATCGGCAATGGTGACGCGCATCGGAGGGCCTCCGAATCGTGGGCTGGAACCGGTTCCGGTACCGGTACCGGAACCGGTTCCAATGTGAGCGGTGAGTTAACCGGTCCAGACCAAAGCCGTCAAGACTTCACACCGAAATTACTCGGGAGGCGACTCCTGGGGATCCAGAGGGGGTTATGCGTTCAGGTTCTGAATGTTCAGGCCCTTGACTGGAGTTCACAACAGCGTTCACGCTCGCCTCACGATCCATGGAAGACCCCCCACCCCTCTGTCAAGAAGGGCAGCGCCCCATGATCAGACCGAGAACCGCCCGCGCACGGCTGACGAGGCTGCTTCTCGTCGGCGCGCTCACGACCGCCGGTCTCACCGGCGTCTCCGCCGGTACGGCGCAGGCCGCGGGCGAGCAGGTGAACATCTGGCTGACCACCACCAGCGACGGCGGCGGCCGTACGGTGACCCGCGGCCTCCAGCAGCAGACGCCCGTCAACTTCCAGCCGGGCAACGGCGGCAGCGGCACCAACGTCACCGTCAACGAGAACACCAAGTACCAGACCTTCACCGGCGGCGGCGCCTCGTTCACGGACACGGCCGCCTGGCTGATGAAGGGCAGCGGCGCGCTCTCCCAGGCCACCCGCGACGACACGATGCGCAAGCTCTTCTCGCCGACGGACGGCATCGGGCTCTCGTTCATCCGCAATCCGCTGGGCGGCTCGGACCTCGCGCGGTTCGGCTACACCTTCGACGACATGCCGGCCGGACAGACCGACCCGGACCTGTCGGAATTCTCGATCGCACATGATCTCCAGGACGTGCTGCCGCTGACGAAGCAGGCGAAGCAGCTCAACCCGGCGCTGACGACCATGGCGTCGCCGTGGACCGCCCCGGCGTGGATGAAGGACAACGGCCAGCTGAACGGCGGCTGGCTGAAGGCGGAGAACTACGGCGTCTACGCCGACTACTTCGTCAAGTACCTCCAGGCGTACCGCGATCAGGGTCTGCCGATCGACTACGTCTCCGCGCAGAACGAGCCGACCTGCTGCTCCTCGTACCCGTCCATGAGCTGGAACGCCTCGGGTCTCGCGTACTTCACGAAGGCCGAACTGCTCCCCGGGCTCCAGGCGGCCGGCCTGCCCACCAAGGTCATGGCGCACGACTGGAACTGGGACACCTACGACGCGTACGCCGCCGAGACCGTGAACGACGCGGCCATCCGCAACCACCCCAACTTCGGCGGCATCGCCTGGCACGGCTACGGCGGCGACGTCAACAAGCAGACGCAGGTGCACAACCAGTACCCGCAGCTGGACGCCTTCCAGACCGAGCACTCCGGCGGCACCTGGATCGGCAATCAGCAGACCGAGGACATGTCCAACATCATCAACTACACCCGTAACTGGGCGAAGTCGGTGACCAAGTGGTCCCTGGCCGTGGACCAGAACCGGGGCCCGCACAACGGCGGCTGCGGCACCTGCGACGGGCTGATCACCGTCAACAACGGCGGCGCGCAGCACGGTCAGGTGAAGTACAACATCGAGTACTACACGATGGGACACCTCACCAAGTTCGTGACGCCGGGCGCGCACCGTATCGAGTCCTCCGCCAGCACCACCGTGCCCAACGTGGCCTGGCAGAACCCGAACGGCTCGAAGGCGCTCATCGCCTACAACGAGGCGTCGCAGGCGCGCGAGATCCGGGTCAACTGGGGCGGCCAGAACTTCAGTTACTCGCTGCCCGGCAAGACGTCGGCCACGTTCACCTGGGCGGGCGGCCAGTCCGGCGACGGCGGCGGCACCGCCGGCACCCTGATCGGTCTCGGCGGCAAGTGCCTGGAGGCGGCCGGCGGGAACAGCGCCAACGGCACGGCCGTCCAGCTCTGGGACTGCAACGGATCGGCGGCGCAGCGCTGGACCGTCGGCGGCGACGGGTCGGTGCGCACGCTCGGCAAGTGCCTGGATGTCGCCGCCGCGTCGACGGCGAACGGGGCGAAGATCCAGCTGTACGACTGCAACGGCTCCGGGGCGCAGCAGTGGAGATACGAGTCGGGCAGCGGCGATCTGGTGAACGCTCCGGCCGACAAGTGCCTCGACATCACCGGGAATTCGTCGGCGAACGGGGCGAAGGCTCAGCTGTGGAGCTGCACCGGGGCGGCCAACCAGAAGTGGCGGCTCCAGGCGTGACGTAGCCCGTACGCCGCCCTCGTGCACGGGGTGCCGGTGGCCGGGCGGTCACCGGCACCCCCGTCGTCGCGTCTGCCGACCCGCGCGCGCCTATTCGGCCGGCTCGACCCCGGCCCGCAGCAGTCCGTAGGTGTACGCGTCCTCCAGGGCCTGCCACGACGCGGCGATCACGTTCTCGCCGACCCCCACCGTCGACCACTCCGCCGCCCCGTCCCCCGTGGTGATCAGCACACGCGTCGTGGACTCCGTGCCGTGCTTGCCCTCCAGGATGCGGACCTTGTAGTCCACCAGCTCCAGCTTGGCCAGCTGCGGGTAGATGCGTTCCAGGCCGACCCGCATGGCCCGGTCGAGCGCGTTGACCGGCCCGTTGCCCTCGGCGGTGGCGACGATGCGCTCGCCCTTCGCCCACAGCTTCACGGTCGCCTCGTTGGCGTGCGAGCCGTCCGGGCGGTCCTCGACGATCGCGCGCCAGGACTCCGTACGGAAGTAGCTCCGCGCCCTGCCCTCGGCCTCCTCGCGCAGCAGCAGCTCGAAGGAGGCGTCGGCGGCCTCGTACGTGTAGCCCTTGAGTTCGCGCTCCTTGACCCGGCCGACGACGCGGCCGACGAGGTCGCGGTCGTCGCCGAGGTCGATGCCCAGTTCCTTGCCCTTCAGCTCGATCGAGGCGCGCCCCGCCATGTCGGAGACGAGCATCCGCATGGTGTTGCCGACCTGGGTCGGGTCGATGTGCTGGTAGAGATCTGGGTCGACCTTGATCGCGGAGGCGTGCAGCCCGGCCTTGTGCGCGAAGGCGGAGACGCCGACGTACGGCTGGTGGGTGGAGGGTGTCAGATTGACCACTTCGGCGATGGCGTGCGAGATGCGGGTCATCTCCGACAGCGCGCCCGGGGGCAGGACCCGCTTGCCGTACTTCAGCTCCAGCGCGGCGACGACGGGGAAGAGGTTCGCGTTGCCGACACGCTCGCCGTAGCCGTTCGCGGTGCACTGCACATGGGTGGCGCCCGCGTCGACGGCGGCGAGGGTGTTGGCGACGGCGCAGCCGGTGTCGTCCTGGGCGTGGATGCCGAGCCGGGCGCCGGTGTCGGCGAGCACGGTGGCGACCACGGCCTGGATCTGGGCGGGCAGCATGCCGCCGTTGGTGTCGCAGAGGATGACGACGTCCGCGCCGGCCTCGGCCGCGGCCCGGACGACGGCCTTGGCGTACTCGGGGTTGGCGCGGTATCCGTCGAAGAAGTGCTCGCAGTCGACGAAGACGCGCCTGCCCTGTTCGCGCAGATGGGACACGGTGTCGGCGACCATCGCCAGGTTCTCTTCGAGGGTGGTGCGCAGTGCCAGCTCGACATGCCGGTCGTGCGACTTGGCGACGAGCGTGATCACCGGGGCGCCCGATTCGAGCAGCGCCCTGACCTGCGGGTCGTCGGCGGCCTGGGCGCCGGGACGGCGCGTGGCGCCGAAGGCGACGAGCTGGGCGTGCTTGAAGTCGATCTCGCTCCGGGCGCGGGCGAAGAACTCGGTGTCCCGCGGGTTGGCGCCCGGCCAGCCGCCCTCGACGAACCCCACCCCGAAGTCGTCCAGGTGCCGCGCGATGGTCAGCTTGTCGGCGACCGTCAGATTGATGCCTTCGCGCTGGGCTCCGTCGCGCAGCGTGGTGTCGAAGACATGGAAACTGTCGTCGGTGACCGTTGGATCTGTGGTCATGACTCTGTGGCTCCTGTCGAGTGAGGGAGGGTCTGGCTCCACTGCCACCGTCTGCGCGTGCGTCCCGTCCCGGCCGGGGTGGGGCCGGAAAACGAAAAAACCCCTCGCGGGTGCGAGAGGTCTGCGCGCGGGTCTGGGGCACGATGGCCGCTCCGTACGTGATGGTACGTAGCGGTCACTGCGGACCGGCGCGCCTGCTGCCCATAATCATGGCGAACGAGAACACGGAAGCAGTGTGGCACGTTTGCACTCCCGTGGAAGCCCCGTCTCACGATACGGGCGGTGCGCGGGTGGCGTGAGACGGGACGGCCGACCGGGACACGGGGCAGACGTACGGGCAGATGCACGGGCAGATGTACGGGTCGGGTGCAGGGGCAGATGTACGGGTCAGACGAGTGCGTCCTCGATGAACTCGCGAACATGTGCCAGGACTTGGGCCCGGCCGGTGCCCGGTACGCCGACCACCACATGGACGCTGAAACCGTCGAGCAGCGCGCGCAGCCGGGCGGCGGACCGGTCCGGGTCGACGGCCCGCAGCTCGCCGAGCGAGATTCCCTCGGCCAGCAGCGCCACGAGGTCCCGGTGCCAGGCCCGCTCGATCGCCGCCTGCCGGGCGCGGGCGTCGTCGGCGGCGTCCTGGGAGCGCTTCCAGACCTCCAGCCACAGCGTCCAGTGCGGATCGCGGTGACCGTCGGGGACGTAGAGATCGACGTACGCGTCCAACCGCTCCCGCACCGTCATCTGCCGGGACAGCAGCCCCCTGCGCCGGGCGCCGCGTCGCGACTCGCTCCACTCCAGGGTCTGGAGCAGCAACTCGTCCTTCGTACGGAAGTAGTAGAGGAGGTGCCCGCTGCTCATTCCGACGTCGCGTCCGAGCCCCGCCATGGTGAGACCGTCGAGGCCGCGCCCGGCGATGGTGTCCATGGCGGCGGCGAGCACGGCCTCGCGGGGCGGGGCCGCGTTGCGACGGCGCGCGGTGGGTGTCACTCGTCCGTTGTACCTGACGCGGGCACGCGGGGTTGCCGCCGGGTCACACGGTGAACGCCCCGCCGCTCGCGAAGATCCGGCGGGCGCCGACCAGGGGGAAAGCCGCTGGCGCTCACAGCGTGGCGGTGCGTACGGAGCGGACGAGAAGGCCGACGCCCGACGCCAGTGCGCATATGACGCCGCAGCCCGTGAAGAAGGCGCCGACTCCCCAACTCGCCGCGACGAGGCCGACGAGCGGATAGAGCAGCGGACTGAGCCCCAGGGTGCACAGGGTCATCACGGAGGTGACCCGGCCGAGATAGCGGGGATCGGTCTCCTTCTGGAGCAGGGCGTTGCTGACCACCATGGCCGCCCCGCTCGCCGTACCGAGCAACGCGCCCAGCGCTATCGACAGCGCGGCGGTGGGCGCGTTGCCGGTGGCGACGACAAGCGACGCCGTCAGCAGGAGGGCGCAGGACATGGTGAGCCCGGCGCGCGGGACGCGGGGCGACACGCTCAGCAGCAGGCTGGCGATGGCCGCGCCGATGCTGAAGGCGCTGAGGATCCAGCCGGCCGTCGCCGTACCCCAGTCGCGTTCGTCGGCGAGCAGTACGAGGCCGGTGCTGACGGGTCCGCTGAAGCACATCTCGCCGAGCCCGATGACTACGACGAGGGACGCGACGCGGCCGTTGGCGCGCAGATAGCGCAGCCCGTCGCGGAACTCCTCACAGGGCGTGGTGGCGTCCGCCCCGTCCGCGGTGTTCGGGGCGTCCTGCGGGTCCGGGGCGTCCTGCGGCGGCAGCGGACGGACCCGTACGGCCAGGAGCAGGACCAGGGACAGGACGAAGAGAGCGCCGGCCACGCCGAAGGCTCCCGGGGAGCCGCCCGCGGACAGTGCGAAGGCCGCGAGCGGCGGACCGACGGTGTTGCTCAACCTGAGGGACAGCAGCCGCAGGCCCTGCACCCGGGTGAGTTGGCCGGTCGCCGCGATCCGTGGGGGCAGCGCCCCGACCGCGGGCATGAACAGCGCGTCCACGGAGCCGAAGACGACGGCCAGCGCGACGAGCAGCCACAGCTCCGTACCGACGAGCAGCGCGACGGTGGCGGCGGCGAGAATCACCACGCAGCGGACGAGATCGCTGCCGATGACGACACGGCGCGGCCCGAACCGGTCGGCGATCACGCCGCCCGCCAGCATGAGGACTGCGCGGGGCACGGCGCCGGCGGCGAGCACCGCACCGGCCTGGGCGGGGCCGGACTCCTGGGTGACGGCCCAGGTGAGGGCGAGGAAGTAGACGATGTCGCCCGTCACGGAGGTGGTGTAGGCACCGAGCCAGCGCAGGACGTTCGGGTCGCGGTAGGCGGGCCTCTCGGGCGCGGACGCGACGGCGGGGGCGGGCTCGGTGGCCTCGGGGGCGGGCTCGGGTATCACAGCCGGGGGAACATCTGGAGCTGTACGGACACCTGCGCGGCCCCCTCCGCCGGCTCCGTACTCTCCGAACTCGCGCCCCGTGTTCGGTACTTGGCGATGACGCCGACCAGTTCGCGCTTCATCTCGTCGAGCTCGGAGGGCGTCAGGCGCACGCTGTAGTCGCTGAAGATCGAGGCCTCGAACCAGTCGTCCGGGAGGAGCGGAACGGCCGGGGCGAGCCTGCGCAGTCGGTCACCGTAGGCGAGCACCACCGCGTTCGCGTACGCGCGGCTGCCCTGCCGCTCGTCCGGTGCCACGGTGGCGGGGTCGTGGTACGACCGCTGGTGCCGCGCCCGCCACCAGCGGTCGCGCCGGGTGCCCCGCTCCTCGTCCTCCTCGATGAGACCGCCGGCCGCCAGGCGGCGCAGATGGTAACTGGCCGCCCCGGAGTCCAGATCCAGCTCCTTGGCCAGCCGCCGCGCCGTGGAAGGACCGCGCTCCCGCAGCGTGTTCAGCATGACCAGCCGCACGGGGTGGGCCAGCACGCGGAGCGCCGCGGCGTCCAGCGTGACGTCGTGGTCCGGGTCGGGGCCCAGAGGGTCGCGGGAGCCAGCGGGGCCGGCAGGGTCAGCGGGGCCGGCAGGGCCAGCGGGGTCAGCGGGGTCGCCGGACTTGGGGTCGGTCGTCATGGGGCGAGCATAAATGCAGAACATCTCTTCGCGAAGAGATGTTCTGCATTTATCGCCGCCAGGCACTCCCCGGGCGTCAGCCCACCTGGTGCATCCATCCGTGGATGTCCTCGGTCCGCCCCGTCTGGATGTCCAGCAGCGCCGCGCGCAGCTTCGACGTGACCTCGCCGGGCTCGCCGCCCGACTGCGTCCACTCACCGCTCGCCGACCTGACGAGCCCGACCGGCGTGATGACGGCGGCCGTGCCGCAGGCGAACACCTCGGTGAGGGTGCCGTTCTCGGTGTCGCGCCGCCACTCGTCGATCGAGATACGGCGCTCCTGCGACGTGTAGCCGAGATCGGCGGCCATCCTCAGCAGCGAGTCACGGGTGATGCCGGCCAGCAGGGAGCCGGTCAGCTCGGGAGTGACGATCTTGTCCCCGTACACGAAGTACAGGTTCATCCCGCCCAGTTCCTCGACCCACTTGTGCTCCACGGCGTCCAGGTAGGCGACCTGGTCACAGCCCTCCGCCGCCGCCTCGGCCTGCGCGAGCAGGGACGCCGCGTAGTTGCCGCCGGTCTTGGCGTCGCCCATGCCGCCCGGGACGGCGCGCACCCGGTTCTCGGAGAGCCAGATGGAGACGGGCTTCACGCCGCCGGGGAAGTACGCGCCGGCCGGGGAGGCGATGACCAGGAACAGATACTCGTTCGCGGGCCGCACCCCCAGTCCGACCTCGGCCGCGATCATGAACGGCCGCAGATAGAGCGACGCCTCGCCGCCGTGCGGCGGGACCCACGCCTCGTCCTGCCGGACGAGCGCGTCGCACGCCTCGATGAATGTCTCGACCGGCAGCTCGGGCATCGCCAGCCGGCGGGCGGAGACCTGGAAGCGCCGGGCGTTGGCCTCGGGCCGGAAGGTGGCGACACTGCCGTCGGGGCGGCGGTAGGCCTTCAGCCCTTCGAAGATCTCCTGCGCGTAGTGCAGCGTCATGTTGGCCGGGTCGAGCGAGAGCGGCCCGTACGGGACGAGCTGCGCGTCGTGCCAGCCCCGGCCCTCCGTCCACCTGATGGTCACCATGTTGTCGGTGAAGTGGCGGCCGAAGCCGGGGGCGGCCAGGATCGCCTCGCGCTGCGCGTCGGACAGCGGGTTGGACGAGGGCTTGAGCGCCAGGGTGGGCAACGCGGTCGTGGGCGTGGTCATGGTTTCTTGTCCTTCACCGGTTGTGTGTGACGGACCGCGCTCACGCCGCTACAGGTACTAGGACGTCCGAGCTTTCCCTCATGCCGCGGCCCACCACGATTGTCGCGCGTGGCGGGGCCGGGCATGAAACGGGGTGAATGCGGCCCTACGGATGATGGTGGCACCCGGTGGCCGCAAAGCACAGCCGCCGGGTACGGAGACCCGGCGGCTGGAAGAGTCGTCGGCGGGTCAGCTCGCTACTCGTACGACGAGCGCGTCACCGATCTCGTCGGTCGTACGGGGCGCACCGCCGCGCTCCGCGAGGTCGGCCGCGACGGCCTCCTCGATGCGGGCGGCCTCGGCGTCGAAGCCGAGGTGCCGCAGCAGCAGTGCGACCGAGAGGATCGTGGCCGTGGGGTCGGCCTTCCCCTGGCCCGCGATGTCCGGCGCCGAGCCGTGGACGGGCTCGAACATGGACGGGAACGCCCGGTCGGGGTTGATGTTCGCGGAGGCCGCCAGGCCGATGCCGCCGGTCACGGCAGCGGCGAGGTCGGTGAGGATGTCGCCGAAGAGGTTGTCGGTGACGATCACGTCGAAACGCTCGGGCTGGGTGACGAAGAAGATCGTCGCGGCGTCGACGTGCAGATAGTCGGTGGAGACGTCGGGGTACTCCTGGCCGACCCGGTCGAAGATCCTCTTCCAGAGGTGGCCCGCGTAGACGAGGACGTTGTTCTTGTGGACCAGCGTCAGCTTCTTGCGGGGGCGGGAGTTGGCACGCTCGTACGCGTCGCGCACGACACGCTCCACGCCGTACGCCGTATTGAGACTGACCTCGGTGGCCACCTCGGCGGGCGTATCGGTGCGCAGGGAACCACCGTTGCCCGTGTACGGGCCCTCGGTGCCCTCGCGGACGACGACGAAGTCGATGTCCGGACGGCCGGCCAGCGGCGTGGCCTGGTTCGGGAAGAGCTTCGACGGGCGCAGGTTGACGTAGTGGTCGAAGGCGAACCGCAGCTTCAGCAGCAGCCCTCGCTCCAGGACCCCGGACGGCACGGACGGGTCGCCGATGGCGCCGAGAAGGATCGCGTCGTGCGCCTTGAGCGCGGTCAGCTCCGTGTCCGGGAGGGTCTCCCCGGTACGGTGCCAGCGCCGGGCGCCGAGGTCGTACTCCTTGGTCTCCAGCTTCACATCTTGCGGGAGCACGGAGCCGAGGACCTTCAGGCCCTGGGCCACGACCTCCTGGCCGATGCCGTCACCGGGGATCACTGCGAGATTGATGCTGCGAGACATGACGGGCACCTTACTGCGCGTCCCAGTGCCTGACACACGCGGTCCAGGATTCGGACAGCCGCGTGTTGTGGATGTGGAGCGCGTCCGCGGATGAGTCAGGGGTGTACCCGCGGAGAGGGCAGGGGTGTGCCCGCCTGTCCGGCGGCGGTGTGCGGGAGGGGCGCCCCGGCTCAGTGGCCGGTGGAGCCGCCGTTGTCCCGGCGGTCGAGGGCGCGCTGGAGGGCCGCCGCGGCGTTCTTGCGGTCGGACTCGCTGCTGCGGACGCGGTGACGGACGCGGCGGACTGTCGTCTCGGCCATGATGATCGACTCCTTGAGACAGCTGAGGCATGCGGCCGGGGGGAGCCGCATGAGGCATCTGCGAGGCGCCGGATGGGCGGGGAGCATGCCCGCAGGGGTGGCCTGCGTGAGGGCGATTGCTCACGTCCGCCGTTCGCTGGATCGAGCGATTCGTTCGGCTTCTACAAAGCTAAGGGAGCGGGGCCGTTCTGTCTCTACAGTTAGTCGGACGTCCTACTATCTGAGACGGCGAACGCGATCCGGTGCCGGCGACGGCGCTCCGTCACCCGTCCGGAGCCGCCTCCTACATCACGTCGCCGTCGCGCCAGTCGAAGATCAACGCGTCGTCGGCGGGCGGCAGTTCGCTGTTGGGCACCGGCCAGAGATAGATCGCCCCCTCCTCCTCCGGCAGCCGCACCACCCCGTCGGGGCTCAGCGCCTCGATGCGGCCCTGCCACAGGTGCCAGCCGCGCGACCGGTAGAGCCCGGCGCCCTTCTCGGACGCGGAGAGCGCGCCGACGTCGTACGCCCGGTCGATCACCCGCTCCAGCACCTCAAGGACCCGGCCGCCCAGGCCGTCCCCGCGCCGGTCCGCGCGGACGGCGACCGCCTCGACGTAACCCACGCGGTACCACCGCCCCGCGTGCGTCAGCCGGCGCTGGATCACGCTGCCGTGCGCGACCATCTCGCCCGTGCCGTCCCGTACGAGGACATGGACGCCGCCGAGCCCGTGCGTCCAGTCCTCCTCACTGAAGGTCCCGTCGAAGGCGACGTCGAGGAGGTCGCGGATCTCGCCGAGGGTCGCCGGGTCGAGCTCGAAGGTATGGGCGGTGCGCAGCGGGTCTGACATGCGTCTCACTCTTTCAGGCCGGGGGCCCGCGCACGTACTCAGTGCCCGGTTGAGTAGGTGCTCCGTGTCGAAAAAACGTACCTGCCGCGACAGTTGGCCCATGAACGGCCTTTACGCACTCAAGCCCTGGTACGCGTCCCGGCTCTCCGGAGTCCGAGCCGCGCTCGTCCGCCGTGAGGTGTCGCCCGACACGCTCACCGCGGCCGGTGTCGTCAGCGCGGCGGGTGCGGGCGCCGCCGTGGCCTGGCTGCCCGCCGGACCGCTCGCCGCGCTCCCCGTCGCCGTCCTCCTCGCCGCGCGCCTGGCCTTCGCCAATCTCGACGGGGCGCTGGCGCGGGACACCGGCCGGACGACGCGGCGCGGCGCCGTCCTCAACGAACTCGGGGACCGCGCGGCCGACCTCGTCGTCCTGGCCGGATTCCTCACGCTGGCGCCGCTGTGGCTGGTCGCGGTGGCGGGGCTGGCGGCGACGCTGCCGTCGTGGGTGTCCCTCGCGGGTACGGCGGCGGGCGCGCCGCGCCGCAACGGCGGCCCCGTCGGCAAGACCGAACGCTGTCTGCTGGTCGTCGTCGCCGCCGCGACCGGCTGGGCGGTGCCGGTGCTCGTGGTGATCGCGGCGGGCTCGGCGCTCACCGCGGTCGTCCGGTTCGGCTGGATCTGGCGGAAGCTCGCATGAGCGGCGTCATGGTCGCGGGCGAGGCCGTGGGGCGCGCCGTGCCGTTGGTGGCAGGCGCCCTCGGGGCGAGCGGGATCGCGGTGGCGGCGCTGCCGTCGCGCCTCGCCATGCGGGCGGAGCTGCGCAAGCGGTGGCGGACATGGGCGATCGCGGCGCCGGTGTTCCTCGGGGCGCTGTTCCTGGGCGCCGGGGGCGCGTTCGCGCTCGCGGCGGCACTCGGGGTGACGGCGGTGAGCGAGTACGTACGGATGGCGGGGCTGCCGCGCGCCGAGCACGCCGTACTGCTCGTGGCCGCCGTCGTACTGCCGGCGCTGGCGTGGCTGGTGCCGGACGCGCTGGATCTTCGGGCGGTCGACCTCAGGGTGGTGGCACTCCTGCTGGTGGCGGCGGCGTTGCCGGCGCTGCTGGCGGGTGACCACGAGCGGGGCTTCACCCGCTGCGCGCGCACCGTTTTCGCCCTGTGGTGGATTCCCCTGCCGCTCACCGGACTTGTGGTGCTCGGGGACACGGCGGTCGCGGTCGGGCTGGCGGTGGCGCTCGGCGACGTGGGGGCGTGGTGCGGCGGTACGGCGCTGGGGCGGCGTGGCGCGCTCGCCCGGCGGCTGTCGCCGCTCTCCCCCGGCAAGACATGGGCGGGGGTGCTGGGCGCGGCGGGGGCGACCGCTCTCGCGCTGGCCGCGGTGGGCGCGTTCACACCGCTGCTGTGGGCGGCGGTGCTGGCCGGCTGCGTACTGGGCGACCTGCTCGAATCCATGGTCAAGCGGGAGGCGGGCGTGAAGGACGCGGGCAGTTGGCTGCCGGGCTTCGGCGGGCTGCTCGACCGGATCGACTCCCTGCTGCTGGCTCTCCTGCTCGCGATGGTGGTGACGGCATGACCGCGCGGATCTCCGTTCGTACGAGGTCACGTTCAGGTGCGGGGTCGGGTGCGGGGTCAGGTGCGGGGTCGGGTGCCGGGTCAGGTGCCCTGTCGGCTGCCGGGTCGGCTGCCGGGTCGGCTGCCGGGTCAGGTGCCGGGTCGGGTGCCCGCTCCGTACGGCGACGGCTGCGGCGCCGCGCGGCGGTCGCCGGGCACCGACGGGGGCGCGCGGGCACGGCGGTCGCTGTCGCGTTCGCCGCCGGCCCGTACGGCGAGCGGTGCGAGCACGGGGCGACGCGGGGACGGTCTGCTGGGACGGGGCGTGGTCGGGGGCGCCGTACCGTCGACGTCGGCCCCGGCGGCCCCGGGGCGGCTCCGGCTCCCGCGCTCGCTCCTTCCCGGCTCGGCTCCGTACTGCGCCGGGCCCTGTGGTGGGTCGTCCTCACCGTCACCGGCGGCGTGCGGCGACACGGTCAACTGCCGCCCCGTGGGTGCGTGGTTGTGGCCAACCACTCCTCGCACGCGGACACCGCCGCACTGCTCGCCGCGCTCGACGCGCGGCACCGGCCCGCGATCGGGGCCGCCGCCGACTACTGGTTCGCCTCACCGTGGCGACGGCGCGTGTGCCGTGTGCTCGCGGCGGGGTTCCCCGTACGGCGCACCGGCGGCGGCATGGACGATCTGCTGTCCATGGCGGACGGGCTGCGGGCCGGGCGCGCGGTGGTCCTGTTCCCCGAGGGCACGCGCGGGGCGGACGGCGCGGTCGGCGCCTTCCACCGCGGCGCCCTGGTCCTCGCCGAGCGCGCGGGCGTCCCGGTCGTACCGGTGGGCATCGCCGGCACGGACCGGCTGCTGCCCAAGCACGGGCGGCTGCGTTCGTCGCTGGTGCGGATACGGATCGGTGAGCCGCTGCCGTCGTCGGCGACGCCGGAGGACGCGCGGGCGGCGGTCGCGGCCCTGCACGCCCGTACGGCGTCGGAGCCGCTGCGCGACTCCCCCGTACGTCGCCGGGTGGCCGCCGTGGTCACCTCGCGCCTCGGCCTGCCGCTGGCGTTCGCCTGGGCCTGCGCGGAGGCGCTGAGCTGGCCGCTGATGCCCGAACTGCTGCTCGGCGTCGCGTGCGTCGCCGTCCCCCGGGCCGCGCCGCGGCTGTCGGTCGCCGCGCTCGCCGGCAGCCTGGCCGGCGGACTGCTGGCCCTCCAACTCGCGAACACGGGGCTCCAGTTGCCCGCGCCGCTGACGACGGACCGGATGCGCGCGCAGGTGCGGCAGGAACTGGCGGCCGAGTCGGCGTCCGCCGTACGGCACCAGCCGTGGAACGGCATCCCGTTCAAGGTGTACGCCGCCGAGGCGGGCCGCGCCGACGTGCCGGCGGCCGACTGGTTCGTGGAGTCCGCGCGGGCGCGCGGCGCGCGGACACTGACGGTCGGTGCGGGCTTCGCCGCGCTGGGTCTGCTGCTGCGCCGCTTCCGCCGTCACTACGGCGCGTACCTGGCCCTGCTGGGCGCCGGTTTCGCCGCCGGACTGTCACTCATCGTGGCCGGTTGGGGCTGAGGACGGTCGCCGCCTCGGTGCCGCCCGTTTCCGGGGCGGTACCGGGGGCACCCGACGAACGATGGGGAGGGTGCCAGATGAACGTACAGGCGATGTCATTCAGAGGTCGTAGCAAGGGCCGCCAGGCGGCGAACAGTTCGGCCATGGACGCCGCAGCACGCTGGGGATTCATGGCGCGCGGCACCATCTATCTGCTCATCGGGCTGCTCGCCCTCCAGATCGCCCTCGCGGGCGGCAGCGGCAAGCAGGCCGACCGCGGAGGCGCGCTGGCGGAGATCGGCGAGAAGCCGATGGGGTCCTTCATTCTGTGGGCACTGGGCATCGGTCTCGTCGGCATGTCCCTGTGGCGCCTGTCCGAGGCGCTGTTCGGCGCCTCGGGCCCGGACGGCCGGAAGACGAGCAAGCGGCTGCTGTCGGCGGCGCGGTTCGTCTTCTACGGATTCGTGGCCTACTCGGTGCTCACCTTCGCGGCGGGCGACAAGAGCGGCTCGTCGGGCGATCAGCAGTCGCAGGACGTGACGGCCACGGCGATGGAGCAGCCCGGCGGCCAGTGGATCGTGGGCATCGCGGGCGCCGCGATCATCGGCGCCGGTCTGTGGATCGCGGTGCGCGCGCTCCGGCGTGACTACCACAAGCACCTGAAGCTGAGCCAGATGTCGCACGCGGCGCGCCGGTTCGTCGATGTGACCGGGGTGGGCGGCGGTGTGGCGCGCGGCGTGCTCTTCGGCGGTATCGGATGGTTCGTGCTACAGGCCGCGATCGAGTACGAGCCGGACAAGGCCAAGGGCTTCGACGCCACGTTGCGCTCCTTCGCGGACGCGCCGGCCGGACGCTGGCTGCTCGCGCTGGTGGCGCTGGGGCTGGTGCTGTTCGGGGTGTTCTCGTTCGCGATGGCCCGCTGGCGCAAGGTCTGAGACGGCGCCTCCGCATCGCGGACCTCGACGACGGCGCTGGGCCGCCACCTCTTTAGAAGAGGTGGCGGCCCAGCGCCGTTCACCGGACAAGACACCGCCCCCGAGCCGGGTTGGGGGTCGGCTCGGGGGCGGGGGTGGTGGGGACGGACCGGGCTCAGCCCATGTGCGGGTAGCGGTAGTCCGTCGGGGACACGAGCGACTCCTTGATCGCCCGGGTCAGGGTCCACCGCATCAGGTTCTGCGGGGCGCCCGCCTTGTCGTTGGTGCCGGAGGCACGGCCGCCGCCGAAGGGCTGCTGGCCGACCACGGCGCCGGTCGACTTGTCGTTGATGTAGAAGTTGCCCGCCGCGTAGCGGAGCTTGGCCATCGTGTCGGCCGCCGCCGCGCGGTCACCGGCGATGACGGCGCCGGTCAGGGCGTACGCGGAGACGGACTCCATCTGGGCCAGCATCGCGTCGTACTCCGCGTCCTCGTAGACGTGGACGGCGAGGATGGGGCCGAAGTACTCCGTCGTGAAGACCTCGTTGGCCGGGTCGGTGCAGGCGATGACCGTGGGGCGGACGAAGTAGCCGACGGAGTCGTCGTACGTACCACCGGCGACGACGGTGCAGGTCGGGTCGGCGGCGGCGCGGTCGATCGCGGCCTTGTTCTTCGCGAAGGCCCGCTCGTCGATGACGGCGCCGATGAAGTTCGACAGGTCGGTGACGTCGCCCATGGCGATGGCGTCGACCTCCGCCGCGAACTCCTCCTTGAAGCCGTCGTTCCAGATCGAGGCCGGCACGTAGGCGCGCGAGGACGCCGAGCACTTCTGGCCCTGGTACTCGAACGACCCGCGGGTCAGCGCCGTCTTGAGGACGGCGCGGTCGGCGCTCGGGTGGGCGACGACGAAGTCCTTGCCACCGGTCTCGCCGACGATGCGCGGGTAGGAGCGGTACTTCTCGATGTTGCCGCCGACGGTCTTCCACAGGTGCTGGAAGGTCTTGGTGGAACCGGTGAAGTGGATACCGGCCAGCTCGGGGTGGTTCAGCGCCACCTCGGAGACGGCGAGCCCGTCACCGGTCACCAGGTTGATGACGCCCTTGGGCAGCCCCGCCTCTTCAAGAAGGCGCATCAGGAGCACGGCGGCGTGGGTCTGCGTCGGCGACGGCTTCCAGACGACGACGTTGCCCATGAGCGCGGGCGCGGTCGGCAGGTTGCCGGCGATCGCGGTGAAGTTGAACGGCGTGATCGCGTAGACGAAGCCTTCGAGCGGCCGGTGGTCCAGCCGGTTCCACACGCCGGTGGAGTTGGCCGGCGGCTGCTCGGCCAGGATGCCGCGCGCGTAACTGACGTTGAAGCGCCAGAAGTCGATCAGCTCGCAGGGGGTGTCGATCTCGGCCTGCTGGATGGTCTTGGACTGCCCGAGCATGGTCGAGGCGGCCAGCGTCTCGCGCCACGGCCCCGAGAGCAGCTCGGCGGCGCGCAGGATGATCGCGGCGCGATCGTCGAAGGCCATCGCGCGCCAGCCGGGGGCGGCGGCGAGCGCGGCGTCCACGGCGTCCTGCGCGTCCTTCGCGGTGGCGTTGCCGTATGTACCGAGGACGGCGCGGTGGTTGTGCGGCTGTACGACGTCGAAACGCTCGCCGCCACCCATGCGCTTCTGGCCGCCGATGGTCATCGGAAGGTCCACGGGGTGGTCGGCCAGCTCCTTGAGCTTGGCTTCGAGGCGGGCGCGCTCCGGGGAGCCGGGGGCGTAGCCGTGCACCGGCTCGTTGACCGGCGTGGGGACCTGGGTCACAGCGTCCATGAGTGCCGCATCTCCTTGATCAGTGGTCGGTTTTCGGGCTGCCGTGGGGGCGGGGCGGGCGCTCAGCCGCGGGTGGCGAGGGAACGCAGGAAGAAGCCGAGGTTGGCGGGGCGCTCGGCCAGCCGGCGCATGAAGTAGCCGTACCAGTCGGTGCCGTAGGCGATGTAGACGCGCACCCGGTGCCCCTCGGCGGCGAGGCGGCGCTGCTCGGCCTCGCGGATGCCGTAGAGCATCTGGAACTCGTACGCCTCGGTCTTGCGTCCGGCCCGGACGGCGAGTTCCTGGGCGATCGCGATCAGGCGCGGGTCGTGCGAACCGACCATCGGGTACCCGTCGCCCGCCATCAGGGTCTTGAGGCACCGCACGTACGCCTTGTCGACGTCGCCCTTGTCCTGGTACGCGACCCGCGCGGGCTCCTTGTAGGCGCCCTTCACGAGCCGCACCCTCGCGCGGGCCGCCGCGAGGGTGCGGCAGTCGTCCTCCGTACGGAAGAGGTACGACTGGACGACCGCGCCGGTCTCGGGGAAGCGCTCGCGCAGCGTGCTGTGGATGGCCAGCGTCGAGTCGACGGTGGTGTGATCCTCCATGTCCAGGGTAACGGTGGTGCCGATCTCGGTGGCCGCCTCGACGACGGTGGTGATGTTGCGCAGCGCCAGGTCGTGGCCGCCGCGCAGGGCCTGTCCGAAGGAGGAGAGCTTCACGGACATCTCGGCGCGGGCGCCGAGGCCCAGCGGCGCGAGGGCCTCGATCAGCTTCAGATAGGCGTCACGGGCGTGCAGCGCCTCGGCCGGGTCGGTGATGTCCTCGCCGAGGACGTCCATGGTGACTTCGAGGCCGCTGTCGGCCATGCCCCGGATGACCGGCGTCGTACCGTCGACGGTCTCGCCGGCGATGAAGCGGTCCACGACGGGCCTGGTGACCGGCGCGGCCGAGACGGCACGCCGCATCAGGTCGCTGCGCGACGCGGCGAGAATCACGGGACCCAGCACAGGGCACCTCCCGGTAAGAGAACGAGCACGCCGTACGGGGCGCGAACGCCCGGCCACGGCACGGAGAACCACTGTGAAATCTAGGGATCGGTCCGATCCTCTGCCATCGACACCTGTCACGCATCCGTGGGCGCGATCTCAGACAGATGTCTGAAGGCGGTGCGAGAATGTCCGGGTGAAGGACGATTACCAGGAGCTGGTCGACGAGATCTCGGCGCTGCTCGGCATGCCGCTGACGCTGGAGAACCGGGACTTCGGGCTGATCGCCTTCGGGGTGCACGACAGCGACGACGAGGGCGTGATGGACCCCGTCAGGACGCGTTCGATCCTGACGCGGAAGTCGACGCCCGCGGTGCGCGACTGGTTCGAGGGTTTCGGCATCACCCGTGCGACCGGCCCCGTCCGGATCCCGGCCGCGCCGGACGCCGGGGTGTTCCGGGGGCGGATCTGTCTGCCCGTACGGCACCGGGGCACGGTGCTCGGCTACGTATGGCTGCTCGACGACACCGGTCAGGGCCCCACGGACGACCGATTGGCGGCGGCCATGGAGGTGACGGCGCGGATCGGGGCGCTGCTCGCCGAGGAGGTACGGGCGGGCGCCGACCTGGCGCGTGAGTTCCGCGCCGTGCTGACCGCGGAGCGCGGCTGGCAGCGCGACATGGCGGTGGAGGCGCTGCGTACGGCGCTGGGGCCGGGCGGGGACGGCACGCATGTGGTGGTGTGCGTGACGCCGTGGCGGGGCGCCGACCCGACGGTGCGCGCGGTGGCCGGCACGGCGGCGCTGTGCACGCTGGCGGATCCGTGGGAGGGCGTGGACGGGGCGGGTGCGGAGCAGGCCGGGCCCACGGGGGACGGGGCGCGCGCAGGGGCCGGCAGGGAGGCGCCAGAGGTCCGGACGGCGCTGGCGCTGCTCGTACGGCTCCGCTCGGCCGACGCCCTGTTGCCGACGCTCGACGCGACGTCCCGGCTGCGGGACGCCGCGGGCCCGGGAGCCACCGCCGGGGCGGCCAGGCCGCGCCGCGGGCTGGCCGAACTCGCCGACGCCTGGCACGAGTCGGTCGCGGCGGCCCGCGCCGCGGTGGTGCAGCCACGCTTCGGCCCCGTCGCCCAGTGGTCGGAGATCGGCGCGTACCGGCTGCTGACGTCCCTGGCTCCCGCGACCGGCGCCGACCCGGCGGTGCGCCCGCTGCTGACGCCGGCGCACGCGGACCTGACACATACGGCGGAGGTCTACCTCGATCACGCGGGCCAGGCGGGCCGTACGGCGTCGGAGCTGGGCATCCATCGCCAGACGCTCTACTACCGGCTGTCCCGCATCCAACAGCTCACGGGCCTGGACCTCGCCGACGGCGAGGACCGGCTGCTGCTGCACATGGCACTGAAGTCGGCGCGGCTCAGGTCCTGAGCGCGGCCGGCCGCCCCGGGTCCGGGGCGGCGGGGGCGGGGGCGGTCAGGCCAGGTCGTCACCGATGATCGCGCGCAGACCGTCCGTCAGGTCCTGCGCCGACGGGGCGGTCTCCGGGTCGACCATCCACTGCACCATCACGCCCGCGAGCAGGGCCTGTGTGAAGAGGCCGACCACCCGCGCCTTCTCGGGGTCGTCCTTCCGGTCGACGCCGAACATGCCCTCCGCGAGACCGTCCCGGCCCTCCAACTGCTTGTCGGCCAGGGCCTTCTGGAGCCCGGCGTCGGTGCCGACCCGGGAGACGACCTCCATCTGGAGCTGCCACAGGGGGCGGCTCTCCTCGTGCGACGCGACGACCTTCGCCCAGACGTCGCGGAAGTGGTCGAGCGACGCGGGCGGGGCCCCGTCGCGCGCCGGACCCGGCGCCGTCGCCGTCTCCCCCGGGCTGCCGTCGGCCGCCCCGTCCGCGCCGTCCGCCCCGTCCGCGGCGTGCGGCTCGGTCACGCGGTCGCCCCACTGCTCGGTCACGGCGATGAACGCCTCGTTGAGCAGCGCTTCCTTGGACCCGTAGTGGTAACCGATGGACGCCAGGTTGGCCCCGGACGCGGCGACGATGTCGCGCGCCGTGGTCCGCGTGTACCCCTTCTCCAGCAGGCAGCGCTTGGCACCTTCGAGCAGATCTTCGCGATGTCCCATGCGGGGAAGCGTAACGCGAATCCATACACCTGTCCCATACGGCTGTCCCACACGGTTGTCCCACACGCACGTCTTATACGGTCGTCATAGACAAGCGTTTATGACGCCTGTACATTGCTCCACATGACGAATCCCGCCTCGCTCCGCGCCGGCCGCAAGGAGTGGACCGCCTTCGCCGTCCTCCTGCTGCCTCTTCTCCTGGTCTCGATGGATGTCTCGGTCCTCTACTTCGCGATCCCCGCGATCACCGAAGAACTCGCCCCGAGCGCCACCCAGCAGCTGTGGATCTTCGACATCTACGCGTTCGCCCTCGCCGGGCTGCTGATCACGATGGGTTCGCTCGGTGACCGCATCGGCCGCCGCCGGCTGCTGCTCATCGGCGCCACGGCCTTCGGTGTCGCCTCGGTCGGCGCGGCGTACGCGCAGAGCGCCGAAATGCTCATCGCCGCACGGGCGTTGCTCGGTATCGGCGGCGCCACCCTGATGCCGTCGACCATGGGACTCGTCCGGAACATGTTCCGCGACGCCAAGCAGCGCGGCCAGGCGATCGGCATCTGGTCGGGCGCCATGGCGGGCGGCGTCGCGCTCGGTTCGGTGCTGAGCGGCGTCATGCTCAACCACTTCTGGTGGGGCTCGATCTTTCTGATCAACGTGCCCGCGATGCTGCTTCTGCTGGTCCTGGTGCCGGTGCTGGTACCGGAGTTCAAGGACCCGGAGCCCGGCAGGTTCGATCTGCTCAGCGTGCCGCTGTCGATGGGCTCCGTACTGCCGATCGTGTACGGCCTCAAGGAACTGGCCGCCGAGGGCTTCGGCACCGCGGTCGCGATCTCCCTGCTCGCCGGGCTGGTGATCGGTTACGTCTTCGTCCGCCGCCAGCGCACCCACACCGACGCGATGATCAGCCGCGCGCTGTTCCGGGGCCGCGGTTTCGGCTCCGGGGTCGTGCTCAACGCCCTCGCCACCTTCGCCATGATGGGCTCGGCCTACTTCACCACGCAGTACCTCCAATCGGTGCTCGGCATGGGCACGTTGGAGGCCGCGCTGTGGAGCCTGGCCCCGTCCGTGGCCGTCGGTGCCGCGGCCCCCACGGCGACGATGATCGCCCAGCGGGTGGAGCGGGCGTACGTGGTCGCCGCCGGTTTCGTGATCGCCGCCGCCGGATACGCCCTGCTGAGCCTCATCGACACCGACTCGCTGTGGGTCATGCTGGCCGGGGCGTGTGTCATCGGCTGCGGCATCGTCACCGTCATGGCGCTGGTCTCGGACATGGCCCTGGGGGCGGCCCCGGCGGAGAAGGCCGGTTCGGCGGCGTCGGTCCTGGAGACGGGGCAGGAGTTCGGCGGCGCGATGGGCATGGCGCTCCTCGGCACGATCGGCACCGCCGTCTACCGCCAGGACATCGCCGACGCCGCCCCGGCGGGGCTGCCGGACGCGGCGCTGGAATCCGTACGCGAGACGCTGGGCGGTGCGACCGTCGTCGCCGGTCAACTCCCGCCCCGTATTGGCGAGTCGGTGCTCGAAGTCGCCCGTGAGGCCTTCGTGCACGGCATGCAGATCGCCGCCCTGGGCGGCGCGGGGCTGCTGATCGCCGCCGCCGTACTGGCCGCGACCCTGCTGCGCGGGATTCGGAATCCGAAGGACGACGCCCCCGCGAAGGACGCCCCGGCGCCGGCGCTGCTCAGCTCCGACTGACTCCTCGCGCGGAGCACGGGGACGGGGCCACGGACAGGAACGGAGAACGGCGAGGGGCCCGGGAGAGAAAGATCCCGGGCCCCTCGCCGTCGAGCAGGTCCGTTCCAAACAGAGCCGGTCGGCCGGTCAGTCGGCCGCTCGGCCAGCCAGCCGATCAGTCGATCAGTCGGTCAGATCCACCGAGCGCGCCGAGTTCGCACCGATCTCGTCGGAGATCTCCGCCAGCACGGCCGGCGGCACGTTGTCGTCGACGGAGAGCACGACCAGCGCCTCGCCGCCCTCCTCCGCGCGCGACACCTGCATCCCCGCGATGTTCAGCCCCGCCTCGCCGAGAATCCGGCCGACGGTGCCGACGACACCGGGACGGTCCTCGTACCGCAGGACGACCATGTGGTCGGCCAGGGACACGTCCACGTCGTACTCACCGATCGCGACGATCTTCTGAAGATGCTTCGGACCGGCCAGCGTGCCGGCGACCGACACCTCCTCGCCGCCCGCGAGCGTGCCCCGTACGGTGACGACGTTGCGGTGGTCGGGCGACTCGCTCGACGTCGTCAGACGCACCTCGACGCCGCGCTCCTGCGCGAACAGCGGCGCGTTCACATAGCTCACGGTCTCGTCGACGACGTCCTCGAACACGCCCTTGAGCGCGGAGAGTTCGAGCACCTTCACGTCGTGCTGCGTGATCTCGCCGTAGACCTCGACATCGAGCCGTACGGCGACCTCGCCAGCCAGCGCCGTGAAGATCCGGCCCAGCTTCTCGGCGAGCGGCAGACCCGGCCGTACGTCCTCGGCGATGACCCCGCCCTGGACGTTCACCGCGTCCGGCACCAGCTCACCGGCGAGCGCGAGGCGCACCGACCTGGCGACCGACACGCCCGCCTTCTCCTGCGCCTCGTCCGTCGACGCGCCGAGGTGCGGGGTGCACACGACCTGGTCGAACTGGAAGAGCGGGGAGTCCGTGCAGGGCTCCTTCGCGTACACGTCCAGGCCGGCGCCCGCGACGCGGCCCTCCTTGAGCGCGGAGGCCAGCGCCTCCTCGTCCACGATCCCGCCACGCGCGGCGTTGACGATCCGCACCGTCGGCTTGACCTTGTGCAGCGCCTCGTCGCCGATCAGACCCAGGGTCTCGGGGGTCTTCGGCAGGTGCACGGTGATGAAGTCCGACACCGCCAGCAGCTCGTCCAGCGAGAGCAGCTTGACGCCCATCTGCGCGGCCCGCGCGGGCTGTACGTACGGGTCGTACGCGACGATCTTCATCCCGAACGCCGACATGCGCTGCGCGACCAGGACACCGATCCGGCCGAGGCCGACGACACCGAGCGTCTTCTCGCTCAGCTCGACGCCGGTGTACTTGCTGCGCTTCCACTCGCCGTTCTTCAGGGCGGTGTTGGCCTGCGGGATATTGCGCGCGGTGGCGACCAGCAGACCGCAGGCCAGCTCGGCGGCGGTGACAATGTTGGAGGTCGGCGCGTTGACGACCATCACGCCGGCCTTGGTGGCGGCGGAGACATCGACGTTGTCGAGGCCGACACCGGCGCGGGCGACGACCCTCAGCTTCTTCGCCGCGGCCACGGCCTCGGCGTCGACCTTGGTCGCGGAGCGGACGAGGATCGCGTCCACGTCGGCGATGGCGGGCAGCAGTTCGGCGCGGTCCGCGCCGTTGCAGTGGCGGATCTCGAAGTCCGGACCGAGCGCGTCGACGGTGGCGGGCGACAGCTCTTCGGCGATGAGTACAACCGGCTTTTGATTGGAACGCGAGCTCACGTGGGTCCTCACAAGTCCATTGCGGACGGCCGTCCCGACGGCCGCAGGCGGCGGAGGGTGCCAGGCCCTGGTCCGGGCCTGATCGCGTGGAAGACGCACGACATTGTGGGCCTGACGCGGATGTATCCAGCAGTGTAGTGGTGCGGACGGCGGCCGATTCCCGCCTCGGCGGGCAGATCACCCGTACGTGGCCGGGCCCGTCACAAGCGCTTGCCGACGGGCCCCGCGGCGACCGGTCGCACCACCGCTCCGGTGCCGGGCCCCAACCGCGGGCCCGGCACCGGGAACGTGTCGGACGCCGTCGTCTCAGACGTCGTCGTTGTCGACCCAGCTCATGAGCTTGCGCAGCTCACGGCCGGTGCTCTCGAGCAGCGAGTCGCTGTCGGCCTTCTTGTACTCGTTGTACTTCTTCAGACCGCCGTGGTACTCGTCCATCCAGTTCTTGGCGAACGTGCCGTCCTGGATCTCGGCGAGGACCTTCTTCATCTCGGCCTTGGTCTGGTCCGTGATGATCCGCGGGCCGGTGACGTAGTCGCCCCACTCGGCGGTCTCGGAGACCGACCAGCGCATCTTGTCCAGGCCGCCCTCGTACATCAGGTCGACGATCAGCTTCAGCTCGTGGAGGCATTCGAAATACGCGATCTCCGGCTGGTAACCGGCCTCGACCAGCGTCTCGAAGCCGGCCTTGACCAGCGCGGACGTACCGCCGCACAGGACGACCTGCTCACCGAAGAGGTCGGTCTCGGTCTCCTCGCTGAAGGTCGTCTTGATGACGCCGGCGCGGGTGCCGCCGATGCCCTTCGCGTAGCTCAGCGCCAGCTCGAAGCCCTTGCCGGTGGCGTCCTGCTCGACGGCCGCGATACACGGCACGCCGCGGCCCTCCTCGTACTGCCGGCGGACCAGGTGGCCGGGGCCCTTCGGGGCGACCATCGCGACGTCGACACCGGCCGGCGGCTTGATGAAGCCGAACCGGATGTTGAGGCCGTGGCCGAAGAAGAGGGCGTCGCCGTCCTTCAGGTTGTCCCTGACGGACTCCTCGTAGACCTGCGCCTGGATCGGGTCCGGCACCAGGATCATGATGACGTCGGCCCAGGTGGCGGCCTCGGCGGGGGTCACCACGCGCAGGCCCTGCTCCTCGGCCTTCGCCTTGGACTTGGAACCCTCGTGCAGGCCGACCCGGACGTCGACACCCGAGTCACGGAGCGACAGCGCGTGGGCGTGGCCCTGGCTGCCGTAGCCGATGACCGCGACCTTGCGGCTCTGGATGATGGACAGGTCGGCATCGTCGTCGTAGAACAGCTCGGCCACTGGGTCTTCTCCTTGGTGTGCAACTGGGGTTTCGCTGGGCCCCACCGTACGGCGGGGCGGGTAAAGGGAGCCTCACGGTCTCGGCATGCGAACGGGACGCGTGTACGGCTCCGGGGGCGCGGCTCCGGCGACGGGGCTACGCGCTGCGGTCGAGCGCCCGCAGGCTGCGGTCCGTGATGGACCGCGCGCCACGCCCTATGGCGATCGTGCCGGACTGCACGAGCTCCTTGATGCCGAACTGCTCCAGCATCTTGAGCATCGCGTCGAGCTTGTCACTCGAACCGGTGGCCTCGATGGTGACGGCGTCGGGTGAGACGTCCACCGTCTTGGCGCGGAAGAGCTGCACGATCTCGACGATCTGGGAGCGCGTCTCGTTGTCGGCGCGGACCTTCACCAGGACGAGCTCGCGCTGGATCGCGGCGCCGGGCTCGAGTTCGACGATCTTCAGAACGTTGATCAGCTTGTTGAGCTGCTTCGTCACCTGTTCGAGCGGCAGGTCCTCGACATTGACCACGATGGTGATGCGGGAGATGTCGGGGTGCTCGGTGACACCCACCGCGAGGGAGTCGATGTTGAAGCCGCGCCGGGAGAACAGGGCGGCGATCCGGGCGAGGATGCCGGGGGTGTTCTCCACCAGGACGGAGAGGGTGTGCTTGGAAGACATTTTTGTCGTTCTTTCTCTCGCTCTCGGCATCCGGCTCAGTCGTCCAGGCCGTCGCCGAAGTCGGGGCGCACACCCCGGGCGGCCAGGACCTCGTCGTTGGAGGTGCCCGCGGCGACCATCGGCCAGACCTGGGCGTCCTCGTGGACGATGAAGTCGACCACCACGGGGCGGTCGTTGATGGAGTTGGCCTTGGCGATCACGGCGTCCAGCTCGTCCGGGGACTCGCAGCGCATCGCGACACAGCCCATGGCCTCGGACAGCTTCACGAAGTCCGGGATACGGGTGCCGCCGTTGGGCTTCGCACCGTCCGCGCCGGCTCCCTCGAAGGAGCCGCCGGCGGCGACGTCGGGGCCGCTGTGCAGGACGGTGTTGGAGTAGCGCTGGTTGTAGAAGAGGGTCTGCCACTGGCGGACCATGCCCAGCGCGCCGTTGTTGATGATCGCGACCTTGATGGGGATGTTGTTGAGGGCGCAGGTGACCAGTTCCTGATTGGTCATCTGGAAGCAGCCGTCGCCGTCGATCGCCCACACGGTGCGGTCCGGCCGGCCCGCCTTGGCGCCCATCGCGGCGGGGACCGCGTAGCCCATCGTGCCCGCGCCGCCGGAGTTGAGCCAGGTGGCGGGCTGTTCGTAGTCGATGAAGTGGGCGGCCCACATCTGGTGCTGGCCGACGCCCGCCGCGTAGATCGTGTCGTCCGGGGCGAGTTGGCCGATGCGCTGGATGACGTGCTGCGGGGAGAGACTGCCGTCGCCCGGCTCGTCGAAGCCGAGCGGATACGTCTCGCGCCAGCGGCTGAGATCACGCCACCAGGCGCTGTAGTCACCGACGTTGCCCTCGGTGTGCTCGGCCTGGACCGCCTGGACGAGGTCGGCGAGGACCTCGCGGGCGTCGCCGACGATCGGCACGTCGGCGGCGCGGTTCTTGCCGATCTCGGCGGGGTCGACATCGGCGTGGACGATCTTCGCGTACGGCGCGAAGCTGTCCAGCCTGCCGGTGACGCGGTCGTCGAAGCGGGCGCCGAGGGCGACGATCAGGTCGGCCTTCTGCAGCGCGGTGACGGCGGTGACCGCACCGTGCATGCCCGGCATTCCCACGTGCAGCGGGTGGCTGTCGGGGAACGCGCCCAGCGCCATCAGGGTGGTGGTGACGGGGGCGTTGGTCAGTTCGGCGAGCATGCGCAGTTCGGCGGTGGCACCGGCCTTGATGACGCCGCCGCCGACGTACAGCACCGGCCGCTTGGCCTGGGTGATCAGCTTGGCGGCCTCGCGGATCTGCTTGGCGTGCGGCTTGGTCACGGGGCGGTAGCCGGGCAGCTCCTGGGTGGGCGGCCAGCTGAAGGTGGTCTTCGCCTGGAGGGCGTCCTTGGCGATGTCCACCAGGACGGGGCCCGGCCGGCCCGTGGAGGCGATGTGGAACGCCTCGGCGATGGTGCGCGGGATGTCCTCGGCCTTGGTGACCAGGAAGTTGTGCTTGGTGATCGGCATCGTGATGCCGCAGATGTCCGCCTCCTGGAAGGCGTCCGTGCCGATGGCCTTGCTCGCGACCTGGCCGGTGATCGCGACGAGCGGCACGGAGTCCATGTGCGCGTCGGCGATCGGGGTGACCAGGTTGGTGGCGCCGGGGCCCGAGGTGGCCATGCAGACGCCGACCTTGCCGGTGGCCTGCGCGTAGCCGGTGGCCGCGTGGCCGGCGCCCTGCTCGTGGCGGACCAGGATGTGCCGGACCCGGGTGGAGTCCATCATCGGGTCGTAGGCGGGGAGGATGGCGCCGCCGGGGATGCCGAATACCGTGTCGGCGCCCACTTCCTCAAGAGAGCGGATGAGGGACTGCGCGCCCGTGACATGTTCCACGGTGGCGGACGAGGGTCCGCCGTTACGGGCGCGCGGCGTCGGGTGAGCCCCGGTGGCCTGCTCGGTCATCGTCAATCTCTTCTCGAAGCTGAGGGTTTTTGCGGGGGTTTGGGCTGTGCCGGTACAACAAAAAACCCCTCGTGCCGGGAGGCAGGCGAGGGGAGCGCGTCGGGTGCGGTAGGCAGGGCCGGTGGTGGGCACTGCTTCAGCCGACGCGCTGTCCAAGTACGAGAATTCGGGTGCGCATGGCATTGACCCTCCCTCTGACGCGCCGCCACTGTCAAGTGGGTGGGACCGGCGTCTCAACATTTGAGCGCAGGGAGGGTCGGGTGGCGGGCCTGGGGATCATGTCGGGGGTGGCCGCGCGCGTACGGCGCACGGGCAGGGAGCCGCCGGAAAGCACTGGCAGCGGGGCGGCGCCGGGCAGCGGGAAGTCGCCGCGGATCAGGGCACGGCGCAGCCGGTACTCGTCCAGGGGGCCGGAGAAGGCCATGCCCTGGCCGTGGGTGCAGCCCATGGCGCGGAGCGCGAGCACCTGTTCCGGCAGGTCGACGCCGTCGGCCACCGAGACCATGCCCAGATCGCAGGCGATCCGGAGCAGCCCGGCCGTGATCTTGTGCAGCCGGGCGGACTCGACCACCCCCTCGACCAGCCCGCGGTCCAGTTTCAGTACGTCGACGGGGAGCCGGCGCAGTGCGTTGATGGCCGCGTAGCCGCTGCCGAAGCCGTCGAGCGCGATCCGTACGCCGAGACGGCGCAGCGCGACCAGGCGGTGCTCCAGCTCGTCGAGGGACGTACGGGGGTCGCTGTCGGCCAGTTCGATCAGCAGGGCGCCCGAGGGAAGCCCGTGGCGGGTCAGCAGGGACTCGATGGAGCCGAGCGGCATGGAGCGGTCGAGCAGCCTGCGCGCGGAGAGGCGGACGGTGACCGGCACCAGATGGCCCGTCCGGCCGCGCTCGGCGGCCTGCTCGACGGCTTCTTCGAGCAGCCAGCGGCCTAACTCGGCGGTGCGGTCGCTGTCCTCGGCGACGCGTAAGAACTCGGCGGGCGTGAAGAGGACGCCCTGGGCGGAGCGCCAGCGGGCCTGCGCGGCGACGGCGGAGATCCGGCCGTTGGCCAGGTCGACGACGGGCTGGTGGAGCAGGGCGAACTCTCCCTCGCGCAGCGCCGTACGGAGCTTGACGGCCAGCTCCGTCCTGCGGACCACGTCGGCCTGCATCTGGGGCGCGTACAGCTCGACGCGGTCCTTGCCGCCGGCCTTGGCGCGGTACATGGCGAGGTCGGCGTTGCGCATGAGGTTCGTGGGGGTGATGCCCGGTTCGGCGAAGGCGACTCCGATGGAGGCGGCGACGCGGACATCGTTGCCTTCGATGCGGTACGGCTGCGAGAGCCGGAGCCGCAGCCGGTCGGCGATCTCGTGGACCTGGTACTCCCGGGCGGTCCGGTCGTCCGTGCCGTCGCCGACGATGAGGGCGGCGAACTCGTCCCCGCCGAGGCGGGCGGCGGTGTCCCCGGCCCGGACCGAGTCCTGGAGACGGTGTGCCGCGTGGATCAGCAACTCGTCGCCGACCTGGTGGCCGAGGCGGTCGTTGACGCCCTTGAAGCCGTCGAGGTCGATGAAGAGGACCGCCGTGCCGTGGTCGCCCGCCCGGCGCCCGGAGAGGGACTGGCGGACCCTCTCGGTGAACAGGGCGCGGTTGGGCAGGTCGGTGAGCGGGTCGTGCTCGGCGTTGTGCTGCAACTGGGCCTGGAGCCTTACGCGCTCGGTGACGTCCCGGCTGTTGAGGATCAGGCCGCCCTGGTGCCGGTTGACCGTGGACTCCACGTTCAGCCAGTCGCCGTTGCCCGATTTGAAGCGGCATTCGATGCGGGTGGTGGGCTCCTCCGTGGGAGGGGCGGCGAGGAAGCGGCGCACCTCGCGTTTGACGCGGCCCCGGTCGTCGGGGTGGATGATCGATTCCAGGGGGGCGCCGACGAGGCCGTCCGCCTCGCGTCCGTAGACGCCGGCCGCCGCGGGGCTGACGTAGTCGAGGGTGCCCTCCGGCCCGGCGATCATGATGACGTCGCTCGATCCCTGGACCAGGGAGCGGAAGTGGTTCTCCTTCTGGGCCAGTTCATGGGTGAGCGCGATGTTGTCGACGAGCATGATGCCCTGCCGTACGACCAGGGCGAGGACGACCGTGCAGCCGGTGAGGACCACCACGCGGTCGACGCGGCGGCCCTCGATGACGTTGTACAGGATCCCCAGGGTGCACACGGCGGCGGCGAGATACGGCGTGAGGGCGGCCAGGGAGCCCGCGATCGGCCTGCTGGAGTGCCTGGGCTGGCGCGGGGGCCGCGGCGGCAGCACGGGGACGGTCTCGGCGGCTCTGCGGACGCCCCAGGGCGCGTACGCGAGCAGCAGGGAGCCGGCGAACCAGCCCGCGTCGAGCAGTTGGCCCGAGCGATAGGTCTCCCGGAGCAGCGGGGAGGTGAACAGGGCGTCGCACAGGACCGTGAGGGCGAGGGCGGCGATGGCGGAGTTGATCGCCGTACGACTGCCGGTCGAGCGCCGGAAGTGCAGGGCGAGCACCATGCTGACGAGCACGATGTCCAGCAGCGGATAGGCGAGGGAGAGCGCCGCGTGGGCGACGGTCTCGCCGTCGAAGTGCGTGGTGTGCGCGAGGGCCAGGCTCCAGGAGAGCGTGAGGAGCGAGCCGCCGATCAGCCAGGCGTCGAGGCCGAGACAGACCCAGCCGGCCTTGCTGACGGGGCGTTTGGCGAGGACGAGCAGGCCGACGATGGCGGGCGGCGCGAAGCAGAGGAAGAACAGGTCGGCGAGGGAGGGGCTCGGTACGGGGAGGTCGAGCACGACCTCGTACCAGCCCCAGACCGCGTTCCCGCCGGCGGCCATGGCGGAGGAGAGCGAGAAGAGCAGCCAGGCGGGCCGGAAGCGGCTGTCGTCGCTGCGGGCGTAGAGGAAGCAGGAGATCGCGGCGATGAGGGCGGCGATGCTGAGGCCGAAGTCGCCCATGAACAGCGCGACTTCGCGGGAGCCCCAGCCGAGGGCCGCGCCGGTGGCGTAACCGCCGCAGACGAGGGCGAGGAGGAGTTGCGTGAGGAGGCCGCCGGTGCCTCCGCCGTTGTCGGTGCCGTCGCCGGGACCGCCGTCCCGGCCGCCGTCGGGGTCGCCGTTCGGGCCTCCTCCTGCGGCGGCGCGACGGCCGAGGAGCGTTTCCGGCGCGCTCACGGGGTCACCTCGGGGGGTGTCTCCGTCACCGCCGACGCGCCGGGTCCGGGCGACGGGATCCACCTCTGCGTCGGTGAAGTGCGCGTCGGTGAGATCTGCGTGGGCGAGATCCGCGTCGGTGAAGTGCGCGTCGTTGGGACGCGTGTCTCCGCGGCGTGGACCGTCGCGGCCGTGGCGTGGGACGGTGCCGTGCTGCGGGCCGTGGTCGTACGGCCCGGCCGGCGACACGCCGGCGGGTCCGAAGACCGTCGTGGACGGCCCTTCCGCGTCGGATCGTTCGTCCATCGGCAGTACATCGCCCGTCGCCCCCCTCGGATTCAGATCGCTCCGCCGCGCCGTCCCTCGTTCGACGCGACCCCCAGATCGGGACGATACACCAGAGTCGTCACTCAGGGACATAGTTCTCCTACTCTCCGTGACGAGCAGGGCAGTTGTCGCTCCCGGGTGCGGATCGGCGGGGCTCAGTCGGTGGTGAGCACCTCGTTGCGCAGGGCTTCTCCCGCGGCGTAGCGGGTCAGTTGGTCGGCGAGCAGGCGCTTGGCGCGCGGCATGAAGGCCGAGGTGGATCCGCCCACGTGCGGGCTGATGAGGACACCCGGAGCATGCCAGAGAGGATGACCCGGCGGGAGGGGTTCCGGATCGGTGACGTCCAGCGCGGCCCTGATCCTTCCGCTCTCCAGCTCGGCCAGGAGCGCCTTGGTGTCGGCGACCTGGCCCCGCGCGACGTTCACGAACAGCGCGCCGTCCTTCATACGGGCCAGGAACTGCGCTCCTGCCAGGCCCTTCGTCTCCTCGGTGAGCGGCGTCGAGACGATGACGACGTCCGCTTCGGGGAGCAGGTCCGGAAGTTCGGCGAGTGCGTGCACGGGCCCGCGCTCGGTGGCACGGGCGGAGCGCGCCACGCGCGCCACCCGCGCACATTCGAAGGGTGTGAGCCGGTCCTCGATGGCGGCGCCGATCGAGCCGTAGCCGACGATCAGTACGGACTTGTCGGCCAGCGCCGGGTAGAAGCCCGACCGCCACTCCTCGGTCTCCTGGCCCCGGACGAAGCCGGGAATGCCGCGCAGGGACGCGAGGATCAGCGCGACGGTCAGTTCGGCGGTGCTGGCCTCGTGGACGCCCTTGGCATTGCAGAGGCGTACGCCGGAGGGCAGCGAGCCGAGTCCGGGCGCGACGTGGTCGATCCCGGCCGACAGGGTCTGTACGACGCGTATGGACGTCATCGCGGCGAGCGGCCGGAGCGCGACGTCCATGCCCTTCATGTACGGGACTACGTAGAAGGCGCAGTCGGCCGGGTCGGCGGGATAGTCCGCGGCGCCGTCCCAGTGGCGGTAGTCCAGGCCCTCGGGGAGCCCTTCGATCTCGTCGGCGGGGATCGGCAGCCACACGTCTGAAGTCATGGTCAGGAGGCTATGCGAAGCCCACCGGGGTGATGAAGGGCGTCCCGAGGGCCGGAACGGGCGCCGGTACGGCCCCGGCACCGGGGTGTGGCGGCGCCGGTGGGCCCATGAGGTTAGCTGGAGTGTGCCCGGCGGCGGTTCGTCCGGCGTGGGCGCGCAGGTGAGGAAGCGGGAGGGGCGGGGCAGTTGGAGCGCAGGACGATCGGTGCGACGGCACTCACGGTGGGCGCCGTGGGACTCGGCTGTATGCCGATGAGTTGGGCCTACAGCGCCTCCGAGCAGCGGGGCGACCGTTCGTCGCGCACCGTGCACGCGGCCCTCGACGCCGGTACGACGCTGCTCGACACCGCCGATATGTACGGCCCGTTCACCAATGAGCTGCTGCTGGGGCGGGTGCTCGACGAGCGGCGTGACGACGCCTTCGTGTCCACCAAGTGCGGTCTGCTGGTGGGCGATCAGCACATCGTCGCCAACGGCCGTCCGAGCTATGTGCGCCGGGCGTGCGACGCGTCGCTGCGGCGGCTGCGGACGGAGGTGATCGACCTCTACCAGTTGCACCGGGCCGATCCGGAGGTGCCGGTGGAGGAGACCTGGGGCGCGATGGCGGAGCTGGTGGCGGCGGGGAAGGTGCGGGCCCTCGGGATGTGCGCCGTGGACGCCCGCGCGTCGCGCCGTACCGGCACGGACCGCTTCGGGGCGACGATCCGGCTGCTGGAGCGGATGCAGCAGGTGTTTCCGGTCAGCGCGGTGGAGGCGGAGCTGTCGGTGTGGTCGCGGGAGGCGACGGAGCGGCTGCTGCCGTGGTGCGTGGCGCGGGGTGTGGGATTCCTGGCGGCGATGCCGCTGGGCAGCGGCTATCTGACGGGCACGCTCACTCCCGGGCAGGGGTTCGAGCCGGAGGACGTACGGGCCAGGCATCCGCGCTTCACGGCGGAGATGATGGCGTCGAACCAGCCGGTGGTGGCGGGGCTGCGGCGGGTCGCCGAGCGGCACGGGGCGACGCCGGCGCAGGTGGCGCTGGCGTGGGTGCTGGCGCGCGGTCCGCAGGTGGTGCCTGTTCCGGGGGCGAAGCGGGAGCGGTGGGCGGTGGAGAACGCGGGGGCGGCCGGGCTGGAGCTGTCGGCGGCGGATCTGGCGGAGATCGCCGCGCTGCCCGCGGCTCGGGAGTCGTGGCACTGACAGCGGGTCGATGGGAACCTGAACGGGGGCTGCGGTGTATGAAACGTAGAGACGCAGCCGTCGAAGGGATCAAGACCGTGCAACGTGCTCCAGTGACGGCCGTGTTGGCCGCAGCGGCGCTATTCGTGATGACCGCGTGCTCGTCCTCCGACGGCACGGCGAAGTCCGAGGGCCCGGCCGGTTCCCCGTCCGCCTCGGTGTCCGGCGGGTCGACTCCTCCGGACGGGGAGGCGAGGGCGTCGGCGCCGCCGGCGAAGGGCTCGGCGAAGGTGGTGTCGACGCTGACCGAGGACCTCAAATCGCCCTGGGGCCTGGCGGCGCTGCCCGAGGGCGATCTGCTGGTCTCCTCGCGCGACGAGGGGACGATCACCCGGGTCGACGGGGAGAGCGGCAAGAAGACCGAGGTGGGCGCGGTGCCCGGGGTCTCCCCCGGCGGCGAGGGCGGTCTGCTCGGCCTCGCGATCTCCCCGTCGTTCGCCTCCGACACGTATGTGTACGCGTATTTCACGACGGACTCCGACAATCGCATCGCCCGGATGCTGTACGACCCGAAGAGGCCGGTGGGCCAGCAGTTGGGCGCGCCCGACACGATCCTGCGGGGCATCCCGAAGGGCAACATCCACAACGGTGGCCGGATCGCCTTCGGCCCGGACAAGATGCTCTACGCGGGCACGGGCGAGACGGGTGAGACGGGCCTCGCGCAGGACAAGAAGTCCCTGGGCGGGAAGATTCTGCGGATGACCCCCGACGGACAGCCGGTGCACGGCAATCCGGAGGCGGACTCGGTGGTGTACACGTACGGGCACCGCAACGTGCAGGGTCTCGCCTGGGACTCCGAGAAGCGGCTGTGGGCCTCGGAGTTCGGCCAGAACACCTGGGACGAGCTGAATCTGATCGAGCCGGGGAAGAACTACGGCTGGCCGGAGGCCGAGGGCAAGGCCGGGGAGAAGGGCTTCGTCGATCCGGTGGAGGAGTGGCGGACGAACGACGCGTCGCCGAGCGGTATCGCCTTCGCCAAGGGGTCCATCTGGATGGCCGCGCTGCGCGGCGAGCGGCTCTGGCGGATCCCGCTGGACGGCGTGAAGCCGTCGGCCGCCGCCCAGGCCTTCCTGGAGGGTAAGTACGGGCGGCTGCGTACGGTGCTGGCGACCGGGGACGGCGGCCTCTGGCTGCTGACCAGCAACACGGACGGCCGAGCCACGCCCAAGCAGGGGGACGACAAGATCCTTCGGCTGGAGGTGACCTAGCCGCGCCGACGGCCGCCCGCGAGGCGGGGCGCGCGGCGGCTGGTGCGGTGCGTCGCAAGGCGGAGGATCGGCCTCGTACCGGGCGTACTCGGCCGACTCCGACACCGGGGGCACCTCCCGTGGCCCCCTGGGGCCCACGGGGGGAGAGGTGTCGTGCCAGGCGCCGCGCGCCAGGCGACTTCCGGACTCGCCCTAGGGGTGGGTCAGTTCCAGGTCGTCGAAGAGGTGCAGACGGTGTGCCATCGCCGCCGCCTCCGTGCGGCCCGAGACGCCCAGCTTGGCCAGGATGTTGGAGACGTGCACGCTCGCCGTCTTGGGCGAGATGTACAGCTCTTCGGCGATCTGGCGGTTGCTGCGGCCCTCGGCGACCCGTCGCAGGACGTCCTGTTCGCGGGGGGTCAGGCCCAGTGAACCGAGCGGGTCGGCCTCGGGGGCGGGGGCGGGGGCGAGCCGCGGGGTGGTGGTGAGGCTGATCCGGGCCCGGCCGGCGAGGAGTTCGGTCTGCTCCACCAGGAGCCCCGCGCCGAGCTTCTTCGCCGTGGCGTGGGCCTGGACCAGCAGCGCCGTGGCCTGTTCCCGGTCGGCGGACGCGGCCAGGAGGTCCGCCGCCCAGCGGTGGCGGGCGGCGGCGAGTTCGTACGGCCGCTTCAGCGCCTCGAAGGCGGCCACCGCGCGGGCCCACAGCTGTGGGGCCACGATGCCGTCGGCGCGGGCGAGTTCGGCTTCGAGCATCAGGTCGTGCGCCCGCCAGATCGGGACGACGGCGGGCAGACGCTTCGCGTGGTCGCGGATGAGCGCCAGGATCGCCTCCCGCCCGGCGTCGGCCTCCGGCAGCCCGCGCGCGTCCGCCTCCATCGCGGCGGCCGAGCAGAGCAGCGGCAGCGCGTACCGCTGCATGCCCGGCGGGAAGCCCTGCGCGGCGACCTGTTCGAACTCTCTGCGGGCCTCCGCGAGTCTGCCCTGCTGCGCGGCGCTGATCATCGCGAGCCTGGCCGGCGCGATGACGTGCTGCGGCTGGGGGTCGTGCGGGCCGAAGACCGCGCGGGCCAGGGTGACTTGGCTTGTCGCCTCGGCGGCGTCGCCGCGCGCGAGGGCGAGCATCGCGCGCCGCAGGGCGACCAGGGCGCGCGCCTTGGGGGCGGGGGCGATCTGGGCCGCCTCGTCGACGGCCGTGCGGGCCTCGTTCCAGCGGCCGAGCGAGAAGAGGGATTCGCTCAGGTTGACCCGGACCCAGGCCTCGGTGTCGGACAGGCCTCGCTGATGGCAGAGGGCGATGCCGAGTTCGGCGGCGGCGACCGCGTCCTCGGAGCGGCCCACGCTCTCCAGCGTGGACGGCAGGTTGATGTTGATGCGGCTCAGGATGCCGAGCGTGCCGCGGGTGCCGAGCTCGAAGACGCGGTCCCGTACCGCGTACATCTCGGCGAGCCCTTCCTCGATGGATCCCGACTCGGTGGTGAGCCAGCCGCGGGTGTGTCTGGCGTTCAGTTCGATGTGCTCCGCGCCGACGAGGCGCGCGTACTCCACGGCGCGGTCGGCCGCGGCCAGGCTGTTGGGGCCCGGCCGGTGCAGGGCGCCCCAGCTCGCGACGTCGGAGAGGACCGAGGCGTGCACGGCGGACGGCGGCAGGCCGCGCACCAGGTCCTGGGCGGTGGCCAGTTCGTCCCAGCCGTCGCCGCGTGTGAGTTGCTGTACGAGCCGTGAGCGCTGTGTCCAGAACCAGGCGGCGCGCAGCGGGTCGTCCACGGTCTCCAGGACCCGCATGGCCTTCTTGGACAGCGCCAGGGCGCGCTCCCGTTCGCCGCCGAAGCGGGCCGCGACGGTCGCCTCGGCGAGCAGGTCGAGATAGCGCAGCGGGGCGCTCGCCCCTTCGGCGATGGGCGGGTAGACCTCGGTGTCGTCCGGCGGCCTGAGGCCGGCCCGTACGTCCTCGGGCGCGGCGTCCCACAGCTCCATGGCGCGCTCCAGCAGCCGCAGTTGCTCGGCGTGGGCGTAGCGCTGGCGGGCCTCGACGGAGGCCAGCAGGACGACGGGCAGGGCTTTCGCCGCGTCGTGTGCGTGATACCAGTAGCCGGCGAGGCGGGTGGTGCACTCGTCGCCCCGTACGAGGGAGGGGTCGGCCTCCAGGGCTTCCGCGAGGCGGCGGTTGAGCCGGGAGCGTTCGCCGGGGAGCAGGTCGTCGCTGATGGCCTCGCGGACGAGCGAGTGCCGGAAGCGGTAGCCGTCGCCGTCCGCCGTGGTGAGGAGGATGTTGGCGCCGACGGCGGCCCGCAGCGCCTCGATCAGGTCGTCCTCGGAGAGCTGTGCGACGGCGAGCAGCAGGGGGAACTCGACGGTGGCGCCGCCCTCGGCGACGATCCGGGCCACCCGCTGGGCGTTCTCGGGCAGTGTCTCGACGCGGACGAGCAGCAGGTCGCGCAGGGAGTCGGTGAGTCCGGAGCGGCAGCCGGACTCGGTGGCCACGGCCAGCTCTTCCACGAAGAACGCGTTGCCGTCGGAGCGTCCGAAGATCTCGTCGACGAGCTGCGGGTCCGGCTCGTCCCCGAAGATGCCGTGCAGCTGGCGCCGGACCTCGGCGCGGCTGAAGCGGGACAGCTCGATCCGGCTGACCGTACGCAGCCGGTCCAGCTCCGCGAGGAGCGGGCGCAGCGGGTGACGGCGGTGGATGTCGTCGGCCCGGTAGGTGGCGATGACCAGGAGCCGGCCGCGGCGCAGCGTGCGGAACAGATAGGCGAGCAGATGGCGGGTGGAGGCGTCCGCCCAGTGCAGGTCCTCCAGGATGAGGACGACGGTACGGTCGGCGGCGACGCGCTCCAGCAGCCGGACGGTGAGTTCGAAGAGGCTGGCCGTGCCGTGCTCGCCCAGGGCGTCGCCCGTGGAGGGGCCCAACTCGGGCAGGATCCTGGCCAGTTCGCCTTCCTGGCCCTCGGCGGCGGCGGCGATCTCCTCGGGCAGCAGCCGCCGCAGGCCGCGCAGGGCGGCGGAGAAGGGCGCGAACGGCAGTCCGTCACCGCCGATCTCCACACAACCGCCGACGGCGACGACCGCGTTGTCGCGGCAGGCCACCGAGATCAGCTCCTCGATGAGCCTGGTCTTGCCGACCCCCGCCTCACCGCCGACGAGCAACGCCTGGGGCTCGCCCGCGGCGGCGCGGGCGAGCGCATCCGTGAGTACGGTCAGCTCGCCGTCGCGACCGACGAACACCGGACTGACTGACTTGGTCTCCACGGTCCCGAGCATCGCACAGGGGTACGACACCGCGGCACTCGTTATCGCGGCGGTCGCCGCGGGTGCCGGTGGCACCCGCGGCGACTGTCGATCCGGCTTCTTCAGGAGGTCGGGGCGGGCGGCCATCTCCGTACGCCGCCCGTCACGCGGCCCTGGCGAACCGGCCGCGGGGTGACACCACCCGCCCCTCGCCCTCGTTGCGGGCGCTGCGCGCGGCCTCCTTGCGGGCCTTACGGACCTGGCGGATCAGCCGCCGGTCGTCGGCCTCACGGATCAGCTCGGCCGACCGCATCTGGTGCATCTCGTACTCGAACATCTCGACTCCCCTTGTCACGAAGTGCTTCGGCGTCCTGCGATGCCTCAACACTCGTCTCTCAGGGGGTACGCACGCATCGGGCGCGTGCCGCATCTTCGCGGCGCGGGGGCCTTAGGCGGGACGCACGGAGGGCCGGGCGGGACCTAAGGCCCCGTCCGGCCCTCCTCGGCGCGCTCCCCGTACTCCTTAGGAGGCGCCGTTCACCCGGCTCAGCCGGCGGGCGGCGCCTGGGCCGGAGGCGGCTCCGGCAGGGACACGAAGACGTCGAAGTACATGCCGACGGAGATCAGCAGGCCGAGCGCGGCGAGCACGAGACCGGCCACGGCGAACGGCCGCACCCAGCTCTTGCGCTGCGGCAGACCGAGCGCGACCAGGCCGGCGATGAGCGCCAGCACCGCGAAGATGCCGTTGGTCAGCGCGATGGCGTGCCAGGCGTCGCCGTAGATCTCGGAGATCTGCTGCTCCGCCGTGCCGGTCTGGCCGAGGTCGATCTGGCCCACGAGCGTCTCGCGCTCGGAGATCACCTTGCCGGACCAGGTGCCGATGAGCGAGACGAGCGAGAGCAGCAGGGAGACGAGCGCCGCGGAGGCGGCGGCGAGGCCGCTGGAGGGCGGCGGGGTGTACTCGCCGTCCAGGTCGTCGCTCAGCAGGTCGCCGTCGTCCCCGTCGCCGTCCGTGGTTCCGTCACCGTCGGCGCCGTCGCCGCGGCCCGCCTCAGGTGTCTCCCCAGGCTCTTTGGCCAGGCTCGGGCCCGGCGCGTCGTTCTTCTCGGCAGTAGCCGGAACGGCGCGCTCCGCCTCGGTCTCGCCGCTGTCGTCAGCGGGCTGTTCTGGCTTGGTCGTGGGGTTCATGCGCCGCACGGTAGGCGGCCCGTATGAGAGATCCATGAGAGTTTCGTCAAGTGGTGCGCCGTCCCTGCTCACGCCACTCGGGGGCGAGTACGGACCAGATCTCGTTGTCCTGCCGGAGCCCGTGATGGACGCTCGCCGACCGCAGCACGCCGTCACGCCGCAGACCGAGGCGCTGGGCGGTCCGGATGCTCGCCGTGTTGGCCGACGACACCACCCACTCCACGCGGTGGATGCCGCGCCGCTCCACCGCCCAGTCGATGAGCGCCCGCACCGCGCGGGTCACCAGACCGCGCCCCGTGGCCCCCGGTTCGAGCCAGCAGCCGACCTCGCAGGTGCCCTGGACGGCGTCGAAGAGCCGGAACATCACGCCGCCGACCAGGGTGCCGTCGAGCCAGATCCCGTAGATCCGCCCGGCGTCGGCGGCCTGCTTCTCGGCGTATCTGAGGAGGAACGCCCGCGCCGAGTCGAGGTCGGCCACGGCCTGGGCGAGCCCCACGTGCACGTCGACCAGGTCCCGGGCGCGGTCCATGTGCGCGAGGAACTCCTCGGCCTGCCACGGCTCCAGCGGTCTCAGTTCCGCCCCGTCGTCACCCAGTGATATCGCGAACATCGCACTCCTTCGGTCCGGTCGGCTCAATGGCGGCCCACTCACCGCGGCGCGTGTTCCACCCGCTCCGCGTGCTCGTCACGCCGCGCGGGGATCTTCCCAGACGCCGCTCGGCGGCCGTTGGGCGCCTCGATGCTCAGACGCGGAAGCCGGCGGTCCAGCCATCCCGGCAGCCACCAGTTGGCGCCGCCCAGCAGATGCATCAGGGCGGGCACGAGGAGTGTACGGAGGACGAAGGCATCCAGCGCGACGGCGGCGGCCAGCCCGATGCCGAACATCGCGATGACGCGGTCCCCGCTGAGCACGAAGGCGAGAAAGACCGAAATCATGATCACGGCGGCCGAGTTGATGACGCGGCCGGTCTCGGCGAGGCCGACCCGCACGGCCCGCTTGTTGTCGCCGGTCGCCAGCCACTCCTCGTACATCCGGCTCACCAGGAAGACCTGGTAGTCCATGGACAGGCCGAAGAGGACCGAGACCATGATCACGGGCAGGAACGGCTCGATGGGGCCCGCACTGCCGAGGCCGAGGAGTTCACTCCCCCACCCCCACTGGAAGATCGCGACGACGATCCCGAAGGACGAGGCGACGGCGGCGATGTTCATCACCGCCGCCTTCAGTGGGATGCCGACGGAGCGGAAGGCGACCAGGAGCAGCAGACAGCCGAGGGCGACGACGACGCCGACGAACAGCGGCAGTTTGCCGACGACGACCTCGGCGAAGTCGTCGTAGCTGGCCGTGACCCCGCCGACCGCCACCTCCAGGGAGGTGCTGTCCTGTGCGCGGGGCAGTATCTCCGTACGGAGGCGGTCGACGAGGTCGCTGGTGGCCTTGGACTGGGGCTCCGACGTGGGAACCACGGTGAGCAGGGCCCGGTCGCCGCTGCCGCTGAAGACGATCGGCCCGACGGAGGCGACGCCCCGCGACTCGCGCAGCGTGTCCGGCAGTTGGTCCATCGCGAGCCGGTCGTCGGCGCCGTCCAGCTCGGCGACGAGGGTCAGCGGGCCGTTGACGCCGGCGCCGAAGCCCTCGGCGAGCCGGTCGTACGCCTGCCGGGTGGTGGTGGACGCGGCGTTGTTGCCCTGGTCGGAGGTCCCCAGATGGAGCGAGAACGTCGGCAGGGCGAGCACCACCATCACGGCCACGGCCGCGACGCCGAGCAGCCGCGGGTGACGTTCCACGAAGGCGGACCAGCGGGCGGCGAATCCGGTGGGCAGCTCGGGCCGCGGGCCGTGTGCGGCGAGGTGGGCCCGCTCGCGGCGGTTCAGCGCGCGCGTGCCGGTGTACGAGAGCAGGGCCGGCAGCAGCGTCACGGCCGCGGCGACCGTCAGCGCGACGGTGAGCGAGGCGGCGATGGCGACGCCGTTGAGGAAGCTGAGGCGCAGCACCAGCATGCCGAGGAGCGCGATGCAGACGGTGGCTCCGGCGAAGACGACGGCGCGCCCCGTGGTGGCGACGGCCTCGGTGGCGGCCTCGGGGACCGTCAGGCCCTGTTTGAGGCCCTTCCGGTGTCTGGTCACGATGAACAGGGCGTAGTCGATGCCGACGCCGAGCCCGACGAGCAGACCGAGCATGGGCGCGAAGTCGGCCACCGTCATGACATGGCCGAGGAGCGCGATGCCCGCGTACGCCGTCCCGACAGAGACCAGCGCGGTCGCGATGGGCAGCAGGCTGGCCGCGAGCGAGCCGAAGGCGAGGAAGAGGACCACGGCGGCGATGGCGACGCCCACGATCTCCGCCGTGTGCGCCGTGGTGCCCTCGGTGAGGGCGACGGCGCCGCCGCCGACCTCCACCTGGAGATCGTCGGTGGCCGCCTTCTTCGCCGTGTCGACGACGGCCTGGGCCTGGGCGGCGGGGATGTCGTCGACCTGTTTCTCGAAGGTCACCACGGCGAAGGCGGTACGGCCGTCCTCGCTGATCTGGCGGACGCCCTCGCCGTCCTCGGGACCGGACGCGTGCGCGGGCGTCGCGGCGCCGCCGCTGATGACGTAGGGGCTCATCACACCGGCCACCCCGGGCAGCTTGGCGATCTCACCGAGCGTGACGCCCATGCGCAGTTCGATGTCGTCCGCGCGGACGGAGCCGCGTTCGGAGTGCCAGACCACGGTGTCGCTGTCGCCGCTGCGGTCGGGGAAGCCGGTCTTCAGGAGGTCGACGGCGTGGCCGGATTCGGTGCCGGGAGCCTCGTAGTCGTTGGAGTACGACGTCCCGGCCACGACGGCGGCGCCGGCGGTGGAGCCGAGTGCGAGCAGCCACAGGAGCACGACCAGGAGCCGGTGCCTGACGCACCACCGCGCGACTGTGGCCAACGGTCTGCTCCCCTGCGTGGTCCCGGAGAGCCAACTCTGACATCGAATCGTGATCGTTTGCCCGTTTGGTGGGGTTCCTCACACAGTGTTGACCTGGCGTTCGATCAATGGGAGCAGGGAATTCCGGTTCAGCCGGAGACGCTCGGCTTCCCGTTCTCGATGTGGCCCATCAGCCGTCGCCGGAAGCCCCGGCCCGCCGTCACCTCGATGTCGTACCACCCGTGCGCGTCGGCGGCCGAGTGCACGACATGGCGGCTGCGTCCGGGCTTGACCTTGAACTCGCGCTTCCAGTCGCCGAGATCGGCCTCGTCCGCGTAACCGAGGGAGCGCACGGTGAAGGTGACGGGCAGATCACCCTCATTACGGAGGGTGAGATGCAGATCGCGGTCGTGATGGTCGACGGATGTGCTGACCTCGGCGCCGCCGCCCGACACGGGGCCGGCGAACTCACGGCGGAAGCCGTTGGGTCCGGTGATGGTGAAGCGGTACGCGTCGCCGCTGAGGGGCACCGTCCATTGCGACGTGCCCCGCACGTCGCGGTGCTGGGGGACGTCGAACTCACCGGCGTACGGATAGAGCGCGAAGTGGGCGCTCGACCGCCCCGTGTTGCGGAGTTCGAGCCGCAGGGCGCGCGCCCCGTCCCGGCCGGCCACGAGACGGCCGTGGGCGTCCGGCTGGTACGGCAGCGGGCGGGCGGGCCGCGTACCGGGCTCCTGCACCGGCATCCGCTGGACGGTCGGCGGCGCGGGCCGCCAGCGCCCCGTGAACGGCGGGACGGGGCCCGGCTGCTCGACGTCCGGGCGCGGCCGGCCCCGTCCGAAGTCGAAGGCCGATGTCAGGTCGCCGGTGACGGCGCGCCGCCACGGGGTGATGTTGGGCTCCTGCACCCCGGTCCACTTCTCCAGGAAGCGGACGACCGACGTGTGGTCGAAGACCTGTGAGCAGACGTAACCACCGACGGTCCAGGGCGAGACGACCAGCAGCGGCACGCGGATGCCCAGCCCGGTGGGGCGACCCTCCCAGCGCTCGTCGGCGTCGTCCACGGGCGGCACGGGGGGCGGGACGTGGTCGAAGAAGCCGTCGTTCTCGTCGTAGTTGATCAGTACGACCGTGTGCCGCCAGACGTCCGGGTGGGCGCCGAGCGCGTCGAGCACCTGGTAGACGAGGCCGGCGCTGGCGACCGGTGAGGACGCGCCCGGGTGCTCGGAGTCGACGGCGGAGGGCACCAGGTACGACACCTCGGGCAGGGTGCCCGCCGCCACGTCGGCGCGGAACGACGCGGCGAGGGTGCCCGACTCGACGCGCCGCAGCCCGCGCTCGAAGAGGGAGCGCTCCGGGGCCGTGAGGGCCCCGACGCCCTCCTCCAGGGCCGCGAGCAGCCTCGCCCTTACGGCGGCGTCGTCGGTGTCGCGCACCGCGGCGTAGAAGGCCTCCATGTAGGTGAAGCCGTCGGCGCCTTCGAGTTCGAGTTCACGCGCCGCGGCGAGCGCCTTGTGCGCGATCTTCTTGAAGGAGGTGAAGAACTCGATGTTGTTGTCGGTGAAGTTCTCCCACTCCGAGTACGTCTTCCAGGTCCGTCCGGCCTTCTCCAGCCGCTCGGCGTACGTCGGCCACGCGTAGCCGGGATGGGTGCCCTCGGCGTACGCGTCGTTGCCGACGGCGCGCCGGCCGTCCGCCTCGTAGCCGGTCCAGCCGCTCCACAGGTGGTTGCGGTTGGGGCTGGTGGAGGTGTGGACGGACGAGTGGTAGGCGTCGCAGATGGTGAAGGTGTCGGCCAGCTCGTAGTGCAGCGGGATGTCGGCGCGGTCGTAGTACGCCATGGTGGCGGCGGTCTTGGCGGAGACCCAGCCGTCCATCCAGCCGTTGCTCCACGCCTTTGCGCCGCCGTTCCAGGAGTGGTCGAGGTCGCCTATGTACTGAAGGTCCTTCTTCTGCGCCTCGGCGGCGTCGCGCACGGGAAACGGCAGGACGGTGCCGCCGGCGGCTCCCGGCTGCTCGAACACGGGGCGCCCGGTGGGCAGTTCCACCGCGTTGCGGTCCCCGAAGCCCCGTACGCCGCGCAACGTGCCGAAGTAGTGGTCGAACGACCGGTTCTCCTGCATCAGCACCACGACATGTCTGACGGCGTCCAGTCCCCCGGCCGGCGCCTCGGCGGCGATGGCGGCGCGCAGGGACGGCGGCAGTACGGAGGCCGCCGCGGCGGCGCCGACGGCGCCGCCCCCGAGCGCGAAGAGCCGTCGCCGTGAAATGTCAGTGGCCAAGAGATCCTCCCAAGTCAAGTGCTACGGCCCGGAAGCTAGCCACCGTAAGTGGCGGCGGGAAGACCCGGGGACGGCCCGGCGATGAACGTCCGAGAGTCGCCCCCGTCCGATCCGTGCGGAGCCGTGGCGGTGGGAGCCCGTGTGGCGCAAGCTGGGCCTCCGACGAGCAACCCGCGCACCCGCGCATACGACAGGGACAGCCTGCCCATGAATGTCACCGTGTTCGGCGCCACCGGGCGTACCGGACAAGCCTTCCTCGCCTCCGCCGCGCGCGCCGGGCACCGCACCACCGCGCAGGTGCGGGAGCCGGCCCGGCTGGGCGGCGCCCCCGTCGACCGCGTGGTGACCGGCAGCCCCTTCGACGAGAGCGCCGTGACCGACGCGCTCACCGGCGCCGACGCCGCGGTGATCGCCTTCGGCCTCAAGGGCAACCGGACGACGCCTCTGTACTCACGCGGCACCGAACTGATCGTGGACGCGATGCGCAAGCTGGCCGTACGCCGGCTGATCGTCGTCTCGGAGGCCGGGTACGGCCCCCACGTACGCGGCCTCTCCGGCCGTACCATCGCCGCCCTCTACCGCGCGACGGCCCGCCCCCTCCTGCGGGAGCGGGAGGCCCAGGACGCGGTGGTCCTCACCAGCGGCCTGGAGTGGACGGTCGTACGGTCCGGGGTGCTGCACCACGGCCCGGCCCGCGGCAACCGCCCCCGCTCCTTCACGCCGCACCGGGGCCTCGCGCCCCGTACGACCTACGCGGACCTCGCCGACCTCGTCCTCGGCGCGCTGGACGACCCCGCGACGTACGGCCGGGATCTGTACCCGTAGGGCGTACGGCGGGCGCTCACGGCCCCTGCTGGACGACCTCGCGCAGATCCTTCGCGTAGTGGCCGATGGCCCTCCGGTACGACCGCACGCCCGGGTCGTCGCTCGTCGCGGCCAGCAACTCCAGCAGGATCCGCGTCGCTTCGTCGTGCTGCCCGGTGTTGAACAGCGCCATGGCGAGGAACGTCCGCAGGGCGCCGTCGTCGGGGAACTCCGCCAGCCCGCCCCGCAGCGTCTCGACGGCTTCCTCGTACCGGCCGAGGATCCGGAAGGTGCTGCCGAGACCGACCAGGGCGCCGAGACGGTCCCCCGCCGGGAGTTCCGTACCTGCGAGGGCTTGTTGGTAGTAGGCGACGGCCTCCGCCTCCAGGCCGAGCGCGTCATGTGTCCAGGCGGTCTGATAGGCCACCTCCGCGTCGTCCGGGTGCCGCTGAGCGAGAGCGACCAACCGCTCCCGGGCCTGCTCCGCTTCCCCCCGGGTGCGCAGATCGACCGCCTCGGCGAGAAGCTCGTCCCTGCTCCGTGTGTTCATCCGGGCATTGTCGCAACGGCCGGGGCGCCGGAGATCGGGCGGCCCCGGTTCAGACCTGATGCGGCCACACCAGCAGCACCGGGCACGGGGCGTGGTCGACCACGAAGCGGGACTCCGGGCCGAGGCTGTGCGGGCCCGGCCGCTCGCGGTCGCCGTCGCGCGCGCAGATCAGCAGGTCCACGTCGGCCGCCGCGCGGACGACCTCCTCCTGAGGACGGCCGTGCCGGTCGAGCAGTTCGCACGGCCGGCCGAGCCGGTGCGCCGCCTTCTCCAGGAGGTCGGCGCCGGCCGCGCCGGACAGCTCCTCCAGTCTGCTGCCGGGGTCGCGTTCGGGACCGTGGCCCCGGCCGAGCAGCCCCGCGTAGGCGCGGTGCGCCTCGGCGGCGATCCGGTCGTCGCCGACGTGCAGCAGGACGACGTGGTCGTCGGGGGCCCTTTCCCGCGCGGCGTCGACGCATGCGGGCCAGGTGGACGGGGTGATCCAGACGAGGGCGGTTGTCTTCACGTCACTCACAACTGGAGGGTGCCCCACAGGGCAACGGTCGAAGCGATCAGTGTCGCGGGCACGGTGAGCAGTCCGAGCCGGGTGAACTGCCCCAGCGAGGGCGCGGAGTCGTGTTCGTGCAGGACACGGCGCCACAGGAGGGTGGCGAGTGAACCGACGTACGTGAGGTTGGGCCCCAGATTCACCCCGATGAGCGCGGCGAGCACGGGGCCGGGGCCGGCCGGGGCGACGACGGGCAGCAGGGCGAGGATCGCCGGCAGGTTGTTGATCAGATTGGCCAGCAGGGCGGCGACGGCGGCGATCACGAGCAGGGTGGTGAGGGATTCGCCGCCGGGGAGGATGCGGCTGATCCCGGTGTCGAGGCCGTTGTCGACGACGGCCTTGACGACGATGCCCAGCGCGAGCACGAAGAGACAGAAGAGCGGGGAGGCGGCGCGCCAGAGCGCGGGGAGGGTGGTGCGTCGGCGCCGTAGCGCGCGGGCGGCGAGGACGGCCGTACCGGCGAAGGCCGCCCACAGCGGTTCGATGCCTACAAGGGAGGTGACGGCGAACGCGACGAGTGTCAGACCGAGGACGACGAGCGTGAACGTCGGTACGGTGCGCGGCTCGGCCTCCTTGGGAGGGTGCGCCCCGACGGCCAGGTCGGCCGCGAAGAAGCGGCGCAGGACGACGTACTCGACGGCGATCGCGGCCAGCCACGGGAGCGCCATGAGTACCGCGAACCGGGTGAAGGTCAGTCCGCTGGCGGTGAACGCGAGGAGGTTGGTGAGATTGGAGACGGGGAGCAGGAGCGACGCGGAGTTCGCGAGGTGGGTGCAGGCGTAGACGTGCGGGCGGGGGTGGGCGCCGACGCGACTCGCGGTGACGAAGACGACGGGCGTCAGCAGGACGACGGTGGCGTCGAGGCTGAGCACGGCGGTGGTGACGGCGGCGACGCCGAACACGCCGCCGAGCAGCCGGCGCGGCTGCCCGCCGCAGAATCGGGCAACGAGGTCGCCCGCCGCGTCGAACAGGCCGTCGTCGTCGCAGAGTTGGGCGAGCACGAGAATCGCGGCGAGGAATCCCACGACGGGCAGCAGCGTGTGCGTCTGCTCCCACGCGTCGGCGGGCGAGACGGCGCCGAGTACGACGACGAGACCGGCGGCCGGGATGGCGGCGACGGCTTCGGGCAGACCTCTCGGCCGCACGACGGCGAAGGCGAGTACGCCGAGGAGCAGCCCGACGGACACGATCTCGGCGGCGAGGCTGTTCACGGGGCGGCGCCAGGGTTCTGGTGGGCGGACGGTACGGTCACGCGACCCACACGCCGCGCCCGCCCAACCTACGACCCACACGGGTGTCCGCCGGGCAACGCCCCCCGCGTCGCCCCTGCCGCACGGCGGGTGGTTGGTACGAGGGTGCCGCTTACGGCGAGGGCGTCGAGCCGGGGCTCAGTGCCGGGCAGAGGGCGTACGGCCCGCCGACACGACTCGGCGGCGACCACTGGCCGTACGGCACCACGCCACCGGGGCAACCCACGCCCCCGCCCGGCACCCCACAGGCACGGGACCGACAAGCCCGTCCCTCGCCCGAGCGGCGCCGAAACGGGACCGGCCCCCAGGGGCTCAGCCCCCAGGTGTGCCGGTCCCGTGGCGGTGTGTCAGCCCTCCGCGCCCAGGCGTTCCAGGATCAGTTCCCGTACGCGTGCCGCGTCCGCCTGGCCGCGGGTGGCCTTCATGACCGCTCCCACCAGGGCGCCCGCCGCCGCGACCTTGCCCGCGCGGATCTTGTCCGCGATCGCCGGGTTCGCGGCGATCGCCTCGTCCACCGCCGTACCCAGCGCGCCCTCGTCGGAGACGACCTTCAGGCCGCGCTTCTCGACGACGGTGTCCGGGTCGCCCTCGCCCGCGAGGACGCCCTCCAGGACCTGGCGGGCCAGCTTGTCGTTGAGGTCGCCCGCGGTCACCAGCTCCGCCACCCTGGCGACCTGCGCCGGGGTGATCGGGAGCGCCGCGAGATCGGTGGACGTCTCGTTCGCGCTGCGCGCCAGCTCGCCCATCCACCACTTGCGTGCCTGGTCGGCGGGGGCGCCCGCCTCGACGGTGGCGGTGATCAGGTCGACCGCGCCCGCGTTGAGCATCGACTGCATGTCGTGCTCCGAGACGCCCCACTCCTCGCGCAGCCGCTTGCGGCGCAGCCGGGGCAGCTCCGGCAGTCCGCCGCGCAGTTCCTCCACCCACGCGCGCGCGGGCGCGATCGGGACGAGGTCCGGCTCGGGGAAGTACCGGTAGTCCTCCGCCTCCTCCTTCACGCGGCCGGACGTCGTGGAACCGTCCTCCTCGTGGAAGTGACGGGTCTCCTGGATGATCGTGCCGCCGCCGTCGAGAACCGCGGCGTGCCGCTGGATCTCGTAACGCGCCGCCCGCTCCACGCTGCGCAGGGAGTTGACGTTCTTCGTCTCCGAGCGGGTGCCGAACGTCGTACGGCCGTGCGGGCGCAGCGACAGGTTGACGTCGCAGCGCATCTGGCCCTGTTCCATGCGGGCCTCGGAGACGTCCAGCGCCTTGATCAGCTCGCGCAGCTCCGCGACGTACGCCTTCGCGACCTCCGGCGCACGCGCCCCCGCGCCCTCGATCGGCTTGGTGACGATCTCGATGAGGGGGATGCCGGCGCGGTTGTAGTCCAGCAGCGAGTGGGACGCGCCCTGGATACGGCCGGTGGCGCCGCCGACGTGCAGCGACTTACCGGTGTCCTCCTCCATGTGGGCGCGCTCGATCTCCACGCGGAAGATCTCGCCGTCGTCCAGCTGGACGTCCAGATAGCCGTTGTAGGCGATCGGCTCGTCGTACTGGGACGTCTGGAAGTTCTTCGGCATGTCCGGGTAGAAGTAGTTCTTCCGGGCGAACCGGCACCACTCGGCGATCTCGCAGTTCAGCGCGAGACCGATCTTGACGGCGGACTCGACGCCGATCGCGTTGACGACCGGAAGCGCCCCCGGCATGCCGAGACAGGTGGGACAGGTCTGCGAGTTGGGGTCGGCGCCCAGCTCGGTGGAGCAGCCGCAGAACATCTTCGTTCTGGTGCCGAGCTCGACATGGACCTCCAGGCCCATGACGGGGTCGTACGTCGCGAGAGCGTCGTCGTACGGGACGAGCGACACGTGTTCAGTGACGGTCACGGTGAAACTTTCCCTCTCTGCGGGCTCAGCCCAGCAGGACGTCGTCGTCGCCCAGTCGCTTCAGCTCGCGGTAGAGCAGGGCGATGCCGGTGACGATGGCGGCGGCGGAGACGGCGGCGTCGAGCAGCCGCAGTGTGTCGTTGTCCTGGCGGGCGAGCCTGGCCTGCTTGACGACGCTGACCGCGCCGAACGCGGTCGTGCCGATCGACAGGTACATGCCGGACTTGGACTTCTTGAAGCCCTTGGCCTTCTTGGTCATTGCGCTCATAGCGACGGTGCCTCCTCCAACAGCGGGTGTCCCCAGCGTTCGACGAACGCCGCCTCGACCGCGGCTCCCACCCGGTAGAGACGGTCGTCCTTCATCGCCGGGGCGATGATCTGTAGCCCGACCGGCAGTCCGTCCTCCGGCGCCAGTCCGCAGGGCAGCGACATGGCGGCGTTTCCGGCCAGGTTGGTCGGGATGGTGCACAGATCGGAAAGGTACATCGCCATCGGGTCGTCGGCGCGTTCACCGATCGGGAAGGCGGTGGTGGGCGTGGTGGGCGAGACGATCACGTCGACCTGCTCGAAGGCCTTCTCGAAGTCCCGCACGATGAGGGTGCGGACCTTCTGGGCCGAGCCGTAGTACGCGTCGTAGTAGCCGGAGCTGAGCGCGTACGTACCGAGCATGACGCGCCGCTTGACCTCGTCGCCGAAGCCCGCCTCACGGGTGAGGGCGGTGACGTCCTCGGCCGAACGGGTGCCGTCGTCGCCGACCCGCAGGCCGTAGCGCATGGCGTCGAAGCGCGCGAGGTTGGAGGAGCACTCGGAGGGGGCGATCAGGTAGTACGCCGAGAGGCCGAGGTCGAAGGACGGGCAGTCCAGCTCGACCACTTCCGCGCCCAGCTCCTTGAGGAGGTCGACGGATTCGGCGAAGCGCTGCATGACGCCGGCCTGGTAGTGCTCGCCGGAGAACTGCCGGACGACGCCGACGCGCATACCGGCGACGGTGCCGTTGCGGGCGGCCTCGACCACCGGCGGGACGGGGGCGTCGATGGATGTCGAGTCGAGCGGGTCGTGTCCGCCGATGACCTCGTGGAGGAGGGCGGCGTCCAGGACCGTACGGGCGCACGGGCCGCCCTGGTCGAGCGAGGACGAGAAGGCGACCATGCCGTAGCGGGAGACGCCGCCGTAGGTGGGCTTGACGCCGACCGTGCCGGTGACCGACGCGGGCTGGCGGATGGAGCCGCCGGTGTCCGTGCCGATGGCGAGCGGTGCCTCGTACGCGGCGAGGGAGGCGGACGAGCCGCCGCCGGAGCCGCCGGGGATCCGGGTGAGGTCCCAGGGGTTGCCCGTGGGGCCGTAGGCGCTGTTCTCGGTCGAGGACCCCATGGCGAACTCGTCCATGTTGGTCTTGCCGAGGATGACGACGCCCGCGTCCTTGAGACGCCGGGTGACCGTCGCGTCGTACGGCGGAATCCAGCCTTCGAGGATCTTGGAGCCGACGGTGGTGGGGACGCCCTCGGTGGTGAAGATGTCCTTCAGGGCCAGGGGGACGCCGGCGAGCGGGCCGAGCTTCTCGCCCCGGGCCTTCTGCTCGTCCACGGCGCGCGCCTGCGCGAGGGCGCCTTCCCGGTCGACGTGCAGGAAGGCGTGGACCTTCTCGTCCACGGCCTCGATACGGGCCAGGTGCGCCTCGGTGACCTCGACGGCCGTCAGCTCGCCGGAGGCGATCTTCCCGGCGATCTCGGCGGCGGTGAGCCGGATGATGTCGGTCTTGATGTCCGTCATGGCTGTTAGTCCTCCCCCAGGATCTGCGGCACCTTGAAACGCTGCTGTTCCTGGGCCGGGGCGCCGGAGAGCGCCTGCTCGGGGGTGAGCGACGGGCGTACCTCGTCCGCGCGCATGACGTTGGTCAGCGGCAGCGGGTGGGAGGTCGGCGGAACGTCTTGGTCGGCGACCTCGGCTACGCGGGCGACCGCGCCGATGATGTCGTCGAGCTGACCGGCGAAGTGATCGAGCTCTTCGCTCTTCAACTCCAGACGCGCCAGCCGTGCGAGGTGGGCGACCTCCTCGCGCGTGATGCCAGGCATGCAGCGATCCTCTGGGTGGGTGTCGGGATTTTGAGCCAATCCTATGGGGCGCGGCACCGTGCCCACGAAACGGATTCCCTTTCCGCGCTCCCGTCCCGGCCGGGTACGCGCGTCCGCCCCGGGACCGGCTACTGGACGACGCGGCTGGAGGGGCCCGAAGCATCGGTGCGCGGCGGCTCCAGGGCCGGTGCGGGCGGCGGGCGGTGCCAGCCGGTCTCCCCGCGGGCCAGCAGCCAGGACGTCGCCTCGTGCGGCGGCATCGCGGCGGCCACGAGCCAGCCCTGGACGGCGTCGCAGCCCAGGTCGCGCAGGCGCTCCCAGGTCTCGTCGTCCTCGACGCCCTCGGCGACGACCACCAGGCCCAGCGAGTGCGCCAGGTCGATCGTGCAACGGACGATCTCCGCGTCCTCGTTGTCGATGGCGAGGCGGGCCACGAACGAACGGTCGATCTTCAGTTCACTCACCGGCAGGCGCCGCAGGTGGACCAGCGACGAGTAGCCCGTGCCGAAGTCGTCGAGGGACATCTTCACGCCGTGGGCCGTCAGGCCCGCCAGGGTGTCGGCGGCCCGCTGCGGGTCCTCCAGCAGGACATGCTCGGTTATCTCCAGTTGGAGCGCGCCGGCCGGGACGCCGTGCCGGGCGAGCCGCGCGGCGACCGCGCCGGCGAAGCCCGGGGTGTGGACGTCACGGGGCGAGACGTTGACGGCCACCGGGACGAACAGGCCCTGGGCGCGCCAGCGGGCGACCTGGCCGAGGGCCGATTCCAGTACGTACTCGGTGAGATGCGGCATCAGGCCCGAGGACTCGGCGATGGCGATGAACTCGTCCGGGGGCACTCTGCCCCGGTCCGGATGCACCCACCGTACGAGCGCCTCCAGGCCGACGACCTGGCCGTCGAAGCGGACCTTGGGCTGGTAGTGCAGTTCCACGTCGCCCGCGTCGAGGGCGCGCCGCAGATCGCCCAACAGGCCGAGCCGGTCGGGGGTGTTGGAGTCCCGCTTGGACTCGTACACCTCCACGCCCGTACGGTCCCGCTTGGCCTGGTACATCGCGACGTCGGCGCGCTGGAGGAGCCCTTCGGCGTCCAGCGCGTGCTCGGGGTACACGGCGACGCCCGCGCTCGCCTCCAGGACGAGCGTCAGTCCGTCCAGATCGAGCGGCGAGGACAGCTCGGCCGCGAGATGCCGGGCGACGCGCTGCGCGCTGGTGATGGAGTCGACGAGCGGCAGCAGTACGGCGAACTCGTCGCCGCCGAGCCGCGCGGCCTCCGCCCCGCGCGGCAGGGCGAGCTTGAGCCGCTCCGCTATCTGCAACAGCAGTCTGTCGCCCGCGAGATGACCGAGTGTGTCGTTGACGGAACGGAACCGGTCGAGGTCGATCAGGACCAGCGCGGAGCGCGCCCCGAGGGTCTTCGCCTCCTCCAGGGCCGTCCAGGTCCGCTCCAGGAGCCACTGCCGGTTGGGCAGCCCGGTCAGCGGGTCGCGCAGCTGTTCCTCGGCCCGTGCGCGTGCGATCCACAGCGTGGAGTCGAGGGCGATCAGCGGGACGGCGAACAGCGGCAGCACGACCGGCCGGGACACCGCGACCACGCAGATCAGCGGGGTGATGCCGAGCAGCGCGACCGCCAGCAGGCACTGCCGCAGCAGGGCCGTGCGGGCGACGGTCGGCAGGCCGCCGCCCTGCGGGGTCAGCGAATACCACAGGAGCAGCCGGGTCACCAACAGATAGGCCCCGGCAGCCAGCACGATCTCGGGGACGGTGCCGATCCCCCAGTGGAGGGGCTGCCAGGGCTTCGCGACTGTCGGTACGTCGCCGAAGGCGAGCAGGACCAGGGCCGCCGCCCCTATGCCGAGGATGTCGACGGCACCGTGGAGCGCGCCCTGGCGCCAGCGATGTCTGCGGGCGATGCCGACGAGCACGACGACGGCGAGGCTGACCAGACCGGCGGCCACCCAGCCGTACAGGAGCAGCACCGCGAGGGTGAGGGCGGCGCCGGAGCCCGTGCCGCCCCACCAGCGGTCGCGGCCCAGCGCGACGAGATGGCCCACGATGATGCCGGTGAGCACGGCGAGCGACCAGCCCGTGGTGCCGTCCGGGAAGAGCGCCCGTCCCTCGCCTACCTCCCGGACGATGCCCAGGGCCAGCACGAAGGCGGCTACTCCCACCACGACGAGGGGCACTCGGGCCGACAGGGCTCCCAGTCCCGCGAATGCGCGCGGGCGTGAGACCGGGGCGGCGCTCTCGGTCGGTTTCATTCCCGTCCCTCTCACAGCCGGCAGTGCCGTTACCACGCGATGGCACGTTGTCATGCCACCACGACTGACTTCCCACACACAGCCGTGCACGACAGGCGTACCCCTCAACAGTAGGCCGCGAACGGCGTCGGCGGGCAGCGCTCTACCGCTGTTGCCCGAATGCAACCCGCCCTTCCTTATCCATCTGGTATGCGCCGAACGGGTGACCTACGAGGGCTTGTTGTGCCCGTTCGGTCACTCCGACCCGCTTCCGGCAGACGCTTCGTCAGCCGATTCCGAGGCGTCCTTGACCGATTCCTTGGCCGGTTCCCTCGCCCCCTCATCGGCCACCTCAGGCGCCTGTACGGCGGCTTCCCGCGCCGCTTCGGGGCCCTCGGCGAGCAGCACGGCGAACCCCGCCTCGTCGAGCACCGGCACCTTCAGCTGCATGGCCTTGTCGAACTTGGAGCCGGGGTTGTCGCCGACGACCACGAAGGCGGTCTTCTTCGACACGGCCCCGGTCACCTTCGCTCCGAGGGTTTGGAGCGCCTCTTTCGCGCCATCCCTGGTGTGATTGTCGAGCGTGCCCGTGACGACCACGGTGAGGCCCGCCAGCGGGCGCGGTCCCTGGTCCTCGTCGGCGCCCTCTTCCTCCATCCGGACCCCGGCATCCCGCCACTTGCGGAGGATCTCGCGATGCCAGTCCACCTCGAACCACTGCTTGAGCGAATCGGCGATGATGGGGCCGACTCCCTCGACGGCCGCCAACTCCTCCTGCGTGGCCTGCTCGATACGGTCGATGGACCGGAACTCGCGGGCCAGCGCGACCGAGGCGACCGGGCCCACGTGCCGGATGGAGAGCCCGGCGATGACGCGGGCGAGCGGGCGCTCCTTGGCGGCGGCGATGTGCTCCAGCATCGCCAGCGCGTTCTTCTTCGGCTCGCCCTCCTGGTTGGCGAAGACGGTGACGATCTTCTCCTCGCCGGTCTCCGGGTCCCGCTTGGGCAGGCCGGTGTTCATGTCGAGGACATACGCCTTGATCGGGAGCAGTTGCTCCACGGTGAGACCGAAGAGGTCGCCCTCGTCGAGCAGCGGGGGCGTCGGGGGCTCCAGCGGCTTCGTCAGCGCGGCGGCGGCCACATAGCCGAAGTTCTCGATGTCCAGGCACTTGCGGCCACCGAGATAGAACAGCCGCTCGCGCAACTGGGCCGGGCAGGAACGGCCGTTCGGGCAGCGGAGGTCGATGTCGCCCTCCTTCATGGCCCGTAGCCCGGTGCCGCACTCGGGGCAGACGGCCGGCATCTCGAACTCGCGCTCGCTGCCGTCGCGCAGGTCGGCGACCGGGCCGAGGATCTCCGGGATGACGTCGCCCGCCTTGCGCAGCACGACGGTGTCACCGATGAGGACGCCCTTGGCCTTGACCACTTCCTGGTTGTGGAGGGTGGCGAACTCGACCTCGGAGCCGGCGACGAGGACCGGCTCGACCACCGCGTACGGGGTGACGCGGCCGGTGCGTCCGACGCCGACGCGGATGTCGACCAGTTTGGTGTTGACCTCCTCCGGCGCGTACTTCCAGGCGATCGCCCAGCGCGGGGCGCGGGAGGTCGAGCCGAGTCTTCCCTGGAGGGCGATCTCGTCCAGCTTCACCACGACGCCGTCGATCTCGTGCTGGACCGAGTGTCTGTTCTCACCGAAGTAGGTGATGAACTCCCGTACGCCCGCGAGGTCTTCGACGACCTTGTTGTGCTGGGCGGTCGGCAGGCCCCACTCCTCCAGCAGTTCGTACGCGTGCGACAGGCGGTCGATGTCGAAGCCCGACCGCGCGCCGATGCCGTGCACCACCATGTGCAGCGGGCGCGACGCCGTGATCTTGGGGTCCTTCTGGCGCAGCGAACCCGCCGCCGCGTTGCGCGGGTTGGCGAACGGTTTGTCACCGGCCTCGACCAGCCGCGCGTTGAGCTCCTGGAAGCCCTCCATGGGAAAGAAGACCTCGCCGCGGATCTCGACCAGCTCCGGGACCCGGTCGCCCTTCAGCCGGTGCGGGATCTCCGCGATCGTACGGACGTTGGGCGTGATGTCCTCGCCCGTGCGGCCGTCCCCGCGGGTCGCGGCGCGGGTCAGCCTGCCCTGCTCGTAGGTGAGATTGACGGCGAGCCCGTCCACCTTCAGCTCGCACAGGAAGTGGAAGCCCGGGGCGCCCACGTCCCTGGCGACGCGCTCCGCCCAGGCGGCCAGCTCCTCGTCGTCGAACGCGTTGTCCAGCGAGAGCATGCGCTCGCGGTGCTCGACCGCGGTGAACTCCGTCTCGTACGCCCCGGCGACCTTCTGGGTCGGCGAGTCGGGCGTACGCAGCTCCCCGTACTGTTCCTCCAGCGCCTCCAGGGCGCGCAGCAGTTTGTCGAACTCGCCGTCGCTGACGACCGGCTGGTCCTTCACGTAATACCGGAACCGGTGCTCCTCGACCTGCTCGGCGAGGTGCGCGTGCCGCTCCCGAGCCTCCGCGGGCACTGCCGTCCGCTGTTCGCCAGTCACCGTTTCGTCCTCCCGTCCCACCGCGTCTCCGCGAGCACCGCGATCGGCGCTACCCATGTCTCGCCGATGTCACTCAGGGTTGTCCGCGAGGGATCGCGCCGCCCTGACACAGTGCGCCGTCGCGGCACGGGCGTACGCGGGTGAGGCACCCGCCAGCCCGCATGCCGGAGTGATCACCACGGACTCCGCGAGAGTCCCCGGATCCAGCCCCAGCCTGCGCCACAGCGTTCTGATACCCATGACGCTACCCCCCGGGTCCGACAACGGGGCGTCCGTGCCCGGCACGACTCCGGCGAAGAGTTTCACGCCGCCCTCCACCGCCTCGCCGATCACGTCGTCGTCACGCTCAGTGAGCAGGGAGAAGTCGAACGACACGGCTGCCGCCTCCGCGCGGCGCAGCAGCGCGAACGGCACGTCCGGGGCGCAGGAGTGGACCACGGCGGGTCCGTCGTTGGCCCGCATCACCTGGCGCAGCGCGTCCTCGACGACCTGCCGGTCGACCGCCCGGTGGGTGCGGTAGCCGCTGGCCGTCCTGATCTGCCCGCGCAGGACGGCGGTGAGCGACGGCTCGTCGAGCTGGAGCACCGGCGTGGCGCCGGGCACCCTGCGCCGTACGTCCGCCAGGTGCGCCGTCAGCCCCTCGACCAGGGATCCGGCCAGGTCGCGGCAGGCTCCGGGGTCGCTGAGGGCCGATTCGCCGTTGCGCAGCTCCAGGGACGCGGCGAGCGTCCACGGGCCGGTGACCTGGATCTTGAGAGGACCCTCGTACCCCTGGGTGAACTCTTCGAGCGCGTCCAGGTCCTCGCCCAGCCAGGACCGGGCCCGGCGGGTGTCCCGGCCGGGGCGGTCGCCGATCCGCCAACCGCTGGGCTCCACGCGGGCGAAGACCTCGACGAGCATCCCGGCGGTGCGCCCGATCATGTCGGCGCCGGGGCCGCGCGCGGGCAGTTCGGGCAGGTGCGGGAAGTCCTCGAAGGTGCCGGTGACGCCCTTGGCCGTCTCGCGCGCGTCGTCGCCCGGCATGGACCCGACGCCGGTGGCGGACCCCCACAGGGGCACGGCCGCGCCGCTGGTGGTCTCGGTCATCGTCCCGGCCGCACCGTCAGGTCGTTGATCTCCGCGTCGCGCGGCAGGTCCAGGGCGGTGAGGATCGTCGTGGCGACCGACTCCGGGTCCATCCAGCGCGAGGGGTCGTACTCCTTGCCCTCCTGACCGTGCACCTTGATCTGCATGGGGGTGGCCGTACGGCCCGGATAGACGGAGGCGACGCGCAGGCCGTTCGGCCGCTCCTCCTGACGGAGGGCGTCGGCGAGTGCCTTCAGGCCGTGCTTGGACGCGGCGTACGCGCCCCACTCGGCGTTGGCGGTCAGTCCGGCTCCGGAGTTGACGAAGATCACCTGGCCCTGCGAGGCGCGCAGTTGGGGCAGGAAGAGACGGGTCAGCTCGGCGGGAGCGACAAGATTCACGTTCAGCTGGCCGGTCCACGCCTTGGGGGTCAGCTCGCCGACGGGGCCGAGGTCGACGATGCCCGCGATGTGCAGGAGCGAGTCCAGCCGCTCCGGGAGCGTCTGGTGGGACAGCGCCCAGGAGAGCCGGTCGGGGGTCGCGAGGTCGCCGACGAGCGCACGGGCGCCGGGGTAGGTCTCGGCGAGTTCCTTGCCGCGGCCGGCGTCGCGGGCGAAGAGCAGCAGGTCGTCGCCGCGCGCGTGCAGCCGGCGCGCGACAGCGGCGCCGATGCCGGAGCCCGCGCCGGTGATCAGATGGGTAGCCATGAGGTCATGTTCGCATCACCCCATGGCACGGCTGTACGGTCCCGGCGCCACGGCGGCGCCGGGTGCGGCGGTGGGCGGACGCGAGGTCAGCGCACCCCGGCGGACTCCTCCAGATAGGCGAGGGCGCCCACCGGCTCCTCCGCGAAGAAGACCAGGTCCGTCAGGGGCAGCGGGAGGAAGCCCTCCCTGTCCATACGGCTGAACTGCTCCTTGAGACCGTCGTAGAAGCCCGCGGTGTTGAGCAGCACCACGGGCTTGTCGTGCATGCCGTGCTTCTTCAGTTCGAGGATCTCGGTCGCCTCGTCCAGCGTGCCCGTACCACCGACCATGATCACGACGGCCTCGGACTTGGCGAGGAGCAGCGCCTTGCGCTCGGCGAGGTCCTTGGCGATGACCATCTCGTCGGCCCGTGCCCGCATCGACGCGCCCAGGAAGCCCACGGAGACCCCCACGAGGCGCCCGCCCGCCTCCTCCACTCCGTCGGCCACGACCTTCATCAGCCCGACGTCCGAACCGCCCCAGACGAGCGTGTGGCCCGCCTTGCCGAGGAGTTCGGCGAACTCGCGGGCGGGGCGGGTGTAGCGCTCGTCCAGCTCGGCGGCGGAGAGGAAGACACAGATATTCATGGTTCCACGGTATCCGGGTGACCTCTTGGGGAAGAGGGCGTGGCCCGCCGTTGCTGACGGTAGGAGAGCGTGACCGAGTTCACCGAAGGAGCGGATCGTCATGGCCAAGGGGCACACCATCACCGTCGAGCGGGGCGACACGCATGTACGGGTCGTCCGTGACGGACAGGTCGTCGCGGACAGCCGCCGGCCGTTGCTGCTGCACGAGACCGGACTGCCCGTCCGTTACTACCTGCCGCCGGAGGACGTACGTACGGAGCTGCTGACCCCGTCGGACACCACGACCCACTGCCCGTTCAAGGGCGACGCCTCCTACTGGTCGCTGCCCGACGCACCCGACCTGGTCTGGGCCTATCCCGAGCCGAAGGACGAAGTGGCCGAGATCAAGAACCACTTCTGCTTCTACGAGACCGAGGTCGTCGCGGGCTGAGCGGCTCCGTCACCGGAGCACGTGACGGAGAGCCCGCGGCCGGTCCGGAAAAGAATCTTCGTCAAATTCCGCCCGGCGCCGATGAGTTCCGGTGAGCGCGCCGGTCCATACGCGTATGGACCAAGTGGGCAAGGCGAAGTCGGGTGACGGCACCCTCATCGCGTACCGGCGGACGGGTGGCGACGGGCCTCCGGTGATCATGGTGGGAGGGGCGTTCAGCACGGCGGCGGCCGAAGCGCCGCTGGCGGCGCTCCTCGCACCGCGCTTCAGCGTGATCACCTACGACCGGCGCGGGCGCGGCGGCAGCGGCGACACGGCGCCGTACGCGGTGGAACGAGAGGTGGAGGACATCGCCGCCCTCCTTACGGAGGCGGGCGGCAGCGCCTCCCTCTACGGCATGTCCTCGGGCGCCGCCCTGGCGCTGGAGGCGGCTGCCACGGGGCTGCCGATCACCCAACTCGCCGTGTACGAACCTCCTTACGACGCCGGTCCGGCGGAGATCACGGACAACTCCGCCTACACGGCGCGGCTGGAGGAGCTGCTGGCGCACGGGCAGCGGGAGGAGGCCGTGGAGCTGTTCCTGTCGATGGTCGGGGTGCCGCTCGACGTGGTGACGGGGATGCGCCGGTCGGCGATGTGGCAGGGCATGACGGCGCTGGCGCACACCCTCGCGTACGACAACGCCGTGATGGGTCCCGGACCGGTGCCCACGGAGCGGCTCGCGCGGATCACGGCGCGGGTCATGGTCGTGGACGGGGGCGCGAGTCCGCCGCCGGTGCGGGGGGCGGCCCGTGCGGTCGCCGAGGCGCTGCCGCGCGGGCGGCACCGCACCCTGACGGGGCAGGTGCACGAGGTGGCGCCGCATGTGCTGGCGCCGGTCCTCGAAGAGTATTTCGCCGCGGCGGCGTGAGGGGGTGGATCCGGTGACGGTGGACGCGGTGGCGGTGGATCCGGTGCCGGTACGTCCGGAGTCGGGGCTCGTGGCGACGGAAGCGGCCGGCGGCACGCTCGTCGGCCACGCCCGGTGCAGACACGGGCGCGTGGGATTCAGCGGATCGCGTCGTGCGGCAGCACCGCGTGGACGCCCCACGCCTGGTTCGCCACCTGGGTCACCCGTAGATCGACCGTCGTACTGGCCAGAGCCAGCGCCGTCGCCCGCTTCACTCCGTGCAGCGACATCAGCCATGTCAGCATCGCGTCGAGAGCCTGCGCCGACGCCTCGTTGAGGTCCGCGTCGAAGCCGAAGGTGATCCGGCCGGCGGGGGTCACCGCGTGCGGCGTCGGGAGCGGCGGGGACGGCTGGAGGCCGACGGTGAGGCGCGTCGTCATGCCGCACTCGATCGCGGTCCCGGAGACCTCGCCGTCGCCTTGCGCGGCGTGACCGTCGCCGACGCTCAGCAGCGCGTCCGGGACGGTGACGGGCAGGAACAGGGTGGATCCGGCGACCAGTTCGCGGCAGTCGATGTTGCCGCCGCCGAGGGCGCGGGGCGGCGTCGTGGAGTGCTCGCCCGGTTCGACGGGGGGTGTGCCGATGACGCCGAGGAAGGGCGCGAGCGAGACCGTGTGGCCGTACTGGTCGGTCCCGGTGCCCTGGTCCGCGTCGAGGTCCCACGTCAGCCACTCGGACTCCTCGCCGCTCATGCCGAGCCGGCGGGTGAGCGGGGTGTCGGACGTCGCCGCCGCCGTGAAGCCCCAGTCGTCGGGGCGCAGGGACTCCAGCGTCACGGAGAGCGTCATGCCCGGCTCGGCGCCGCGTACGGCGATGGGCCCGACCAGACGGTGGCCGCCCCGCTCGCCGAACATGCGGGGCACGTCCTCGTCCGCCGTACGGCGCCGCTCCAGGTGGCCCGAGCAGTCGAGCGTGTGGACGGTGAGCGTGTCCCCGGGGTCGACGGTCAGCACCGGGGGCAGTTCGCGCGAGAAGACGTTGCTGACCGTGCCGGGCACGGAGTCCAGGAAGTGCTCGGCCACGTCGGCTTCCTTCGGTCGGGGCGGGTCGGGCGAGTCGGGGCGGGGCATTCGGACGGGCCGCCGCCTGCGGGCGGGCCCGTCACAGCCTCCCACGACAGGCGACAGCCCGGTCCGCAGCGTCGGCGGCCGGGGCGCCTCCCGTACGCCGCGTGGTACGTCAGGCGCGCCGTACGGTGAACTCGGCCCGGCGTACGCGCAGGACGGTCCGGCCGCCCTCGGTCGACACACGGGCACCGTCGCAGCGCGCCGCGCCGTCCACCGCGACCACCGACTCCCCGGCCGACCCGTCGGAGCCGCCGCCCCCGCCGAGCGCGCGGAACGTCGCGCGGCCGTCGGCGCCGCCGGTGAGTTCCGCCGTGGCGTACGCGACGCGCAGGCCGCCGACGTCCAGCCCGAGCGGCAGGATCGCCGCCGTACGGCCGGGCAGGCGCAGCTTCTCGCCGCCGAAGAGGGGCTTGCCGTTCTCCGTGACCGTGAAGTCCTGGTCGTAACCCGATGACACGTTGAACGCGTGCAGCAGCCGTCCGCGCTCGCCGTCCGCCGTCGTCAGCAGGAAGACTCCCGGGTCGGTGGCGCTGTGCCGGATCGCGGGGGCGGCGTCCAGGGCGCGGAAGGCACGTCCCCAGAAGGTCAGGTCGCACTGGTAGTCGGTGGTGATCACCACGGCTCGCCCCCGTCCGAGCGGGATGTCGAAGCCGCAGCCCTTGCCCGTGGACAGCTCGCGCAGGACCGTCCTGCCCCGGGAGGGCTCGCACAACTGGGTGCGCGACAGCCGCACTTCGGGCAGCGGCGCCGCCCAGCCGTGGGCGGTCACCGACAGCCAGAAGCGGTTGGCGTCGGTGAGCGTCTTCCCGGCCTTGAGGCCCAGCGCGTCCGCGAGCACGGTGCAGGGCTTGTCGGCCATGTCCTTGACCGGCAGCCGCCCGGACAGCAGCAGCTTTCCGCCCGCCTCGACGTAGCGGACGAGGCGCCGCTGTAGCTCGGCGCCCAGGTGCTCGCCGGTGGCCAGGGCGAGTACCGGTACGGCCTTGGTGTCCAGGTCGCCCGCCTGGAGGTTCACGGCCCGGTAGCGGAAGCCGCCGAGCAGCATCGCGCGGGCCAGGGAGCCGCGCGGGCCGGCGCCGCGCGTGTTCACCGCTTCGTCCAGCACCCTCTGTACGGATGCCAGCTCCGGCGGGTGGTACTCGGTCAGATAGTGGTCGGGTACGAATCCGAGCGCCACGTCGTCGTACGTCGTCCGCATCGGCGCGAGTACATCGGCGAGAGAGTCCATCGCGGTGACCGTCCGCCGCGTCGACGCGTAGCTGACTCCTGGCCGGCCCTCCGGATCGACGGGTGCGGCGAATCCGTGCCGCTCGCCGGTGATGCCGATCCGGTCGTTCCCGTCACCCGTCGGCTTGTCGAGTTTCGGGTTGAACCCGCCCGCGAACAGGTAATAGTTGATCATCTTGGCGCCCTGCGCGACGCACAGCCGGGTCTTGAGATCGACGCCCGACGGACTCGTCTGACTGTCCATGTTCTGCCCGTAGTCGGCGTGTCCGGCGTCGAACTCCAGCGCAGTGACGGGCTGGTCCTTGTCGTTGACCGCGTCCATGAAGGCGTTGACGAGATACAGGTCGGTGACGTTGCGCAGGGTCAGGTCGCCGAGGTAGAAGTCCGCGCCGGAGATCGTCCCCTCGATTCCCCCGTAGGTCTCCATCAGTTGGCTGATGCCGATGGGGAACGGCTCGGCGCGGCTGTCGGAGGTGCCGTGGATGTTGATCACGAACGGGACGCCGGTGACGCCGTACTCCTCGGCGGCCGTGCGCAGTTCGGCGACGTACCGCGCGAAGCGTCCCCGCATGAAGCGGCCCAGGTCGTGCATCAGCGCCGCGCCGTACGCGTCCTTAGGAGCGCGGATCGCCTCGCGCCGCCCGGCCAGGTCCTCGTCCGCGAAGGGGTAACGCGCGGCGAGGCCGTCCCCGTACTCCTTACGGAGCCAGCCGTCGAAGTCGGCCGTCAGATGATCGGTGAGGTCGGGCGAGTTGCTGACCCAGGCCAGCATCCCGATCTCGTTGTCGAGCTGTACGGCGACGACGGGGCCGCCGCTGCCGTGCAGCCGCTTGGCGAGGACCGGCATGACCGCCGCGTACCAGTGGCGCATCTCCTTGAGGAAGGCGGGCGCGAGGTAGTCGACGGTGGGGGTGGTGGCCGGAGCGTCGTGCCAGCCGGTGGAGACGATCTCCGGGTGGTCCTCACGCACTCGCTCGGGGACGCCCTCGCCCTTCAGCTCGGCCATGGTGAAGGGGCCGGGGCGGGCGATGAAGAGGAATCCGTTGCGGTGGCAGAGGTCGATGAAGGCGCCGAGGTCGCGCTCGGGGCGGGTCCGGCCGGTGACATCGATGGTGCCGTCGGGCAGTTCGTGCCACATCCAGGGGATGTACGAGGCGATGGTGTTGAGCCCGGCGGCCTTGGCCTTGTCGAGCCGGGACTGCCAGTCGGCCTTCTTCAGCCGGAAGTAGTGGATCTCCCCGGCGAGTACGAGCACGGGCTTGCCGCCGATGTGGATCTGCTTGTTCCGGTACGAGACGGAGCCGGCCGCGTCCGGCTCCGTCGACGCGGCCGGGGCGAACGGGGCGGCCTGGGCGGCTCGGGCTTCCGGCGCGGACAGACCGGCGGTGGCGAGCGTACCGAGGGCGGCGCCGCCCAGGACGGTGCGGCGGCGTGGGGCGGGGGCGGCGTGCGTCATGGCGTCGTACTCCTGGGGGGAGAGCAGAACAGGGGCGGCCCCAAAAGAGTCGCCGACAGCGTGTATGCGCTTCCTGTATGCGCATACATGCACCCTGGGGCAGGCCCTGCACGGGCCACAAGACCGCGCCTGATTACGCTTGCGTAACGGGGCCGCCGGTGAATCCGGTCAGCCGGCCAGGGCCCCCGCACGCCGGACCGTCGTCGCGATCGTGGCCGAGCCGACCACGCGCGTGCCGTCGTACAGCACGATCGCCTGGCCCGGCGCCACGCCCCGTACGGCCTCCGCGAAGCCGACATGCAGGGTGCCGTCGATCAGCTCGGCCGTGACCGGTGTCTCGTCGCCGTGGGCGCGCAGCTGCGCCGTGTAGGCGCCGGGGCCGACGGGGGCGGTACCGCCGCACCAGCGGGGCCTGATGGCCGTCAGGGCGGTGACGTCGAGGGCGGCCACGGGGCCGACCGTGACGGTGTTGTCGACGGGCGAGATGTCCAGCACGTAGCGCGGCTTGCCGTCCGGCGCCGGGTGGCCGATCCGCAGGCCCTTGCGCTGGCCGATGGTGAACCCGTGCGCGCCCTCGTGGGTACCGACCTTGGCCCCCGACTCGTCCACGATGTCCCCCTCGGCCTTGCCGAGACGGGCGGCGAGGAAGCCCTGGGTGTCGCCGTCGGCGATGAAGCAGATGTCGTGGCTGTCGGGCTTCTTCGCGACGGCCAGGCCGCGGCGCTCGGCCTCCGCGCGGATCTCGTCCTTCGTGGTGAGGGTGTCGCCGAGCGGGAACATGGCGTGCGCGAGCTGGCGCTCGTCGAGTACTCCGAGGACGTACGACTGGTCCTTGGCCATGTCACTGGCGCGGTGCAGCTCACGGGACCCGTCGGGGGCGGTGACGACCGTCGCGTAGTGGCCGGTGCAGACGGCGTCGAAGCCCAGCGCGATCGCCTTGTCGAGCAGCGCCGCGAACTTGATCTTCTCGTTGCAGCGCAGGCACGGGTTCGGCGTGCGTCCTGCCTCGTACTCGGCGATGAAGTCCTCGACGACGTCCTCACGGAAGCGCTCGGCGAGGTCCCATACGTAGAAGGGGATGCCGATGACGTCGGCGGCCCGCCGGGCGTCGCGCGAGTCCTCGATGGTGCAGCAGCCCCGCGCGCCCGTACGGAACGACTGCGGGTTCGCGGAGAGCGCGAGGTGGACGCCGGTGACGTCGTGACCGGCTTCGGCTGCGCGGGCGGCGGCGACGGCGGAGTCCACACCGCCGGACATGGCGGCGAGCACACGGAGGGGGCGCTGGGGTGTCTGAGTCATAGCCACACAAGCGTAAGGGTGCCGGGGAACCAGAGTCGCGCGAGTATCCGTTGACAGTCCATGGGCAAGAGGAGGCTGGACGTCACGAACCGTGGCGCCGGCGGCGACGCGAGCGGTGACACTGGTGGCGACACGAGCGGTGGCACCCCGGGCAGGGGCGGTTCGAGCGGTGCGGACGAAGGCGGTGCGGCTGGTGGCGGGACCCCGGCGGGCAAGGGCTCGACGGTCGGACGGCGCGCCTTTCTGATCGGCGGCGCCGCCGCCGTGGTGGGTGGCGGGACACTCGCGGTCCTGGCGGGCCAGGACGAGGCGACCCGGATCTGGTATCGGATACCGGGGGTGGAGAAGCCGCGCAGGCCGGGTGAGCTGGATCACGCGGGCGCCGAGTGGGTCGCGGCGTCGTCGGCGAACTGGCGGCGGGCGGACCGGCCCGACGACTTCGCCGTGGACAGGGTGATCATCCATGTCGTCCAGGGCAGCTACCGGACGGCGCTGAAGGTCTTCAAGGACCCGGCGCACCAGGCGGCCACGCACTACGTGGTGCGCAAGGACGGGCACGTCGCGCAGATGATCCGCGAGCTGGACGTGGCGTTCCAGGCGGGAAACCGCTCGTACAACGAACGCGGCGTCGGCATCGAGCACGAGGGGTTCGTGGACCGGCCGGAGGACTTCACGGACGAGATGTACGAGTCGTCGGCGCGGCTGACGGCCGGGATCTGCCAGCGGTACGCGATACCCGTCGACCGGACCCACATCATCGGGCACGTGGAGGTGCCGGGGACCGACCACACGGATCCCGGGCCGAACTGGGACTGGGACCGGTACATGAAGCTGGTGCGGGCGGCGCGGGCGAAGCTGGAGACGGCCTCACCGAGCCCCGGCCCGACGACGGGGGCCTGAGGGGGCCCGGAGCGGGCCCTGAGGCGTCTCCGGAACGTAGCGCCGTCCGCGCCTGCGGGCCGGGGCCCGCGCCCGCCCTGCGGGCGGAGCGGCGGACAGGCGTCGCGGGCCGGACGGGACTTCCGGACAGGCCCTAGCTCAGGCCGGCCGTTCGGGCGCGGCGGACCGCCGGGGCGATCGCCGAGGCGAGCGCCTTGACGTCGGCCTCTGTGGAGGTGTGGCCCAGGGTGAACCGGAGCGTGCCGCGCGCGAGTTCGGGGTCGGTGCCGGTGGCCAGCAGTACGTGGCTGGGCTGCGCGACCCCCGCCGTACAGGCCGATCCGGTCGAGCACTCGATCCCCTGCGCGTCCAGTAGCAGGAGCAGCGAGTCGCCCTCGCAGCCGGGGAAGCTGAAGTGGGCGTTGGCAGGGAGGCGGTCGACGGGGTCGCCGCCGAGGACCGCGTCCGGCACGGCCTTCCTTACGGAAGCGATCAACTCGTCGCGCAGGGCGCCGATGTCGCGTGCGAACTCGTCGCGCCGTTCGGCGGCGAGCCGCGCCGCGACGGCGAACGCGGCGATGGCGGGCACGTCGAGGGTGCCCGAGCGCACATGCCGCTCCTGGCCGCCGCCGTGCAGGACGGGGACGGGGGTGTGCTCGCGGCCGAGGAGCAGGGCGCCGACGCCGTACGGGCCGCCGATCTTGTGCCCGGTGACGGTCATCGCGGCGAGTGAGGACGCGGCGAAGTCGACCTCGGTCTGACCGAACGCCTGGACGGCGTCCGAATGCAGCGGAATGCCGAACTCGGCGGCGACCTGGGCGAGTTCGGGTACGGGGAGGATGGTGCCGATCTCGTTGTTCGCCCACATGACGGTGGCCAGGGCCACATCGTCCGGGTCGCGTTCGATGGCCTCGCGCAGCGCCTGCGGCGAGACCCTGCCGTAGCCGTCGACGGGCAGGTACTCGACGTTCGCGCCCTCGTGCTCGCCGAGCCAGTCGACGGCGTCGAGAACGGCGTGGTGCTCGACGGGGCTGGCGAGTACGCGCGTCCTGGCCGGGTCGGCGTCGCGGCGCGACCAGTAGAGGCCCTTCACCGCGAGGTTGTCGGCCTCGGTGCCGCCGGAGGTGAAGACGACCTCGCTGGGCCGGGCGCCGAGGGACTCGGCCAGCTCTTCGCGGGCCTCCTCGACGGTACGCCGGGCCCGCCGCCCGGCGGCGTGCAGCGAGGACGCGTTGCCGACATCGGCGAACCGAGCGGTCATCGCCTCGATCGCCTCGGGAAGCATCGGAGTGGTCGCGGCGTGGTCGAGATAGGCCATGGTGCTCCCGATTCTACGAGCCGCGGTGGGTGCGGATGGCCGTGGGCGGGCCCGAGCGGGGCTCGGAACGGCCCCGGGGCGGGGCTCGGAACGGGGAGGGGGCAGGTCGGGCGGGCCCCGGCGCGGGGATGATGGGGGGCGTGAGCGGTCGCAGCAGAAGAGCAGAGATGTTCGTCACCGCCGGGCCCGACGGCCGGCTCGACGCCCCCGCCACCGGCGACGAGCGCGCGATGCTCGCCGGCTTCCTGGGCGCCCAGCGCGCGACGCTGGTGCTGAAGTGCGCGGAGTTGGAGCATGTGGCGCTGTCGCGGCGCGCCGTGGGGCCCTCCACGCTCTCGCTGCTCGGTCTGGTGCGTCATCTGGCCGACGTGGAGCGCCGCTGGTTCCGGTGCGTCCTGGCGGGGCAGGACGCACCGCCCCGGTTCTCCTCGCCGGCCCGCCCGGACGGCGACTTCGAGGGCGCCGTCCCGGACCGGGACGTGGTCGCCTCGGCGTGGGAGGCGTGGCGCGAGGAGGTGGCGTTCGCCGACCGGTTCGTCGCGGCGGCGCCCGGCCTCGACGTCGTCGGCGAGGACGGGTGGCGCGGGACGGTGTCGCTGCGCTGGGTGCTGATCCATCTGGTCGAGGAGTACGCCCGGCACAACGGCCACGCCGATCTGCTCCGCGAGCGGATCGACGGCGCCCGGGGGCTGTGAGCGGGCGGGGCGGACGCCGCGTCCGGCCGGCGCCCGGCGAATGTCGGACCCGGGAACTAGCCTGGTGGGCATGGATGGATGGACTCTGGACCACACGTTCAACAGCTCGTCCGGTGAGGTCCGGTGGGGTGTCGTCGGGCCCGTCGACGGGGCGCCCGTCGTGCTGCTGCACGGGACGCCGTTCTCGTCGTACGTGTGGCGGGGCCCCGCGCGGGCGCTCGCGCGGCGGCATCGGGTGTACGTGTGGGACATGCCGGGGTTCGGGGCGTCGGAGATGCGGCAGGGGCAGGACGTGTCGCTGGGCGCGCAAGCGCGGGTCTTCGGCGACTTGCTCCGGCACTGGGGGCTGGAGCGGCCCGCCGTCGTGGCGCACGACTTCGGGGGATGCGTGGCCCTGCGCGCGACGCTGCTGCACGGCGCGCGGTACGTGCGGCTGGCGCTCGTGGACCCTGTGGCGCTGGCGCCCTGGGGCTCGCCGACGTACCGGCTGCTCGGCGAACACGGCGAGGTCTTCGAGCAGTTGCCGCCCGGACTGCACCGCGCGCTCGTGCGGGAGTACGTGGGCTCGGCCAGCCACCCGGGGCTGCGCGCGGACGTCCTGGACGCGCTGGTGGAGCCGTGGTGCACGCGGGAGGGGCGGCCCGCCTTCTACCGGCAGATCGCGCAGAACGACCAGCGATTCACCGACGAGATCGAGGGCCGGTACGGGGAGTTGGACCTGCCGGTGCTGATCTGCTGGGGTGCGGAGGACACCTGGATCCCGCTGGAGAAGGGACGGCAGCTCGCGGGGCTCGTTCCCAGTGCCGAGCTGCGCCTGATCCCCGGTGCGGGTCACCTCGTACAGGAGGACGCTCCCGCCGAACTCACCCTGGCGCTGGGCGACTTCCTCCGTACAGCTCCGTGACCGCGGCGGCGGCCCCGGCCAGCAGGTCCCGTGCCTCGGGCGGCGACAGCACCTCCACGTTCTCGCCGAAGGCGAGCAGGGCGCGGACCGCCCGTAGCTCCGTGAAGACGAGAGCCACCCTGGCCCACTCCCCCGGCGCCTCCACGACCGGCTCCTCGTCGGTCAGTTGGGCCGCCTGGATACGGAGGAACATGTCGAGCCGGCTGACGCGGACGCGGGCGGTGACCTCGATGTCGGCCGGGCGAAGTTCGACCCTCCGCCGCAGCAACTCCCAGACGTCGCCCAGCTCCACGCCTTCGCGACGGCGCACGGGGGCGTCGGTCAGGGTCGCTTCGCGCACCCGGCCGGCGCGGTAGAGACCGGGGACACCGCGATGGTCGGCGACCAGATACCAGACGCCGGCCTTGACGACGAGACCGTATGGATCGACCGTGTACGTCCTCGCTTCCGTGGTGCCGCTGTGCCGGTAGTCCAGCCGCAGCCGGCGGTCGGCGAAGACCGCCGTGTTCAGGACGTCCAGGTCGACGGCGGGCCGCCCCGCGCGCGCCCACCGCTCCGGGTCGACGATGATGCGCCGGCTGGTCCGCTCGGCGGCGGGGCGGTGCGCCGCCGGCAGCGCGGCCATCACCTTGCGCAGTGCCGAGCCGAGTGCCCGGTCGAGTCCGAGCGCGGAGTGCGTGCCCCGCGCGGCGAGGACGAACAGCGCGCGGGACTCGTCGGCGGTCAGACCGGTGACGTCCGTACGGAAGCCGGGCAGCAGCGCGATGCCGCCGTGTCTGCCGCGTTCGGCGTAGACGGGGACACCCGCCGCCGAGAGCGCCTCGACGTCGCGGTAGACGGTCCGTACGGACACCTCGAACCGCTCGGCCAGCTCGGACGCGGGGACGAGCCCCCGCGTCTGGAGGAGCAGCAGGATGGACAGGAGCCGATCGGACTTCACATGGCAAGGATCGCGCACCGGTCCGGGGCCGACCCCGACCCGGGGCGGCGCTCCCGCGCCCCCGCTCCCGCCGCCTGTCCGTCCGTCCGTCCGGCTATCGGCTCTCCGGCGCCCTGCCCGCCCGTGGTGCTCTGGCCAGTTGGCGGGACTGGGCGACCAGACGGTCCGCGGTGTCCCAGACCTCCGAGTCCTCCTCCAGATAGCCGCCCGCCAGATTCCGTGTGGTGACGAAGACCCGCAGCGGGCCCGGCGCCGGACGGGCCCGGATGTGGGTGGTCAGTTCGACCGTCGGCGTCCAGCCCATCAGACCGAGGTCGAACGCGGTCGGCGGGAAGGCGTCCACCGTCAGCAGCAGCGAGAGCGGGTCGGGATCGCGATGGTCGGCCAGCGAGAACCAGCCGCGCACCTCGCCCTTTCCGGACGGGGCGCCGACCGCCCACCCGGTGGTCGCGGGGTCCAGCCTGATCGCCACGCGTCGCGCGAAGCCCGAGTCGTCCGGGAAGGCGGCCGGCCCGTCCTCCGTACCGACGCACTGTTCGGGCGGCGGCAGGGTGGGCGGCTTCACCGAGGTGCGGACGTCGTCGCTGAGCGAGTCGAGCGCACCGTACGCGGCGATGACCCGGACCCGTTCGACCTCCGTGCCGTCCGCCTCGTACTGGAAGAGCGACGCCTGGCCGGTGGCGAGCGTGCGGCCGGTCCGTACCGCCTCCGTACGGACGACCGCCGGGCCGGGCTTCGACGGCGTCAGATAGTGCGCCGTGACCGTGAACGGATCGGGGTGCGGCAGCGCGTCCCGCAGGGCGCGGGCCACGATCGCCAGCAGATAGCCGCCGTTGATCGCGGAGAGGATCGCCCAGCCCTCGGAGAGGTCGGCGTCGTAGACGCCCGGTTCACGGAGGATGACGGAGGTGTCGCGGTCGAACTCGCTGTCCGTGGCGGATGTGTGCGCCGCCTGTGGAGGTCCCTGTGCCATGAACGGAATCGTACAACAGTTCACTACTGAGCGGTAGCTTAGACGTTCGATTCGGGCTCCTCCGCCGCCGTCGACCGCCGGTTGTACGCGCGCGGGGCCCGCCAGTGGAAGCGCATCGCGAGCAGCCGCAGCACGAACGCGGCGAGGGCCGCGAGCCCGCTCGTCAGCCCGTTCAGCTCGTCGAGGCGGATGCAGACCGCCACCGTCGCCGCACCGACGATCGCGGGCACCGCGTACAGATCGCGGTCCCAACGCAGCAGCGAGGGAACCTCGTTGGCGAGCACGTCGCGCAGGACACCCCCGCCCGCCGCCGTGGCGAGACCGAGCGCGGCCGACGCGGTGAGGCCCAGCCCGTACTCGTACGCCTTCACCGTGCCCGTCACACAGAAGAGCCCGAGCCCCGCCGCGTCGAAGACGTTCACCGCGCCCTGGATCCGCTCGACATGCGGGTGCAGGAAGAAGACCAGGACCGTCGCCACCAGCGGCATCGTGAAATAGCCGAGGTCGGTGAAGGCCGCGGGCGGTACGGCTCCGATGATCAGGTCCCGCAGCAGCCCACCGCCCAGCCCGGTGACCTCGGCGAGCACGGCCATGCCGAAGACGTCGAAGTTCTTGCGGACGGCGAGCAGGGCGCCGGAGATCGCGAAGACGAAGATGCCGGCGAGGTCGAGCGAGTGCTGGACGGAGGGGCTGAACAGTTCCTGGAACACCCGACAGTTCTACCGGGCGGATCGCGGCCGGGGACGACCGGGGACGGGTCACCCGCCCAACGGCGCGAGGGCGGCACGGACAGCGCGCGGACAACGCACGTACAGCTCACGGAGAACAACGTTCGCCACACGCGGACGCCGTTCGACTCGCATGGAACAGGGTTCGTCCCTCCGATACGCTCGCACCATGCCACCGACTCCTCAGCAACGGCGCGCAGCGCGGCACCATCAGCCCGTTCCCGAAGCCGGCACGCCGCCGGCGCGCGGTCGTCGGACGCGGCCGATCACCGTGGACGCCGTCGTCGACGCGGCGCTCGGCATCGTGGCGCGCGAGGGCTACGAGGCCCTGACCATGCGCCGGGTGGCAGCCGCCCTGGAGACCGGACCGGCGTCCCTGTACGCCCACGTCGTCAACAAGGACGACCTGGACGAGTTGCTCATCGGCCGCCTCTGCGCCGAGATCGACCTGCCCGAACCGGACCCCGCGGCCTGGCGGGAGCAGATCGCCGGCGTCTGCGCCCAGTTGCGCGACGAGTACCTGCGCTACCAAGGGATCTCCCGGGCCGCGCTCGCCGCCGCCCCCACCAACGAGGACACGCTGCGTCTCGCCGAGGGGATGCTCGCCATCCTGCTCGCCGGGGGTGTCGCACCGCGGACCGCCGCCTGGGGCGTGGACTCCCTGACGCTCTACGTCAACGCGTACACGCTTGAGGTCTCCCTGCGCGGCCGGTCCGGCGACGAGTGGGGCGGCGACCGGGACGAGTTGCTGAGCCGGTTCGCCGCCCTGCCCGACACCTTCCCGCAGACCAAGCGCCACGCCGCCGACATCACCGCGGGGACCGACCACGAACGCTTCGACTTCACCGTCGAGTTGCTGCTCGACGGCCTCGCGCGCCGCCTCTGACGCGAGCGAGCGGCAAGCGGGCAAGCGGGGCGGGCAAGGGGCAAGCGGGCCGCCCGGCGGCCCGACGGCCCGGCGGTCAGACCGTCTCCGTCTCCGTCACCGCCTCGATCCCCGTCGGCCTGGTCAGTTCCACCGTCCCCGCCTCGATCTCGGCCGCGAAGTGGCACGCCACCCGGTGCCCGTCCCCCACCACGGTCAGCTCCGGCCGCTCCGTCGCACAGCGCGTCTCCTGCTTCCAGGGGCACCGCGTATGGAAACGGCACCCGGTCGGCGGTGACGCCGGTGACGGGAGGTCGCCGTGCAGCAGGATGCGTTCGCGGCGGTCCTCGACGTCCGGGTCGGGCACCGGCACCGCCGACATCAGCGCCTTCGTGTACGGGTGCCTCGGCTCGGCGTACAGCGCGTCGCTCGACGCCTCCTCCACCAGCGAGCCCAGATACATCACCCCGATGACGTCCGAGATATGGCGGACCACGGCCAGGTCGTGGGCGATGACGAGATAGGTCAGCCCCTTGGACTCCTGAAGCTCCTCAAGGAGGTTGATCACCTGCGCCTGGATGGAGACGTCGAGCGCGGAGACCGGTTCGTCGCAGATGATCACGTCCGGTTCGAGGACGAGTGCCCGCGCGATACCGATGCGCTGGCGCTGGCCGCCGGAGAACTCGTGCGGATAGCGCGAGAGCGCGTTGGCCGGCAGTCCGACCTCCGCGAGGATCTTCTTGATCCGTGTCCGGCGCTCCTCCTGGTCGGCGCCGATGCCGTGCGCCGCCATGCCCTCGGAGAGGATCGACTCGATGTTCTGCCGGGGGTTGAGGCTGCCCAGCGGGTCCTGGAAGACCATCTGGAGGCGGTGCCGGATCTTCCGCATCTCCTCGTCGGGCAGCTTCGCCAGATCCGTACCGTCGAAGACGACCTCGCCCTCGGTGATGTCGACGAGGCGCAGGACGGCCCGGCCCAGGGTGGTCTTGCCGCAGCCCGACTCCCCCACCAGACCGTACGTCTGGCCCGCCTCGACCTTCAGCGAGACACCGTCGACGGCGTAGACATGGCCGACGGTACGGTCGAAGAAGACGCCCCGCTTGACGGGGAAGTGGACCTTGACGCCGTCCAGTTCGAGCAGACTCATGAGGAGACCTCCGCCGTTCCGGCGGAAGACTCCGCCGGCAGTACTGGGTTGACGCAGCGCACCTGATGGCCGGGCGCGCGCGGTTCGGTGAGTTCCGGCGTACCTGTCAGGCACTCCATCGTGTAGAAGTCGCACCGGGGCGCGAACGCGCAGCCGTCGGCCCACGCGATCTTGTCGTTGATCGATCCGCGGATCGGACTGAGCGGCTCGCCGCGCGGTGCGTCGAGGCGCGGGATGGAGCCGAGCAGTCCGTGCGCGTACGGATGGGTGGGGTGCGCGAACAGTTCGCGGCGGCCCGCCGTCTCCACCGCCCGCCCCGCGTAGAGCACGTTGACCTGGTCGCACAAGCCAGCGACGACACCGAGGTCATGAGTGATCATCAGAAGCGCGGTGCCCTCCTGGTCGACCAACTCCTTGAGGAGTTCCAGGATCTGGGCCTGGATGGTGACATCGAGGGCCGTCGTCGGCTCGTCCGCGATCAGCAGGCGCGGCGCGCACGCGACCGCCATGGCGATGAGCGCGCGCTGGCGCATTCCGCCGGAGAGCTGGTGCGGGTACTCCTTCAGCCGCCGGTCCGGATCGGGGATCCCGACGCGGTCGAGCAGTGTCGCGGCCTCCTTGCGGGCCGCGTCGCCCTTCAGTCCGCGGTGGCGGGTCAGGATCTCGGTGACCTGTACGCCGATGGGGACGACCGGGTTGAGGGAGGAGAGCGGGTCCTGGAAGATCATCGCGAGCTGCTTGCCGCGCAGGTCGCGAAGTCTCCTCTCGCCCAGGGACAGCAGGTCCGCGCCGTCGAACTCGGCGCGTCCGCCGACGCTCACCCCCTTGCGCGGGAGCAGACCCATCAGCGCGAGCGCGGTCACGGACTTGCCGCAGCCCGACTCGCCGACCAGGCCCACGACCTGGCCCTCGGCGACGTCGAAGGAGACGCCGTCGACGGCCTTCGTGTCCCGCGCCGTACCCGGCCCCCGGCCCCGCCCCGTACCGTGCCCGGCGAAGGTGACCGACAGTGCGTCAACCGACAGTAGCGCCATGGGAGTTCAGCCTCGCAGCTTCGGGTCGAGGGCTTCCCGCATCGCCTCACCGAGCAGCGTGAAGCCAAGAGCGGTGATGATGATCCCGACCGCCGGATAGACCGACATCATCGGCGCGTTGTCGAAGAAGCGCTGTGCCTGCGACAGCATCACGCCCCATTCCGGGATCGCCGGGTCCGGGTTGCCGAGGCCCAGATAGGACAGGGCGGCGGCCTCGATGATCGCGGTGGCGAGACTGAGCGTCGCCTGGACGATCACGGGGCTGAGTGAGTTGGGCATGATCTGGGTGAGGACGATACGGCGTTTGCGGATGCCCAGCGCCTTGGCCGCCAGGACATAGTCCGAGCTGCCCTGCGCGAGCATCGATCCGCGCAACAGGCGCGCGAACACCGGCACTTGGACCACACCCACCGCGATCATCACGGTGGTCAGCGACTGGCCGAGCACCGCGGCGACGGACACGGCCAGCAGCAGCGAGGGCAGCGCCAGCATGATGTCGGTGACCCGCATGATCACGGTGTCCAGGCGCCGGCCGGGCTCACCGCCGAGCGTCGCCGCCGCGCCCGACACGGCGCCGATGACCGCGCCGGCCACCAGCCCGATGAGCATCGACACGACACCGACGAGCAGGGTCTGCCGGGCGCCGACGAGCATCCGCGAGAACTCGTCGCGTCCGAGGTGGTCGAGCCCGAACCAGTTCTCGGCGCGCGGTCCGACGAAGCGGCCCTGGTTGGAGAAGACCTCGCCGCGCCAGTCCTGCGCCGTGGGGCTGTACGGGGCGAGCCACGGGCCGACGATCGCGATCAGCACGAACAGGCCGATGACGACGCCGCCGATGATCGCCGTCTTGCTGGTGCGCAGCCGGCGGAACGCCTCGCGCCACAGTCCGGCGCCCGAGGTGGTCTCGGTCCGCTCCATGAGCTGGGCGAGCCGGTCGATCTTGTCGGCCTTCTTCGTCAACTTCGGTGTGACGTCGGGGGCGTTGGGGCCGTTGGGGACGTCGGGGGTCGCGTTCACGTCAGTGCACCCGCACTCTCGGGTCGATGAGGCTGTACGCCACGTCGACCAGCAGATTGATCAGGACGTACACCAGCGCGATGAAGAGGATGAAGCCGACGAGCACGGGATAGTCGCGGGCGTCGATCGACGTACGGATGAACGACCCGATGCCGCCGAAGGTGAAGACCGACTCGGTGAGGACGGCGCCGGACAGCAGGCTGCCGGTCAGCAGGCCGACGGCGGTGACGACCGGCAGCAGCGCGTTGCGCAGCACGTGCCGGGCGCGTACGACGCGCTTCTCCAGACCCTTGGACTCCGCCGTACGCACATAGTCCTCGCCCAGCACTTCGAGCACGCTGGCCCGGGTCATCCGCACGATGACGGCCAGCGGGATGGAGGCGAGGGCGATCCCGGGCAGCACCAGATGCATGACGGCGTCCCAGGAGGCGTCGAACTCCCCGGTCAACACGCCGTCGAGGACGGCGAATCCGGTGACCTTCGTCGCGTCGATGCCGGTCGACAGACGGCCGTAGCTGGGGAAGATCCCGAGGTTGACGGCGAACAGGCCCTTGAGGAGCAGCGCCAGGAAGAAGACCGGGATGCAGATGCCGAGCAGCGAGCCCGACACCGCCGTCACATCGAGCCAGCTGCCGCGGCGCCGGGCGGCGAAGTAGCCGAGCGGGACGCCGACCACGACGGCGATGGCCATGGCGGTGACGCTGAGTTCGACCGTCGCCGGGAAGCGCAGGGTGAACTCCTCCCACACCGGCTGGCCGGTCTGGGTGGAGGTGCCGAGGTCCAGTTGGAAGATCCGCTTGACGAACCGCCAGTACTGGACCCACACCGGCTCGTCGAGTCCCAACGCCCGGTTGATACGGGTCACTTCGGCCTCGGTCGCCCGCTCGCCCAGGATCGCCGACGCGGGTCCGCCGGGCAGCCGGTTCAGCCAAAGGAAGAGCAGAACCGACAGACCGAGCAGGGTGGGTATCAGCTGTAGCAGTCGTCGTGCGACGAGTCGCAGCACCCCGCGTGCCCCTTTCTTCGGTACGTAGGAACGTAGGAGGGGCCCGCCCGGCCGGGGTGTGTACGCCGCCGGCCGGGCGGACCCTGGAAGTCGCCTGTTACTTGAAGGACGTCTCGGCGAAGTTCTCCTGCGTCAGCGGGGAGACCTTCGGCGGGTTGACGTCGTCGGCGAAGGCGATCGCCGGCGGCGACGAGGAGATCGGCACACCCGGGAGGTACGCCATGATCGTCTCGTTGGCCGTCTTGTACAGCTCGGTCCGCTTCGCCGGGTCGGTCTCGATCGACGCGGCCTTCATGGCGTCGAAGATGCCCTTGTCCTTGAAGCCCCACTGCTTGTCGTACTCGGCGAACCAGGTGCCGATGAAGTTGTAGCCGTCGTTGAAGTCACCGGTCCAGCCCAGCATGTGCAGTTCGCAGCCGCCGGCCTCGGTGGCGTCGATGTAGTCCGGCGCCCACTTCATGGGCTTGGGCGTGACGGTGATCCCGGCCTTCTCCAGGTCGGCCTTCATCAGCTCGAACATGTCCTGCGGAGCGGGCATGTACGGGCGGGTGACCTCGGTCGGGTAGCAGAACTCGACCTTCAGCGCGCTCTCGCCGGCGTCCCCGAGGAGCTGCTTGGCCTTGGCGGTGTCGAAGGGGTACGTCTTCACGGCGTCCGAGTAGCCGGCGACGGTGTCGGGCATGAACTGCGTCGCCACGACGCCGCCTTCGGGCAGCTGGGTCTTGACCAGGTTCTCGCGGTCGATGGCGTGCGCGATGGCCTGGCGGACCTCGGGCTTCTTCAGCGCCGTGTTCTTCTCCTGGCTCATGCCGACGTAGAAGATGTTGAAGACGTCACGCGTGGGGACCTGGAAGCCGTCGCTCTCCAGGGTCTTCACATCGGCGGGCGCGACCAGGTCGTAGCCGTCGATGTCACCGGCCTGGAGGGCCTGGCGACGGCCGTCCTCGGTGTCGATGGTGCGGAAGACCAGATTCTTGATCTTGGCCTTGGTGCCCCAGTAGTCGTCGTAACGCTCCAGCGAGACTTCCTTGTTGCCCTTGTTCCACTCGCTGATCTTGTACGGTCCGGTGCCCGCGACCGTACCGGCCACCTGGCTGTACTTGGGGTACGTGATGGCGTCGCCCTTGGCGGTCGCGTCCTGCTTCGCGTACTCCTTCAGGGCCTTCGGCGAGTGGATCGCCAGCGCCTGGAGGGAGAAGCCGCCCGGCAGGTTCGCGGAGGGCTCGTTGACCTCGATGACGGCGGTGCTTTCGTCCTTCGCGGTGCAGGACTTGTAGTTCGCCTTCGGCGTCTCGGGGTCCTCGTTGGACGCGAAGCCGCCCATGACGGTCTGCCAGTAGTAGGAGACCGCGCTGGACTGGTACGTGCCCTTCCAGTTGAACCAGTGGTCGTAATTGGCGCACACGGCGGCGGCGTTGAACTTCTCGCCGTCGTGGAAGGTGACGTCCTTGCGGAGGTTGAACGTCCAGACCGTGCCAGCGTCGTTGCCCGACCACTTCTCCGCCAGCGCGGGGGCCAGCTCGCTGCCGCCCGGCTCGTGCTTCAGCAGGGCCTCGAAGGCCTGGCGGGTGACGCGGAAGGTCTCGCCGTCACTCGCGAGCGCCGGGTCCAGCGAACCGGGGTCACCCGGGCCGCCGAAGACGAAGGTGTCCTTCGCGCCGCCCGAGTCACCTTCCTCGTCGCGCTCGCTGGAGCAGCCGGTGGCGATCAGCGCGACGGCCAAGGCCGTGACGATCGCTCCAGCGGCTCGGGACTTGAATATTCGCATGCTCCACCCCAGGGTCCGACGAGTCGAGAGCTCGGTCTTGACGGCCGAACATTACAGTCAAGAAAGTGCCAAATGAACAGGCCGCAATGCGGAGTTGCAGACCTGAGATCCGGACAGTCGACAAATGGACCGACTCCGGGGCATCGCACTCGTAATCCGTCAAGTCGTGCCAGGAGAGCCGCAGTTGGGCGGGGCGAACGGGGCGAACCGCCCGTACGACGCAGAAGCCTCTCGGACGCGACGCGAAAGCCCCCCGTCCGCATGGTGGGACCAGGCGGGCGGGGGGCGTGCGTGAGGTACGCGTACGGGCCTCGTACGGGCTACTCCTTGGTGAGCTTCTTCGCCGGCGCCTCAGGGGCCTTGGCGGTCTCGGAAGCCTTGGCCGCCTCAGGGGCCTTGGCGGTCTCAGCGGTCGCCGCGGCCGGGTCCGCCGCCACCGCGTCACCCACCACCGCGTCACCCACCAGCGCGATGGCCTCGCGCGCCGACGCCAGCACCGTCGTGTCGTCCGGGATCTGGTCCGGCGCGTTCTCCGGGTGGTGGCAGGCCGCCTCGTGCCCCGGCTCCAGCTGGATCAGCGGCGGCTCCACCGTCCGGCACACCTCGGTCGCCTTCCAGCACCGGGTGTGGAACCGGCAGCCGCTCGGCGGCGAGATCGGCGACGGCACGTCGCCCTTGAGCAGGATCCGCTCGCTCTTGACGCCGCGCCGCCTCGGGTCCGGCACCGGCACCGCGGACAGCAGCGCCTTCGTGTACGGGTGCATCGGCCGCTCGTACAGCGACTTGCGGTCCGACAGCTCGACGATCTTGCCCAGGTACATGACGGCGATCCGGTCCGAGACATGGCGGATGACCGAGAGGTCGTGCGCGATGATCACGTACGTGAGGCCCAGCTCGTCCTGGAGGTCGTCCAGCAGGTTGACCACCTGCGCCTGGATCGACACGTCCAGCGCCGAGACCGGCTCGTCGGCGACGACCAGCTTCGGGCTGAGCGCCAGGGCCCGCGCGATACCGATGCGCTGGCGCTGGCCGCCGGAGAACTCGTGCGGATAGCGGTTGTAGTGCTCGGGGCTCAGTCCCACCAGGCCCAGCAGGCGCTGGACCTCCTGCTTCACCCCGCCCTCGGGCTCCACGTTCTGGAGCTTGAACGGCGCGCCGACGATCGTGCCGATGGTGTGGCGCGGGTTCAGCGACGAGTAGGGGTCCTGGAAGATCATCTGCACGTCACGGCGGAGCGGACGGATCTTGCCCGCCGACATGTGCGTGATGTCGTGACCCTGGAACTCGATCTTCCCGGCGGTCGGTTCGTCGAGCCGTGTGATCAGCCGGCCCATGGTCGACTTGCCACAGCCGGACTCGCCGACGATGCCGAGCGTCTCGCCGGGGTGGACGTCGAACGACAGCCCGTCGACGGCCTTCACGGCGCCGACCTGGCGCTGCAACAGCCCCTTCTTGACGGGGAAGTGCTTGACCAGCCCTTCCACCCTCAGCAGGGGCTCACCCGCCGTGTCTTTTACCGTCGTCTCCGCCACAGCGGCATCCTTTGCGTTGCTCACGGCGTCGGCGCTCACAGCTTCGGCGCAATCTCTTCGGTCCAGATCTTGGTCCGCTCCTCCTGCGACATATGACAGGCGGAGTGGTGCCCGGTGCCGACCTGCTTCAGCTCGGGGCGCTCCGTGCGCGTGATGCCGTCCTTGGGCACGTCGGCGTACGGGCAGCGCGGGTTGAAGGCACAGCCCTGCGGGACGTTGATGAGGGACGGCGGCTGGCCCTTGACGGGGATGAGCCGGTCCGTCTGCTCACGGTCGATCCGGGGCATCGAGCCCAGCAGTCCCCAGGTGTAGGGGTGCTGCGGCTCGTAGAACACCTTCTCGGCCGGTCCGCGCTCGATGCACCGGCCGCCGTACATGACCAGCAGATCGTCCGCCATCTCGGCGACGACCCCGAGGTCATGGGTGATCATGATGACGGCGGAGCCGAACTCCTTCTGCAAATCCCTGATGAGGTCGAGGATCTGCGCCTGGACGGTGACGTCCAGGGCGGTCGTCGGCTCGTCCGCGATGAGCAGTTCGGGGTTGTTGACCAGGGCCATCGCGATCATCGCGCGCTGGCGCATACCGCCGGAGAACTCGTGCGGGTAGCTGTCGACGCGCTTGTGCGGCTCGGGGATGCCCACCCGGTCGAGCATCTCGATCGCCCGTGCGCGGGCGATCTTCTTGCTGACCTTGTGGTGGACGCGGTACGCCTCCACGATCTGCGCGCCGATGCGGTAGTACGGGTGCATCGCGGAGAGCGGGTCCTGGAAGATCATGGCCATCTTCCGGCCGCGCAGCCGCCGTACATGGTCGGGGTCGGCCCCGACCAGTTCCTCGCCGTCCAGCCAGACCTCGCCCGATATCGCGGCGTTGGCGGAGCGGTGCAGGCCCATCACGCCGAGCGAGGTGACCGACTTGCCGGAGCCCGACTCACCCACGATGCCGAGGGTCTTGCCGGCCTGGACGTCGAAGCTGACGCCGTCGACCGACTTGACCAGACCGTCGTCCGTCTGGAAGTGGATGCGCAGGTCGCGTACGGAGAGGAAGGGCTCCCCCGCGCCGCCGGACCCGGCGGGCCCGGCGGTCTTGGCGACCACCGGCTCGCCCGGCGCGGACGCGGGAGCGGGCACCCGTACGCCCGACTGCTCCTTGGAAACCTCGCTCACGAGTACCTCACCCTGGGGTCGATGGCGGCGTACACCAGGTCCACCAGCAGATTGCAGAAGACGATGAAGAATGCGGCGAACAGGGTCACGCCCATCACGATCGGCAGGTCGGCGTCCTTCACCGACTGGATCGCGTACGAGCCCATGCCCTGCAAGGAGAAGACCTGCTCGGTGATGACGGCGCCGCCGAGCAGCAGACCGAAGTCCATACCGAAGATCGTGACGATGGGCGTCAGCGCGGAGCGCAGTCCGTGCTTGGCGACGACCGTGCTCTCCCGCAGGCCCTTGGCCCGCGCCGTACGGATGTAGTCCTCCCCCATCACTTCCAGCATGCCGGCCCGGGTGAGCCGGGCGTACAGGGCGGAGTAGAGGAAGGCGAGACTGCACCAGGGGATGATCAGGTTCCACGCCCAGTCCGCCGGATTGTCGGCGAACGGCACGTAGTTGACGCCGTCGCCCCACAGTGGCCACTGGACGGTGAACAGGGCGAGGCCGAGCATGCCGGTGAAGAAGATCGGCAGCGAGACGCCCGCGAGGGCCAGCGTCATGGCGAGGCGGTCGAAGATCGAGCCGCGCTTGAGCGCCGAGAGGACACCGATGGCGACACCGGAGAGCAGCCAGATCACCGCGGCACCGATGGCCAGGGAGAACGTGATCGGCACCCGGTCCATCAGCTCGGGCCACACCTCGACGTGCGTCTTGAAGGAGTAGCCGAAGCAGGGCGCGTTGCACATGGACGGGTCCGGGCCGAAGTTGTACTCGGCGCCGACGAAGATGCCCTTGATGAAGTCGAAGTACTGGGTGTAGAGGGGCTGGTCGAGCCCCAGGTTCGCCTTGACGGCGGCGATCGAGTCGGGGTTGGCGTCCTTACCGACGTACTGGACTGCCAGCTGGTCGATCGTCTGCCCACCGAGCCGTGGAACAAGGAAGAAGATCGCGAAGGTGACTGCGCTGACCACCAGCAACAGCATTACCGCGGCGATCACGCGTCGGATGATGTACGCAGTCACAGCCGATCGGCGCCGGGTCCGCCGGCGGGGGGTGACCCGGCCGGCGGACCCGAAGCCTTCACCTGCCTTTCAGGCAATTCGGGGGGTTGGGAAGGCTCTACCGCTGGATTAGGTGGTGGAGCCGATCAGCAGGTAGTCGTACATACCGAGGTACGCCTGGGTCACGGTGACGTTGGTCGCCGAGTCCGGGCGGTACAGCAGGTTCTTGCGGTAGATCAGCGGCACGGCCGAGGCGTTCTCCATGACGAGCTTGTCGACCTCGCCCCACGCCTTGGTGCGGGCGGCGTCGTCGGTCTGCGCGATACCGTCCGACAGCGCCTTGTTGATCTTCGGGTCGTCCAGCTCCATCAGGTTGTTGCCGCCCGAGGGCTTGATGGCGGAACCGTTGACGATCTGGTCGAGGAAGCCGAAGCCGGTCGGCCAGTCGGCGCCCCACGCCATCATCATCATGCCGAGGTCGTGCTCGTGCACGTAGCTCGGGACACCGGCGAAGTTACCGAAGTACTTGCCCGACGGGTACTGCTTGATCTCCGCCTCGATGCCGACCTTCTTGAGCGAGGCCTGGATGGCGGTGGCCATCTGCACCTCGTCGGGACGGTCGGAGCGGGCGGTCAGGTTGGTCTTGAAGCCGTCCGGCTGACCGCAGTCCGCGAGCGCGGCCTTGGCCTTGGCGACATCGCCCTTGTTGCCCTCGGTCTGGTACAGGTCGAACTTCTGGTACCCGTTGACCGTCGGCGGGAGCAGCGTGCTCGCCACGTCGCCCTTGGTGTCGCCACCGAGCGCGGCCTGGACGGACGCCTTGTCGATCGCGTAGTGGACGGCCTTGCGGCAGTCGGCGTTGTCGAAGGGCTTCACCTTCGTCGACAGCGCGAGGTACGAGGTGGCGCCGGCGTACGAGTTGTCCGTCTTCGCCTTCTCGGCCGACTTGGTGAGGACCTTGGGCTGGGTCTTCGTCTGGAGACCGGTGCCCGCGGCGTCCACCGTGATGTTGTCGCTCATCAGGTGCTGGTCGACCGTGGTCGGGTTGACCTTGAACTTGATGGTGATCTTGTCGGCGAGCGCCGGGCGGATCGGGTCGGTGGCCTTGTCCCAGTGCGGGTTGCGCACGAGGGTCGCGCTGCGGCCCTCGTTGTACGACTCGAACTTGTACGGGCCCGACGAGGAGATCGCCTTGACGTACTCGGCGCCCTTGTCCTTCGCCTGCGGCACGGGGGCCGTCTGCGAGAAGGTCGCCAGGTAGTCGAAGTCGGCGAACGGCTTGTTGAGCTTGAAGATGATGGTCTGGTCGTCCGGGGTCTCGATGGACTTCAGACCCTCGGCGGACTTGTCCTTGTACGGGCCCTTGTACTTGTCGCCGCCCTCAAGGTACGCCTTGAAGTAGGTGGGACCGTGCGAGAGGGCCTCGGGCGCGAAGTTGCTGCGCTCGATGGCGTACTTGACGTCCTTGGACGTGACCGGGCTGCCGTCGTCGAACTTGACGCCCTTGCGCAGCTTGTACGTCCAGGTCTTGGCGTCCGCGCTGGCCTCACCGAGGGACTCGGCGAGGTCGGGGACGACCTCCAGGCCTTCCTTGCCGGCGGCCGGCTTGAAGCTGGTGAGCGTACGGCCGTACAGCCGGGAGAAGTTCTGCACCCAGCCGTAGTAGGTGTTGCCCGGGTCCAGGGAGTCCGGCACGTCCGAGTGCTCGAAGGTGACGGTGCCCCCCTTCTTGTCGGACTTGTTGACGACCGAGGTCAGACCGGCGTCGATACCGGCGCCGCCGCCCTTGCTGTTGTTGTCCTTGCTGTCCGAGCCGCCGCACGCCGACGCGCTGAGCGCCAGCACGATGGCTGTCGCCAGGACAGCTGTCGCTTTCTTGGTCTTCATCCTGAGGAAAGCCCCTCTATCAATGGATACGGCACGGAGCTCAAGGTCGGCCGCTGTGGATGGTGCTGGGTGATGCTGGTGGTACGGATGGTGCTGGGTCATGCCCGGGGGGCTATTTGCTGCGGGGGTCGAGTGCGTCGCGCAGCCCGTCACCCAGCAGATTGAAGGCCAGCACGGTGATGAAGATCGCCATGCCGGGCACGAACATGTAGTGCAGATCGACCTCGTACAGGTCCACCGCGGTGGTGAGCATGCCGCCCCACGAGGCCTGCGGCGGGGCGATGCCGACGCCGAGGAAGCTCAGACCGGCCTCGAAGAGGATGTTGGTGGGGATCAGGAGCGTCGAGTAGACGAGGATCGGCGCCACGAGGTTCGGCAGCAGTTCCCGGAAGAGGATGAAGGGCCCTCGGGCCCCCAGACTCCGGGACGCGTCGACGAACTCACGACGGCGCAGGCTCATGGTCTGCGCGCGCACGATCCGGCCCATGTACGGCCAGTTGAAGAAGCCGATCACAAAGATCAGCACACCGATCCGCAGGGGCAGTCCGCTCAGTCCGAAGGCGCCGTCCTGGAGGGCGGCGGAGATCGAGATCGCGAAGAGCAGCAGCGGGAAGGCGAGGAAGGTGTCCATCAGGCGGCTGACGACGGCGTCGACCCAGCCTCCGTAGTAGCCGGCGATGACGCCGAGGAGGGTGCCGATGGCCACCGAGAGGAGCGTCGCTCCGGCGGCGACGAGGAGCGAGACCCAGGAGCCCTCGATGATGCGGGCGAGCAGGTCACGGCCGAGGCCGGGCTCCACACCGAGCGGGTGGTCCCAGCTCATGCCGCCCCAGGCGCCCTTGGGGGCGAGGAGCTGCGGGTCCACCAGGTCCTGGTTCAGCGCGTTGGGGTCGAGATCGAATACGGCCTGGATGGGCTTGGCCAGTATCGCGAGCAGCACCAGGAGGATGACAACGATGCCGCCCGCCACTGCGGCCTTGTCGCGCTTGAAGCGCGTCCAGGCTATTCGGCCGAGCGAACGACCCTCGATCTGGCTCTGCTTGGCGCCCGTGAGCACTGCCTCCGGCTGCACTTCGGCAGCCGACTTGGTGGTCTCGATCGGTGCGGTCACAACGTCTTCGACCCCTCCTGGCCGGCGGTCGCCGGCCCCGTACCCGCCGTTGTAACGGCCTGTCTCGCATCAGTTGGCGCACACATCGGTGCTGGTCTCGCGGAAGCGTCCCAAGGAGGGCTTCCCGTGGAGCGATGCTGGGCCGCTCGCACAGAGGACCGACGGTCCCCGCTGCCGGGAGTCTTCATGGCCGTAGTGATCACCCGCCAGTGGTCAAGGGGAATGTTTGCTCAAACGTGATGGAGTCAGACAGCTACCGTTATCCGGACGTTGTGATCGCCTGAGCGGAACGGCGGGCCGTTTTCGCCACGTTTCGATACGGCTCGCGCCGTCCGGAGGATGTACGGCGCGGCTGACTGTACTGGTCAGTACCGGTCGGTACGCCGCCGGGTGGGTCAGTACGCGCGCGGAGCGGCGGGCGGGTAGCCGTAACCGGGCGCGGCCGGGGGCGCGCCGTGGGCCTCCCGGTCGTAGAACGGCCGGGAGTTGGCCCGTAGCCACATCGTGACCGGGTCGTACTCGTCGGACATCGCCACGGTGGAGACCGGCAGCCCCTCGGGGACCGCGCCGATGGACTGCTGCATCATGGCGCGCACGGCGTCGACGGAGGCCGGGCTGGTGTCGTACAGATCCAGACCGATCGTCAAATACGGTGCGCCCAGGGCCGGATGGACCCACGCGCGGCGCAACGACCGTACGGCGGGGGTGCGATGGGCGTTCTGGGTGAGCAGCGCGTAGAACTGCGGGATCTCCACGGCCGGTTCGGACAGCCGCAGCGGGCCGGCCGGCATCCGGTCGAGACCGGTGGCGATGCGGCGCAGATCGAGCCACGGGATGCCGACGCCGCCGCCGGGCGCGTGCGGGTTGAGCCAGATCCCCCAGCGTTCGGGATAGAGGGCGCGGGCGATGTCGCGGCCGGTGACGACCTCGTGCGCGCGGTTCCAGCCACTGACGGACAGCTCCTGGGCGGAGGTGACGCACGGCGCGTAGCCGAGACCGTCGACCTCCATGTTCCCGTACTGGGCGTCGGGCGAGCCCGCGCGGCCGTGCCAGAGCAGCATCCACACCTGGCCGGCGGAGCCGTCGGCGAGTGCCTGGAGCAGCGCCTCGTAGGCGTCGTAGCGTCCTGGCGTCACCTGGCGCAGCATGTGCTCGACCTGCCCCGTCGCCGCGGTGCCTGACGCGCTCACTCTTGGTCCCGCCCCTCGTCGATCCACTGTTTGGACCGGCCTCCCCCGCTTCGGGCCCGAGCCGGCCAGGCCATCAAACCAGCTTAGACCGGCGGGTCATGGCCGGTTCCGGGGCCGGTCGCGACGGCGTGTTACCCGGGCGGGGCGGCGACGCGCTGGTAGAAGGGCCGCACCCGCTCCAGCATCCAGGTGCCGACCGGGTCCTGGGTGGCGTCGAGCAGGACGAGATTGACCGGCCAGCCGACGTGTACGCGGCCGAGCGCCCGGCCGAGCGCGTCCATGGGCGCGTTGCGTTCGGCGGCCTCCCAGGAGGAGAGCTGCACGCCGACGAAGAGCACCGGGGGCTCGCCCTCGATGCTGGCGAGGCCGCGGCGGGCGGAGAGGATGACGCCGGACGCCTCGAACTCCTCGGCGGCGGCGGTCAGGAAGTCGACGGGGTCCTCCTGCCAGTCCGGCTCGAAGAGCCGCACCCGTCCGCCGCTCGCGGGGCCGTCCAGCGGCGTACGGCCGACCCGGCACAGCTCCGCGACGGCGGGCGGCGGCAGCGGGGCGCCGACCGTACCGCCGGGGTTCACGGCGATGCCGAGCCGCGGGGGCAGGCCGCGGGCGAACTCACGGGCCGGGGCGACGGTGAAGGCCATGTGCGCCCCCACGCACTGGAGGTACTGCTGCTCGGAGCTGAAGACGGGGACGTACGGCACGCCGTCGATCTCCATGGTGGGCAGATCGAGACCGGGGCTGTCGGGCCCGCCGCCGTTGGGCAGCGGTATCCAGAGCTGGCTGCGTCCGAGCACCTCGACGAGCCGTCCACCCGCGGCGTCGTTGCCGAGCGAGGCGGCGAGCACCTCTTCCAACTCGTTGCCCGGCCATGCTGTGTTCACTGCGCTCTCCCGCTTCTCGCCACTGCCCGCCGCGGAAACCCTAACGCCCGGAAAGCACTGCCGCGGCGACCGGTCGCGCGCGGGCCCGGCCCGGCTCCCGGGCCGCCGCCGGCACCCGGTGGGGTGCGCCCGCGTGAGCGTGGGGCGTGGCGCTCAGGACGCCGGGAAGTCGATGCGCTCCAGCGCCCCCGCCGCGTCGCGGTCCAGGAGGACCGCCGACGAGCAGCCCGGCGGCAGGTGGCCGGATTCCGCCGACGCGACGAGGCGGGAGACCGCGCGGCGGTGGCGGGCGAAGGCGTAGCCGGACACCCCGCGGCCCCGTTCGCGCTGGCCGGCGCGGGCCGTCTTCGGGGTCACGTCGAGCAGGATCAGATGGAGCCGTCCGCCCCGGCGACGGGCCTCGCGCGCCAGCCAGCGGCGGACCCACGCCTGCGTGCCGCAGTCGTGCACGACGACGCTCTCGCCGGAGCGCAGCGCCCGCCGTAGCCCCGCGTAGTGCGCGAGACGTACCAGAGGGCGGTAGACGGCGTACGGCAACCGGGTGGGCAGTCTGCGCGCCCAGCGGTCGCGGGTGTCCTGCGAGTCGACGCCCCGTCCGCGCGCCGCCCGGCCGATCAGCGTGGACTTCCCGCTGCCCGGCAGACCCGAGACCACGACCACGTCGCCGTCGCCGAACGCCAGGCGCCGGGGGCCCCGCGGCCCCCGTTCCCGCAGGTCGCGCACGACCGGCCGGACCGCCGCCAGGGCCTTGCGGGGGACCGCTGCCGGCTGGGCGGGCACCCCCTCGGTCGTCGCGTACGCTCCTGCACGGGACCGCTGCAACGTCATCGCTCTCCCCCTGTCGGGTCCATCGCCGTGGCCGATGACCCTTGCCCACCAAGTGTAAAGAACTGGTAATACGGCACCAAGCCTTTTGCTGATCACCGCCCTGTCGGCCGAGGCCGACGCGTGCGATGATGTGCGCGCCAACTCCATAACGGCCGTTCGAATCCGCGCGGGAGAGTCCCGGTCACCGTTGGTGCCGGGCGCCGAAGGAGCAAGTCCCTCCCTTGAATCTCTCAGGCCCAGTACCGCGCGGACGAGGCAGATCTGAAAAGCGAATCGCCGTCAGGCGCTTCCACCCAAGGTGCAAGTCACGACCTCCGTATGCGTACGTGTACGTACACGTCGTGATGAACCTCTCAGGTTCCGATGACAGATGGGGAGGATCGTCCTCTCTGTCATGCCCTGGGAGCCACACCTATGAGCAATACGTCTCACACCCCCGCCCCCGAAGCGGCCGGTCCCGACGCGCCGCGCCTCACCGCGCTCGACGCCGTGCACCGCTCGCTGGGCGCCACGATGACCGACTTCGCCGGCTGGGACATGCCGCTGCGCTACGCCAGCGAGCGTGAGGAGCACCTCGCCGTCCGGACGAACGCCGGGCTCTTCGACCTCTCCCACATGGGCGAGATCACCGTCACCGGCACACAGGCGGCCGAGGCGCTGGACTACGCGCTGGTCGGCAACATCGGCACCCTCGCCGTGGGCCGCGCCCGCTACACCATGATCTGCCAGGAGGACGGCGGGATCCTGGACGACCTGATCGTTTACCGGCTCGACACGCACGGCGACCCCGAGTTCATGGTCGTCGCGAACGCCTCCAACGCGCAGGTGGTGCTCGACGAGCTGACCGGCCGCGCCGCGGACTTCGACGTCGAGGTGCGCGACGACCGCGACGCGTACGCGCTGCTCGCCGTCCAGGGCCCGAAGTCGCCCGGCATCCTCGCCGGGCTGACCGACGCCGATCTGGCCGGGCTCAAGTACTACGCCGGGCTCCCCGGCACCGTCGCCGGGGTGCCGGCCCTGATCGCCCGTACCGGCTACACGGGTGAGGACGGCTTCGAGCTGTTCGTGGAGCCCCGGCACGCGGAAGGGCTCTGGCAGGCACTGATGGCCGCCGGCGCGTCCGCCGGGCTCGTACCCGCCGGGCTGTCGTGCCGCGACACCCTCCGTATGGAGGCGGGGATGCCGCTGTACGGGCAGGAGCTGACCACCGGACTCACGCCCTTCGACGCGGGCCTGGGCCGGGTCGTCAAGTTCGAGAAGGAGGGCTACTTCGTGGGCCGTACGGCGCTGGAGGCCGCCGCCGAGCGGGCGGAGACCGCGCCGCCGCGCAGGCTGGTCGGGCTCGTCGCCGAGGGCCGCCGGGTGCCGCGCGCCGGATACCCGGTGGTGGCGGACGGCGCGGTGGTGGGCCAGGTCACCTCGGGCGCCCCGTCGCCGACACTGGGCCGGCCGATCGCCATGGCCTACGTGGACGCGTCGCACACGGCGCCGGGCACGGCGGGCGTCGGGGTCGACATCCGGGGCTCGATCGAGCCGTACGAGGTCGTCGCGCTGCCCTTCTACAAGCGCCGGAAGTAGCTCCCGCCGGCCGGGGCGTACCGCGCCCCGCGTCTCACTCCGCAAGACACATGTTCCTCACCACTCCCCCGCGTACAGGAGAATTCACGACATGAGCAACCCCCAGCAGCTGCGCTACAGCAAGGAGCACGAGTGGCTGTCGAGCGCCGATGACGGCGTGTCGACGGTCGGCATCACGGAGTACGCGGCGAACGCCCTCGGCGACGTCGTGTACGCCCAGCTCCCCGCGGTCGGTGACACGGTGACCGCGGGTGAGACCTGCGGCGAGCTGGAGTCGACCAAGTCGGTCAGCGACCTGTACTCCCCCGTGACGGGTGAGGTCACCGAGGCGAATCAGGACGTCGTGGACGACCCCTCGCTGGTGAACTCCGCACCCTTCGAGGGCGGCTGGCTGTTCAAGGTGCGCGTCGCGGAGGAGCCGAAGGACCTGCTCTCCGCCGACGAGTACACCGAATTCTCCGGCAACTGAGACCCCAGGGACTGTGATGTCTTCGAAGTCGCTCCTCAACTCCTCCCTCCACGAGCTCGACCCCGACGTCGCCGCCGCCGTCGACGCCGAGCTCCACCGCCAGCAGTCGACGCTCGAAATGATCGCGTCGGAGAACTTCGCCCCGGTCGCCGTGATGGAGGCGCAGGGCTCCGTCCTGACCAACAAGTACGCCGAGGGCTACCCGGGCCGCCGCTACTACGGCGGCTGTGAGCACGTCGACGTCATCGAGAACATCGCGATCGACCGGGTGAAGGCGCTCTTCGGCGCCGAGCACGCGAACGTGCAGCCGCACTCCGGCGCGCAGGCGAACGCCGCTGCGATGTTCGCGCTGCTGAAGCCGGGCGACACGATCATGGGTCTGAATCTGGCCCACGGCGGTCATCTGACCCACGGCATGAAGATCAACTTCTCCGGCAAGCTCTACAACGTGGTCGCCTACCACGTCGACCAGGAGACCGGTCAGGTCGACATGGCCGAGGTCGAGCGCCTGGCCAAGGAGTCCCGCCCGAAGCTGATCGTGGCCGGCTGGTCCGCGTACCCGCGCCAGCTCGACTTCGCCGCGTTCCGGCGGATCGCGGACGAGGTCGACGCGTATCTGATGGTCGACATGGCGCACTTCGCCGGTCTGGTCGCCGCGGGTCTGCACCCCAACCCGGTGCCCCACGCGCACGTCGTCACCACGACCACGCACAAGACCCTGGGCGGCCCGCGCGGCGGTGTGATCCTGTCCACGCAGGAGCTGGCCAAGAAGATCAACTCGGCGGTCTTCCCCGGGCAGCAGGGCGGTCCGCTGGAGCACGTCATCGCGGCGAAGGCGGTGTCCTTCAAGGTCGCGGCGACCGACGAGTTCAAGGAGCGCCAGCAGCTCACGCTGGACGGCGCCCGGATCCTCGCCGAGCGCCTGGTCCAGGACGACGTCACCCAGGTCGGCGTCTCGGTGCTGTCCGGCGGTACGGACGTGCACCTGGTCCTGGTCGACCTGCGGAACTCGGAGCTGGACGGCCAGCAGGCCGAGGACCGGCTGCACGAGATCGGCATCACGGTCAACCGCAACGCCGTCCCGAACGACCCGCGCCCGCCGATGGTCACCTCCGGCCTGCGGATCGGCACCCCGGCGCTCGCCACCCGCGGCTTCACGACCGAGGACTTCACCGAGGTCGCGGACGTGATCGCGGCGGCGCTGAAGCCGGAGTTCGACCGCGACGCCCTGGCGGCGCGCGTGACGGCGCTGGCGACGAAGCACCCGCTGTACCCCGGCCTGTAGTCGCACCCGCGACCACGGCCCGCGGCGGCGCCGCGCGCACCCGACCGGTGCGCGCGGCGCCCCGTACCGTTGCACCCTGTATATGCGCTTTCTGCACCACCCCGGCAGACAACGGCGTCGGGTGCCCCTCCCGGCAAGCTTCGCCCCGTCGCGCCGCCCAGCACGCACGCTCGCCGCGTTGGCCCAAAGCCCTGGTAGCTCCGCTACAAGGGCTTCCGGCCGCCTTGCGATCGCACGCCCCGGACGACGCTCCCTTCGGGGCAGACATTGCCGATCGCGGCACCACCACCAGCAAGGAGTCCCCCGTGGCCATCTCGGTCTTCGACCTCTTCTCGATCGGCATCGGCCCGTCCAGCTCCCACACGGTCGGCCCCATGCGCGCGGCCGGCCTCTTCGCCCGGCGGCTGAAGAACGAGGGCCTGCTGGCCCACACCGCCTCCGTACGGGCCGAACTCTTCGGCTCGCTCGGCGCCACCGGCCACGGCCACGGCACCCCCAAGGCCGTCCTGCTGGGCCTGGCGGGCGAGTCCCCCCGTACCGTCGACATCGAGTCCGCCGACGCACGGGTGGACACCATCCGTACGGAGGGCCGCATCAGCCTCCTCGGGATGCACGAGATCGACTTCGACTTCGACGCGGACCTGGTCCTGCACCGGCGCAAGGCGCTGCCGTACCACGCGAACGGCATGACGGTCTCGGCGTACGACTCCGACGGCGGCACCCTCCTTGAGAAGACGTACTACTCGGTCGGCGGCGGCTTCGTCGTGGACGAGGACGCCGTGGGCGAGGACCGCATCAAGCTGGACGACACGGTGCTGACGTACCGTTTCCGCAGTGGTGACGAACTGCTCCGGCTGGCCCGCGAGACCGGCCTCTCCATCTCCGCGCTGATGCTGGAGAACGAGAAGGCGTGGCGTACGGAGACCGAGATCCGCGACGGTCTGCTGGAGATCTGGGACGCCATGCGGGCGTGCGTGTCACGCGGTATGACGCGCGAGGGGCATCTGCCCGGCGGCCTCAAGGTCCGCCGCCGCGCGGCGAACTCGGCCCGGCAGCTGCGCGCCGAGGGCGACCCGGCGGCACACGCGATGGAGTGGATCACCCTCTACGCGATGGCGGTCAACGAGGAGAACGCGGCGGGCGGCCGTGTCGTCACCGCCCCCACCAACGGCGCGGCGGGCATCATCCCGGCCGTTCTGCACTACTACCTGAACTTCGCCGCGGCCGGTCACACGGCCGCCGAGAAGGACGACGACGTCGTCCGCTTCCTGCTCGCCGCCGGCGCGATCGGCATGCTCTTCAAGGAGAACGCGTCGATCTCGGGCGCCGAGGTCGGCTGCCAGGGCGAGGTCGGCTCGGCCTGCTCGATGGCGGCGGGCGCCCTCGCGGAGGTCCTGGGCGGCAGCCCCGAACAGGTCGAGAACGCCGCCGAGATCGGCATGGAGCACAACCTCGGCCTGACCTGCGACCCGGTCGGCGGCCTCGTACAGATCCCGTGCATCGAGCGCAACGGCATGGCGGCGGTCAAGGCGGTGACGGCGGCGAAGATGGCGCTGCGCGGCGACGGCAGCCACAAGGTGTCCCTGGACAAGGTCATCAAGACGATGAAGGAGACCGGCGCCGACATGTCGGTCAAGTACAAGGAGACGGCGCGGGGCGGGCTCGCGGTGAACATCATCGAGTGTTAGGTCCGTGGGTGCGGCCGTCCGCCGACGCCCCACGCCGCGTGCCCACCGGGCGCCGGCCCTTCAGACGCCCGGTCCGCAGGCGATCAGCAGCGGCAGTACGGGCGCGGCGGCCGAGGTCAGGACGACGGCGAGTCCCGTCGCGCGGCCGGGCTTCGGGTACGGGTCGAGGACCCGGCGGATCCGGACGAGGGAACCGGAGCCGCCCGCCCCCATCGCGGCGTGGGGCGTCTGGCCGGCCGCGACCTCGTACATCGCCGCGGCGAGCGCTTCCCGAGGATGGCCGCGCAGGGCCCGGTCGTCGGCCGCCATCTCCAGCAGCAGCGCGGTCTGTTCACGGGCCAGCCGGGCGAGCGGCAGCCCGGGGAGGGCGCGCGCGAAAGCTTCCACCGCGGCGCGTACGAGGTGGTGACGCCCGGCGATATGGGCCCGCTCGTGCGCCAGTACGGCGCGCAGTTGCTCGTCCGTCAGGACCCGCAGCGCGGCACTGGTGACCACGACGCGCGGGGCCCGGCCCGGCAGACAGTAGACGGCCGGCACCTCGTGCTCCACGACCGTGGCGCCGTACTCGGGCGCGGGGCTGCCGACCAGGGCGAGCATGTCGCGCTGGCGGCGCCGGGCCCGGTGCGTGCGCCACGAGATCCGTACGAGGACCAGGGCCGGCAGCAGCACGAGGGCCGCCGGGAGCAGGACGGCCGCGAGGTCGGCGGGCGTCGGTGCCGCGGCCCGCGCCGGTCCGCCGGTCATCAGGCCGCACGCGGTGAGCAGTCCGACAAGACCGTCGTGCACATGCGGCTCGGCCAGCAGCAGATGGGAGACGGCGAGCGCGCCGGAGACCAGGAAGGTCGCGGCCAGCCCGAGCCAGGCGGTGATCGCGGCCGTCGGGGCGCGGTGGAGCCAACTCGCCCGCGCCAGGAGGTACGGGGCCAGCGTGCCCATCAGCAGGGCGTAGCCGGCGAGCACGGCCGCCCTGGTCACGGGGCCCCTCTGCGGCGCTTCGCCACCCGCAGGGCCTCGCGCAGCGCGTCGGCCTCGCCCGGTGAGATCCGCTCCACGAAGCTGAGCAGGGCGCCCGCCGGATCGGGGTTGCCGCCGAGGGCCTCCTGCATGAGGGCGGCGGTGTACTGCTGCCGCGTGCAGGTGGGCTCGTACAGCCAGGCCCGCCCCTCCTTCTCACGTCGGAGCATGCCCTTGCGGTACAGGATGTCGGCCACGGTCTTGACGGTGCTGTAGGCGACGGGCCGCCGTGTGTTGATGTCCGTGAGCACGTCGCGCGCGGTCGCGGGCCGTCCCCAGGACCACAGGCGGTTCATGATCTCCGCCTCCAGCTCACCCAGCTGACGCACGCCCCGCTCCTTCCGTCGTCAGTGACGGCCCATCCTATGCCGCCCTACCCTCCCACGTTGTCGCTAATCTGCTTAGCAGTTACGCTCTTGCTTCGTCCTTCGCGGCGGTCGGCCGCCCAACCCAGGCGGCGGGCGGAGGAAGCAGAAGGAGTTCATCCCGTGGCGTCCCACCGTCGTCCCCAGCAGCCGAAACGTGCGTATCCAACCGTGTTCGCCGCGACGGCGGCAGCACTGGCGATCTCCTCGCAGTCGGCCCAGGCCGATCCGCTGCCCGACCCCACGAAGAAGGGCGTCAGGGCGCAGGTCGACCGGCTCTATGAACAAGCTACGCAGGCGACCGAGACGTACAACGGGGCGAACGAGAAGCAGAAGACGCTGCGGAAGCAGGCCGACAATCTTCAGGACGCTGTCGCGCGCGGCCAGGAGGAGCTGAACTCGCTCCGGAACAGCCTGGGTTCCGTGGCCGGCGCGCAGTACCGGGGCGGCGGCCTGGATCCTTCCCTCCAACTGCTCCTGTCCGCCGAACCGGACGACTATCTGGACAAGGCGTCGAACCTGGAGCGGGTGAGCAGCCGTCAGGTGAGCCTGTTGCAGCAGGCGCGGACCAAGCAGCGCGCCCTGGACCAGCAGCGCCGCCAGGCCACCGACAAGCTCGCGGACCTGGCGGAGGTCCGCGAGGAACTGGCCGCGAAGAAGCGGCTGATCCAGGGCAAACTCGCCGAGGCCCAGCGGCTCCTCAACACGCTGTCGGCCGAGGAGCGGGCGAAGATGGCCGCCGAGGAGGAGCGCGCGGACCGCAACAGCGAGCGGGCCGACCTGGGGAACGAGACCAGCGCCTCGTCACGAGGCGCCGCCGCGATGGCCGCGGCCAAGAGCCGGGTGGGCATGCCGTACGTCTGGGGCGCGTCCGGCCCCAACTCCTTCGACTGCTCCGGGCTCACGTCGTGGGCCTTCCAGCAGGCGGGCGTCTCGATACCCCGTACGTCGCAGCAGCAGGCCAACGTCGGTACGCGGATCAACTCCCTCGGCGACCTGCGGCCGGGCGATCTCATCATCATGCGCACGGACTTGAGCCATGTCGGCTTCTACGCCGGCAACGGGCAGATACTCCACTCCCCCAAGCCGGGGGCCAGTGTGCGCTACGAGTCGATCGCCCGCAGCGGCATGCCGTTCATGTGGGGCGTACGACTGTGACGTGGCGCCCGGCGCGATGAACGCGCGCGGGTACGGACGGCTGGGGGCGCCGTGGGGCGGCTCCTGCTGATCGTCGTGCTCGCGCTCGGTGTGTTCGCCATGCACACGGTCGGGCATCCCGACGAGTCGTACGGCCCCGGGGCGAGCGCGGGGACGACGGCCCACGCCTCCGACGAACCGGCCCCGCCGGCGCGGTCGGGATGATGTCGGCGTTCCCGGCACCGGGAGCGGGGCGGCACCCCCTTTCCATATACCCCTAGGGGGTATACCCTTCCTTCTGTCGAAGAGGAAAGGGGCGAGACCCATGGATCACAGCGAACACACCGACCACGCGGGACACGCGGGACACACCGCCGGCGGCACCGGTACCGGCGGCGCGTCCTGGGGCATGGCGGCCAAGGCGACGCTGCACTGCCTGACCGGGTGTGCCATCGGCGAGATCCTCGGCATGGTCATCGGCACCGCCCTGCTGTGGGGCAACGTGCCGACCATGGTCCTGGCGATCTCCCTGGCGTTCGTCTTCGGCTACTCGTTCACGCTGTTCGCGGTCCGCAGGGCCGGTCTCGACTGGAAGTCGGCCGTCAAGATCGCGCTCGCCGCCGACACCGTGTCCATCGCCGTCATGGAGATCGTCGACAACGGCATCATCGCGCTCACCCCGGGAGCGATGGACGCTCACCTGTCGGACGGGCTGTTCTGGTACGCGCTCCTCGGCGGATTCGCCGTCGCGTTCCTGATCACCACCCCGGTCAACAAGTGGATGATCGGCCGCGGCAAGGGCCACGCCGTCGTCCACTCCCTGCACTGAGCACGCCCCCCGTCGTCGCCGTCAGCGGGGGACGTGCCACAGGACCACACCGCCGGCGACGACCAGCGCGGTGAGGCTCGCGCACACCAGGCGCCGCCTCAGCAGCTCGTAGCGCGCGGTGTACTCCGCCCGCAGTTCGGCGGCGCGCGCCACCACCGCTTCCAGTGCGCGGCGGGACATGGCGATGTGGTCCTGGGTGTAGAGGCTGACGACCTCCTCGTGCTGAGCGGTCGTCAGCCACGGCATGCGGTCGGCGAAGACCACGGCGTGCGTACGGGCTTCCCGCACCCGGCTCTGGGCCAGCAGATAGCCCTCCAACTGCTGGATGCCCGCCGAGGCCTCCCCCGACGACGGGGAGGGCTTGCGGATCACGACCGGCCCTCGTCGTCCCCCAGCGGAGCGGCGACGCCCTTCCCGGGCTCCACGACGTCCCGCCGGCCCTCGTTCTGCGCGTCGTCGAGCGCCATGACCTCCGGGTGGTGCAGGTCGAACGCGGGGGACTCGGAGCGGATACGGGGCAGCGTGAGGAAGTTGTGCCGGGGCGGCGGGCAGGAGGTCGCCCATTCGAGCGAGCGACCGTAGCCCCACGGGTCGTCCTCCGTGATCTGCTTGCCGTACTTGGCGGTCTTCCAGACGTTGTAGAAGAACGGCAGCATCGACATGCCGAGCAGGAACGAGCTGATGGTGGAGATGGTGTTCAGCGTGGTGAATCCGTCGGCGGCGAGATAGTCCGCGTACCGCCGTGGCATTCCTTCCGCGCCCAGCCAGTGCTGCACCAGGAACGTGCCGTGGAAACCGATGAACAGCGTCCAGAAGGTGATCTTCCCGAGCCGTTCGTCGAGCATCTTGCCCGTCATCTTCGGCCACCAGAAATGGAAGCCGGCGAACATCGCGAACACCACCGTGCCGAAGACGACGTAGTGGAAGTGCGCGACGACGAAGTACGAGTCCGAGACATGGAAGTCCATCGGGGGTGACGCGAGAATGACGCCCGTCAGACCACCGAAAAGGAATGTGACGAGAAAGCCGATCGACCAGAGCATCGGTGTCTCGAAGGACAGCGAGCCTTTCCACATCGTGCCGATCCAGTTGAAGAACTTCACTCCGGTCGGCACCGCGATCAGGAACGTCATGAACGAGAAGAACGGCAGCAGCACGGCCCCGGTGACGAACATGTGATGCGCCCACACCGTCACCGAGAGACCGGCGATGGCGATCGTCGCGCCGACCAGGCCGATATAGCCGAAGACCGGTTTACGGCTGAACACCGGGAAGATCTCGGTGACGATGCCGAAGAACGGCAGGGCGATGATGTACACCTCCGGATGCCCGAAGAACCAGAACAGGTGCTGCCACAGCAACGCCCCGCCGTTGGCGGCGTCGAAGATGTGCGCGCCGAATTTCCGGTCGGCCTCCAGCGCGAGCAACGCACCGGCCAGGACGGGGAAGGCGAGCAGGACCAGCACAGCGGTCAGCAGCACGTTCCAGCAGAAGATCGGCATCCGGAACATCGTCATGCCGGGCGCGCGCATACAGACGATGGTGGTGATGAAGTTGACCGAACCCAAAATGGTCCCGAAGCCGGAGAACGCCAGGCCCATGATCCACAGGTCGGCGCCGAGGACCGGTGAACGGACCGGGTCGGTCAGCGGCGAATAGGCGGTCCAGCCGAAGTCCGCCGCACCCTGCGGAGTGATGAAGCTGGACACCGCGATGATCGAGCCGAACAGATAGAGCCAGTACGCGAACATGTTCAGCCGCGGGAACGCCACATCGGGCGCGCCGATCTGGAGCGGCATGATCCAGTTGGTGAATCCGGCGAACAGCGGCGTCGCGAACATCAGCAGCATGATCGTGCCGTGCATCGTGAACGCCTGATTGAACTGTTCGTGCGAGACGATCTGCGTGCCGGGACGGGCCAGCTCGGCGCGCATCACCAGCGCCATCACTCCGCCGAGCACGAAGAACGCGAACGACGTGATGAGGTAGAGCGTGCCGATCGTCTTGTGGTCGGTGGTGGTCAGCCACTTGATGACGACATTGCCGGGCTGCTTGCGCCGTACCGGCAGCTCGTTCTGGTACGAGTCGTCGTCACTCTCGTGGGGGGCGTCGACCTCAAATCCGGGCTGTGCTGCCACACCAACTCCAGTTCAGTCACCGACCACCGACGCGAACTCGCATATGCCGGCAGGGCAAACCCAGACAAACAAAGATGATTACGCCCGCAATGTATTCCATGCCGGTTGCGCCGACCGACACAGAGGGCGGCATCTGAGGCTGTTTCACACGTTCGTGGGGCACGCCGGCGCTCAGGTCGACCTCGTACGCACGATGATCCTTATTACTGCCTTTCGCCGGCCCGGTCCGGACGGCGGGCCCGGGCCCTCGTCGCCAGCACCAGCGGCGTCGGCGAGCCGGACTCGGCGAAGCGTTCCGGTGTCAGGCCGGCGTCCAGGAACGCGTTGAGCAGTTCGGGCAGCGGCCGGTGCGTCGCGCCGACCTTGTCGCGCAGGCCCTGGTCCGTCCAGGAGTCCGTCGTCCAGTGACCGTCGAGATAGCCGGGCCGGACAACGACCATGTCCGGGTCGCCGCGGTCGGCGAAGCCTCCGCAGAAGCAGGGGTGGACGCCGATGTGTACGTACACCCCGCCGGGGCTCAGCACCCGGGCCACCTCGCGGAGCACCGCCGGGTAGCCGGGCATGTCGGTGTGCGCCATCACCGTGAGGACGGCGGGGACCGATCCGTCGCGGAACGGCAGCCGTTCGGCGTCGGCCCGCGCCACCGGCAGCCGGCCACGCGCGTGGCGCAGCATTCCGGCGGAGAGGTCCACGCCGACGGGGGTCCGGCCGAGTGCCCGGACGCGGGTCGCGTGGACGCCGGTGCCGCAGCCGATCTCCAGACAGGTGCCGGTGCCCTCGCCGAGCAGTTCGGTGATCAGGTCGCCGAGACCGAGCGGGTCCGCGTGCCCGGTGTCGGTCGCGCCGAGGAATTCGTGCTCGTACCAGTCCGCGATCTCGTCGTACGCCGCCGTCGCCATGGGGCCGCCTCTTCACGTCGGGCTGGGGGTGGGGTCCGTCTCGTTCGCTCCCACTCCTGCCCCGGCGGCGGGGGCGGGCCTACCCGTTCCGCCCCGGGCTGAATCCGGCGTCAGCGGCTGCCCGGCCGGGGCCTCGCCGCCTTGAGCCGGATCGCGTCCGCGATGTCGAGCGCGGGCCGGGTGCCTCTGCCGTAGACCAGCGCCAGGACACCGATTCCCGCCGCGCCGAGCGCGAACGGCTCCCCCATGGGCGGCAGTTGGAGGAAGGTGATGGCGACGACGCCGAGCGCCGTCAGCACCGTCGCCGTGATCAGCCGGACCACTTCCCGGTCGCGCACCGGCGTCACACCGTCGAGCCGGTCCGGGTCCAGGAGGGCGCCGACGCGGCCTTCCGCGTACCGGTCGGCGATCTTCAGCAGCAGTTGCGCGAGATCGGTCAGGGCCGCGTGCGGTTCGCTGTCGAGGCGTGCCTCGGCCTCCCGCAGTACGGCGACGACCTGGCCGGCGTGGCGCTTCAGGTCGCGGCGGCGGCGCGAGCGCCACGGGATGGTGCCGCGTGTCGCGTGCGCGTTCTGGAGGGCTTTCGTCACTTCGCGGAGGTGGACCCCGACGCGCGCACGCTCCGTGACATGCCGCTGTCCGCCGGCCCCGTACGCGGTGGCGCACGCCCGTACGGCGCGCACCAGCACGTACACGGGCGCGAATCGGCGTACGACCACCGCCGGGCCGCCGCCGGCCCAGGGCAGGCCGAGCAGCGGCACGACCAGCAGCGGGAAGGCGACGACGGTGCCGAACAGCAGGGCGATCACGGTGGCCGACGCGAGGACGGCGAGGACGATCACCATCGGTGTGGCCAGCCCGTACGGCAGGACGTCCGCCCACGAGCCGATCGCGGCGACGACGGGGCCCGGCCTCTCGGCCCCGACCAGGCCGGTCAGGATGTCGCCCCAGCCCGACAGCACCGGGCCGACCAGCAGCAGGGCCGTGAGGACGAACGCGGCCCGCCACCGCCGGGCGGCGCGCCGGTACCGCTGTCGGGTGCGTAGGGCGACATGTATCCGCCTCGGTACCGGCGCGGCGATGCCCAGTCGATCGAGATCGTCGCGAAGTCGCTCCGCGTCAGGGGCGGTTGCCCGCTTCGGACCCGGCCCGGACTCTGTCCACGTCATGCGACGAGCATGGCACCGTCAGGCTTCGAGACGGACCGGAAGCGTGGCGGAGCTGTTGGAGAACAGCGAGGGCACCGGGATCAGTTCGGCCGGATCGACGGCCAGGGTCAGCTCCGGATACCTCGCGAACACCGCCGGTATGGCCAGCGCCGCCTCCAGCCTGGCCAGCGGGGCGCCGAGGCAGAAGTGCGGGCCGTGGCTGAAGGCCAGGTGCTTGCGCTGCTCCCTGGTGATGTCGAACTCGTCGGCCGCGTCGCCGTGTTGGGCCTTGTCGCGGCCGACGGCGCTGTACGGGGCCATGATCGCCTCGCCCTTGGGGATGCGTACGCCCGCGATCTCGACGTCCTCCAGGGGATACCGGAAGGGGAAGTTGCCGATCGGCGCGTCCCAGCGCAGCGTCTCCTCGACGACGTTCGCCCAGACCGTCTCGTCGCCCTGTTCGGCGACGGCGCGCTGGTCGGGGTGGGTGAGCAGAGCGCGTACGGCGTTCGTGATCAGGCCGAGCGTGGTCTCCTGCCCGGCGGCGAGCATCAGCAGGAGCGTGCCGACCAGCTCCTCCTCGCTCAGCGAGTCGGGGTCCGCCTCACGGGCGGCGACGAGCGCGCTCGTCAGGTCGTCGCCGGGGTGCTGACGGCAGTTGTCGACCACCCGGGCGAGCAGCTGGTACTGCTCGATCTGACTGGCCATCACCTCCTCGGGTCCCAGGTCGGAGCGGAAGATGTTGTCCATCAACTCCTTGAGCCGGGGCCGCTCGTGCTCGGGGACGCCGAACAGTTCGCAGATCACCCGCATCGGCACCGGGTGGGCGAAGTGGCGGCGGAGATCGACGCTGCCGTCCGCGTCCGCGTGCGAAGGCAGCGCGTCAAGCAGCTCGGTGACGATCCGTTCGATACGGGGGCGCAGCTCCTGCACCCGGCGGGGTGTGAAGGTCTCGGTGACCAACTTCCGCAGCCTGCGGTGTTCCTGGCCGTCCGCCGTCACCATGTTGGTGACCTTCACCATGCCGACGAGCGGCCAGCCGTCGGATATCTCACCGCGTTTGACGGCGTTCCAGTTGCGCCAGTCCTTGCTGAAGCGCGGGTCGGCGATCATGTCGGCCAGCAGGGCGTGGTCGGTCACGGACCACGCCATGACGTCTCCGGGCAGTTCGATACGGACCACCGGACCCAGCTCGCGCAGCCGGGCCGCTTCGCCGTGATGGTCGCTGCCGTGCGGGTCGAGGGTGACGACCGGTATCCCGGCCTCAAAGGAGGCTGCCGCTCGCAGGGTCATGTCGCGTCTCCAGAACTCGGGCTGGTGTGGGCGGAACTTCCCCGGCCGGTACGGACCACGATCCGCGCCGCCGAGAACTGCGCCGGGAGGGCGACCGGGATCCGCGTCCAGGGTGAGGGGCGCCAGGTCACCTCCTCGGCGGGGACGGCGAGCTTCATGTCCGGCAGCAGGTTCAGCGCGGTGTGTACGGCGGTACGGGTGATGAGCCGCGCCGGTACCTGCGCCGGGCAGACGTGCGGTCCGGCCGAGAAGGCGAGATGGGCGCGGTTGCCCGGTTCCTCGTCGCCCTCGTCCGCGCGGATCGCCGGGTCGTCGTTGGCGGCGGCGTGCCCGAGGATGAGGCAGTCGCCGCGCTGGATGAACCGGCCGCCCAACTCGGTGTCGTGCAGGGCGTACCGGGCCGGCATGTTGTTCATCGGCGGGTCGCGCCACAGCGCCTGGTCGAGCGCGTCGTCGACACCGAGCCGGCCGCCGTGCAGCCGGGCCGCGAACCGGGGGTCCGTGAGCATCAGTCGCAGCGTGTGCGCGATCCACGCGGTCACGGTCTCGTTGCCGGCGGAGATCATCACGACGATCGACTGAAGACGCTCGGCCTCGTTGAGGAGGTTCGGGTGGTTGATGAAGACCGTCGTCATGTCGTCGGTCGGGTTGCGCTGCCGCTCGCGCACCGTGTCGAGCAGGATCTGTTCGAAGTGCCGGTTGCCCGCCTGCGAGTCGTCGGCGCTGCCGAACAGGGCGATGAGCGCGTCCAGCAGCTCCCGCCCCTCGATGGCGTCCAGACCGAAGAGCGAGGCGAGGGAGAGCATCGGCACGATGGTGGCGTACTCGTTCACCAGGTCCGCGCTGCCGCGCTCGGAGAACTCCGCGATCAGGTCGGTGCAGATCTGCTCGACATGGCGGCGCACCTTGCGCTGGTCGATCTTGGCGATGCCGTCGTCGAGCGGCTTGCGCAGCCGCCGGTGCTCGGGGCCGTCGGAGCCGATGACACTGGCGCGCCAGCCCATCATCGGCAGCAGACCGGAGTCGGGGGCGACGACGCCGTCGTACATATGGCGCCACTTGCGGCCGTCGCGGGAGTAGATCTGCTCCTGCCGGGTGATGGTCAGCAGCTCGCGGTAGCCCATCACGAGCCAGGCGGGGACGCCCGGTTCGAGTTCGACCTTGGCCACGTTGCCCCACTCCGCGCGGAGTCGGCGGTAGACGGCGCGGGGATCGGGCGCGCCGACGGCGGCGGACAGCGGGAGCAGCCCCGTGCCGCCTCCGCCGTGGGCCTGGTGCGCCGGGCACCCCGGTGGGGGCGCGGACGCGGGCGCGGGGTCGGGGCCGGGGCCGGGCTCGGGGTCGGACGGTAACGCGGACGCGTCGGGTGACGCGGAGGCGGAGGGGGGCGGCGGGGCGGAACTCATGAAGTGGTCTCCGGGGTACGTGCCGTGCTCGCCGACACGTACTCGACGAGGCTGATCAGGGCGTCGACGGACGAGGCATGGTCGCGCGCGTCGCACATCATCACCGGCGTCTGGGGCAACAGGTCGAGCGCGCCGCGCAGTTCGTCCTCGCCGTACCGCTCGCTGTCGGGGAAGTGGTTCACGGCGACCGCGAACGGCAGCCCGCGCAGCTCCAGTTGTTCGAGGACGTCGAAGCTGTCCTCCAGTCTTCGGGTGTCCACGATGACGAGGACGCCCAGCGCGCCCTCGGCCAGTCCCTCCCACAGATCCCAGAAGCGGCGCTGTCCCGGTGTCCCGAACAGGTACATCACGAGGCGGGAGTTGAGGGTGATGCGGCCGAAGTCCATGGCGACGGTGGTCGTGGTCTTCGTACTCATCCCGGCCAGGACGTCCACGCCGACACTCGCCTGTGTCATGACCTCCTCGGTGCGCAGCGGTTCGATCTCGCTGACCGAGCCGACCAGCGTGGTCTTGCCGACGCCGAACGCGCCCACGACGAGAATCTTGACGGCCTGCTGGACCGTGTCGGGCAAGTAGCGGTCAGCGGAGCCGACGGAGACCATCCAGTACCTCCTGGAGGAGTTGCGGGTCGGGCAGGGCGGCCCTGGGGACACCCGAACGGGCGGAGAGATGGCCGCTGTCGACGAGATCGGACGCCAGCACCTTCACCAGGCTGACCGGCAGTTCGAGATGGGCGGCGGCCTCCACGACGGACAGCAGCCGCTCGCACATCCGCACCAGGGCGCGTTCTTCCCTGGTCGCCGAGACCGGCAGGGCGCGTGGCGGGCTGTTCACCACGAGGAGGGTCTCGATGCTGATGGTGTTGCGGGACGGCCGGGAGCGCCCTCTGGTGATCACGTACGGACGGAGCGCGCCGGCGTAGGCGAATTCGTCGTACTCCTCTCCCGGACCGGTCATACGGAGTCCTGCCGCGGCGGACTGCTGAGGTTCCCCGCACCGATCTTGATCACCTGCGCCTGCATCTGCCGGGCGACGAGCTTCGGGTCGACCACGGGGCCCGTCACGACGGCGAGATGGGCTCCGTTGGCGCTGCGCATGAAGAGGAAACCACCGTTGAACTCCACCATCTGCTGGTGGACGACCCCGCCGTCCTGGCCGAACTCCCGCCCCAGACTGCGGCCGAGGGACTGAAGACCCGAGCAACTGGCCGACAGGCGCTCGGCGGAGTCCCGGTCCATCCCTTCCGAACTGGCCAGCAGAAGTCCGTCGGCACTGAAGACGATCACCCGTTCGACACCTGGGACGACGGCGACCTCGGCGATCATCCAGCTGCGCTGCTCCGGGTTCTCCACATAACTCATGCTCAGGTCTGTCCTTCTGTGGGGTGGGGGTTGGCGGCGGAAGACGGGCCGGGCGGGCCCCCGTCGCCGAAGGGCGGCAGGGTACGGCCACCCTCGAAGAACTGCTCCATCCAGTCGCCGGCCTCTTCCGGTGAGCCGGGCGGGGTGACGGCGGTGGGGGCCGGGTCCACCGCCTCGGCACCCGGCTCGTACTCGCCGCGACGCGAGCGGCGCTGCGGGAGCCGGCGGCCGGTGCGCGGCGGGGCGGTGGGGGCCGGGGCGGGTACGGAGGGCGCGACGGCGGCCTCGGGGGCGGTCTGCGCCTCGCCGGACGCCGCGTCCTGGTGCGTCCCGCGGTCCGGCTCCTGAGCCGTTCCCTGATCCGTTCCCCGCGCCGTCCCCTGGCCCGGCTCCCCGCCCGGCTCCCGCGCCGCTTCCGGTGTCGTCTCGCGCGTCTTCTCCCGCGACGGCGCGGGCGCGGGCGCCGGGACCTCCGGGACCGGCTGCGTCGCCGGCAGCACCCGCCCCGCGGGCGTACCGGCGGGCGACAGTGTCTGAAGTACGTCGGCCGGCACCAGGACCACGGCACGGACACCGCCGTACGGCGAGGGCCCGAGGTCGACCTGGAAACCGTGCCGTTCGGCGAAGCGGCCCACGACCGCGAGGCCGGTCTGCGGAATCTCGCCCACGTCGCCGACACCGAGGAGCCTGCGGCCCGAGACGATCTCGCGCGCCCCGGTGAGCCGGTACTCGTCCAGGCCGAGGCCGCCGTCGTCCACCTCGATGACCGCGCCGCGCTGCACCGTACGCACCGTCACGGGCACGCCCGTCTTCGGCGGCGAGTACTCCGTCGCGTTGGCGAGGAGTTCGGCCATGAGATGGATCAGCGGTTCCACGACGGACGGGGTGACGCCCACGTCGGGGTCGCCGCTGACCTCGACGCGCTTGAAGGCGACGATGCGCCCCGACGCGGCGCGCACGACGTCCACCAGCGCGAGCGGTCGCTGCCACTGCTGGCCGGGCCACTCGCCGCACAGCACCTTGAGGCTCTGCGCGTGCCGCGCCTGCTGGGTGGCCGCGTGGTCCACCAGCATGGTGCTCTCCAGCAGATCCGGGTCGCCCGGGTAGCGGTCGGCCAGACCGGTCACGGTCGCCTGGATCCGGTGCGCGGAGGTCTGTACGCGGCTGGCCAGTTCGACGAGCGAGAGCCGCTGCGACTCCTCACGGTCCTCGGCGGCTTCGGTGACGGCGGTCAGCAGCCGGTCGAGCCACTCGCCGACGCCCGCGCCCAACTCGTCGGCGCTCTGCAGCGGTTGCGGGACCTCGGTACGGGAGAGCGCCGCGGGCAGTCGCTTCTGGACGATGAACTCGATCTCCGAGCACACCAGTTCGTCGCGATCGCGTACGAAGCTGTGCCAGTGCGCCTCGCGGCTGCCCGACTCCGCCCGTACCCGCTCGGTCTCGGCCCGTGCCCGCTCGGTCTCGGCCCGTCTCCCGGCCGCGTCCGCCACGGCGTCACGGTGCGCTCTGCGCAGGGATTCCATGGCCGCGAGGACCAGCAGCGCGACCGCGCCGTACGCCGCCGCCACTCCGATGTGCACATCGGCCAGAGGCACCACGCCCGCGGCGAAGGCGAGAAGGGCCAGCAGTTGGGCGACCGGCCACAGGAGCCGCGCCCCGCGGGCCTGCGGCGGGACTGCGGGGGCGGTGGGGGATCGGACCATGGGAAACCTTCGAGTTGGCTGAGGTCGATGTCCGGCGGTGAGTCTCCGCGGTGGTTCGTGGCTGATGGTTCACGGGTGGGCATGCGGATGACGACCCGTCAATTACCCCCGTGCCAGACATGGTTGAGTGATCGTATATCCGATCGGCATATAGAGCGGTCACTTCTCGGACACGGGCAGTGACCTGCCCGTTCCGCACCGTGGATGCCGCCCGTGGAGCCCGAACGGGCAGCCGGCCCGGGGCCCGCCGGCTACTGCGAGAAGCGCGGCAGCCACTTCGCCTGGTAGTCCGGGTGCCCGGCGTACTCGGCCGCCATCTGCCGGACGACGAAGCCCAGCCCCACGGCCCGGCCGGAGGGGAAGTCGTGCTGCGGCCGGTCGACGTCCAGGTGCGCGACCTCCGCGTACTCGCCCAGGAGCACTCTGCTCGTCTCGATACGGCGCAGTGTGCGGGCCGGGTCCTGGAGGGCGATGTGGCTGTCGTAGCCCTGCGTCCGCACGCTGAACGAGATCCCGCCGGAGCGGTCGTGGACCTCGCCGGGCGCCTCGGGCGGGCACCGCCAGCGCTCGCCGCCGGCCGCCCGCGCGACCTGCTCCTCCTCGTCCAGGCGTGCCCGAACAAAGGCCAGCATGTTCATGTTGTCCGCTGTCACGTTCCGGATCCCTCGCCGTTACCGCTTGCCGTACAAGTCTGTCTGCCTGTCTGTCCTTCAACAGAGAATGCCGCACCGAGGTGGCGGTCGGCACGCTCCTTGTCCGGTGCGGCAGGATGTGCGAACGCGCGCCTGTGGACAAGCGCGCGAATCGGAGCCGACCAGCCGTGTACCCCGAAAGCCGCTGGGAACCCGTGCCCCCGTCTCCGCCGCTCGTCAGCGGGTGCTGAGCCAGTGCGGGTCGGGGACCACCGTGAGCACGGCGGAGATCAGCACCACGGCTGCCAGCACGGCCAGTTCGACCCGGGCGGCCAGGCGCGCGTCACGGCTGTGGAGAAGGCGGCGGCGCGCCGCCAGGGCGAGTGCGGTCGCCGCCGCGACGAGTACCAGCTTGGCGATCAGCACCCGGCCGTACGCCGACGTCAGGATGACATCGGCGGGCAGCCGGCGCAGCGTGGACAGGGTGCCGGTGGCGGCGAGCACGACCAGCAGCCAGACGGCGCCGCGCGCGTAGCGGGTCAGTACGGCACGGGCGTCCGCCGGGGCGCCGCGCCGCAGCCACATGGTGCGCAGGACATGGCAGAGGCCGCCGGCCCACAGCGAGGCGGCGGTCAGATGGACGACCGTGAGGGCGGTGCCCCATTCCGGTGTGTACGGCTCCGGGTGCGCGCGCAGCGCCTCCGCGAGGATCACCCCGGCCAGCGGGACGAGCGCCCAGCGCGGGCGGCCGGCACCGGCGCAGCCGGCGGCGAGCAGGAAGCCGTTGGCCATGACGAGCAGCAGGCCGCCCTCGCGGGTGCCGTACGTCGCCGGGATGTCGAGGTCGCTGACGACCGCGAGGACCACGATCTGCCCGGCGGACGCGGCGGCCCCGGCGAGCGCGGCGGGCAGCGCGAGGGAGCGGGGCAGCGGGCCGGTGCGGGCGAGGGCGGCACCGGCCAGTTCACCGAGGTGCAGCGCGAGCGCGGTGAAGACCACGGCGCGCAGCAGGGAGGTGGTGCCGGCGGCGGGGATGCGCAGCTCGCCGGTGCCGCGCGAGGCGAGGCCCGCGCCGTACAGCACGACGAGCAGCGCCAGCACCGCGCCACCGACGCCGACGACCACGCCCCTGGCGCCCGCCTCGCGCGCGCCCGCGCGCGACGGGGCCGCCGCCTCGCCCGGCTCCGATCTGACTATGGCCTAGCCCTTGGCGCGGGAGGCCAGGAATTCCTCGAAGGTGAGGAGGCCGTCGTTGTTGGAGTCGTGGGCGTTGATCACGGCCTGGGCCACGGTCTCCGTGACATGGAAGTCGCCGAGCTGCGCCATCGCGCTCTTGTACTCCGACGCCGTGATCAGCCCGTCGCTGTCCGCGTCGAAACGGTCGAACGCCTTGCGCGCCTCTTCGTTGTCCGCCACTGTTTCCACCCCTTCTTGTGCCCTACTGACAGGAGTCAGATTATCGGCACACCTGAACCGTCTCGGCGGCAGCCCGCCGATGGTCCGAGCCTCCGGGCCGGTTCATGGGCCGCGGTGGGATCGGGTACGGCGCCGGACTCAGGGACAGCGGCCGGATCAGGGATGGCGGTCGGAGACCCGCATCTCGAACCAGGTGGTCTTGCCGCGCGGCAGCAGATCCACGCCCCACCGGTCCGAGAGCTTGTCCACCAGGAACAGCCCCCGCCCGCTGGTGTCCATCTCGCGCACCGGCAGCAGACACGGCAGGCCGCGCGAGGGGTCCCTGACCTCGATGCGGATCCAGCCCCGGCGGCGCAGCATCCGCAGTCCGAAGACCCGCGCGCCGGTGTGCCGTACGGCGTTGCCGACGAGTTCGGAGACGAGCAGCACCGCGTGCTCGGCCATCTGCGGGGGCAGTGCCCACTGGCGCAGTACGACGATGTGGGTGAGTCTGCGCGCCGCGAGGGCGGACTCGGGGCGGGAGGCCAGCCGGACCTCCCCCTCCGTCGGATTGCCGAACAGTTCGAGCACTCCGCGCGCCTGTTCGTCCTCGACGGCCGGAGTCAGTCGCGTAACGGTCGCGTCGCCGCCGTGCCGCGGTTGTTCGACACCCTCAAGGCCCGCCATGTGTCCATCATGGCTGCCCAGGCGGGCTCTCGGGGGCGTTCCGGGGGAATCCGCACCCCCGAACGGTCCACCCCGGTAGGCGGGTTCGGCATATGCCCCTGGCAGGGAGCCGCCTCCCTTACCCACTCTGATCTGCGATAACACGTCACGCACGGGTGATCACCGGACGTGATCGACAGCTCCGCCTTAAGGCTCCTTTAAGGCGGAGCTGAGCCGGGCACGAGGTTGACGCACGCGCGTCCGCTGTCCAACCGGGGCGCGTTCAGCGGAACTTGGCCTTGCCCGGCCCCTCCTCCACGAAGCTGCGCATGCCGCGCTCGCGGTCCTCGGTGGCGAACAGGCCCGCGAACCAGGTGCGTTCGAGCGCGAGTCCCGTCTCCAGATCCGTCTCCAGCCCCGCGTCCACGGTCTCCTTGGCCGCCCGCAGCGCGAGGGCGGGCCCCTGGGCGAGCCGCGTGGCCCAGGCGTGCGCCTGCTCGTAGACCTCGGCCGCCGGTACGACACGGTCGACGAGCCCCAGCGCGAGCGCCTCGGGCGCCTTCACCTGACGGCCGGTGAAGATGAGGTCCTTGGCCTTGGAGGGGCCGATCAGACGGGCGAGCCGCTGGGTGCCGCCCGCGCCCGGGATCAGCCCGAGCAGGATCTCGGGCTGGCCGAGTTTCGCGTCGTCGGCGGCGATCCGGAAGTCGGCGCAGAGCGCCAACTCGCAGCCCCCGCCCAGCGCGTAGCCGGTGACGGCGGCGACGACGGGCTTGGGGATGCGCGCCACGGCGGTGAACGACTCCTGGAGTTCCCGGGAGCGTACGACCATCGCCGCGTGGTCCATGTCGCGCATCTCCTTGATGTCCGCGCCGGCGGCGAACACCTTCTCGCCGCCGTAGAGGATCACGGCCCGGACGTCGTCGCGGCGGCCGGCCTCGGCGGCGAGTTCGCGCAGCCGGTCCTGGATCGCGATGTTCAGCGCGTTCATGGGCGGACGGTCGAGCCGGATGGTGCCGACGCCGTCGGCGACCTCAAGACGCACGGACGCCGCGGACGACGAGGACGACGAGGACGCCCCGGACGACGACGACGATGACGGGGATGACGATGGTGACGCGTTCGCAGATGACATAGGAGGCAGATTAGGGCGTGGCGCGCGGAAGGGCCCGGCGTACCCCGTCGGTCGGGGTACGCCGGGCCCTCAAGTCTCCCGGTGAGCTACTTCGTCCACTCGGCCCAGGACATGTTCCAGCCGTTGAGGCCGTTGTCCGGGGCGATGTTCTTGTCGTTGGAGTTCTTCACGATCACCACGTCGCCGATGATCGACCGGTCGTAGAACCACGCGGACGGCATGTTCTTGTCGTAGCCGCCCCGGACGTCGCGCAGTCCGACGCACCCGTGGCTGACGTTGGCGGAGCCGAACGTCCCGGCGGACGCCCAGTAGTTGCCGTGGATGAAGGTGCCCGACGTGGACAGCCGCATCGCGTGCGGTACGTCCTTGATGTCGTACTCACCGCCGAAGCCCACGGTGGCGCCGTTCATCCGCGTCACCTTGTGCTTCTCGCTGATGACCATCTGGCCGTTGTACGTCGTGGTCGACGGTGCGCCGGCCGTGATGTTGATCTTCTTGATCTCCCTGCCGTCCTTGACGACCTTCATCGTCTTGGCCTTGGCGTCGACCGTGGAGACCATGGAGCGGCCGATGGTGAACTTGACGGTCTTGGACTGCTCGCCGTACACCCCGGGCCGTCCCTCGACACCGTCGAGGTTCAGCTCCACGGTCACCTTCGTGCCCGCGGCCCAGTACTTCTCGGGGCGGAAGTCGAGCCGGTCGTTGCCGAACCAGTGGGGCTCGACGGGGACCGACGGCTCGGCGGTCACCTTGATGGCCTTCTCCACGGCCTCGGGATCGGTGATCCCCCGGGTGAAGTTGAGCGAGACCGGCATGCCGACACCGACCGTCGAGCCGTCCTCGGGCGTGTAGTGGCCGATGAAGGTGTTCTTCGGTACGAGGGTGGTGAAGGTGGTGTCCTTCGCCGACACCCGGCCCTCGGAGTCCTTGGCTATCGCGTGGACCGTGTACTTGGTGGCACCGGCCAGGTGCCGGGACGGCTCCCAGGCCGTGCCGTCGGCGGCGATCTTGCCGTCGACCGCGTTGCCCTTGCTGTCCTCGACGGTGACGGTCGTCAACTTGCCCTTGCTCGCGCCTATCTTGAGCGCGCCGCTCGTCGCGACCGACTTCGCACCGTCCTTGGGCGCGATCGTCACGACGGCCTGCGAGGCGGCGTTCTCGACCTTGCCGCCCTTCTCGCCGCCCTTGCCCTCACCGCCCGCGGCGGAGTCGCCGCCCCCGCCGCACGCCGTCACGAACAGCAGCAGGCTCCCCAGCGCGAACGCCGTCAGCCCTCTGCCCCGTCCACGGCCGACTCGCGCCGATGCCCCCGATACCGGCTGCCCGTTCAATGGTCGTCTCCCCTCACACGGCCGGGTCCCACCACGGCCTCGGAGCCGGGTGCGAACAACGCACGACCGGGCTCCACACCCCCGCGCGCTTTGCTCGCGCGCACGGCGCTAGATAATCACACCGCAGGCCGTCCCGGACTCCCCGGGATTGTCACTGTTCCGTTCCAACGTCTGCCGGAATCAGGGACGGTCACGCAGGTGAGGGTGGGTGTGAGGGGATCGGTACGACTCCTCGCCGTCAGCGGGCGACCGCGGAACCCGCCTTCCACTTCTGCCAGTCGAGGTTCCAGCCGCTCAGTCCGTTGTCCGGATCGACCGTCCTGTCCGGTGAGTTGACCACTTCCACGACATCGCCGACGAGCGTCCTGTCGAAGAACCAGCCCGCCGGGGTGTCGGAGCTGCCGCCCTTGACGTCCCGCAGGCCGACGCACCCATGGCTGACGTTGGCCGACCCGAAGGTGTCGGGCGGGGCCCAGTAGTTGCCGTGCAGGAAGGTCCCCGACGTCGTCAGCCGCAGCGCGTGCGGCACGTCCTTGATGTCGTACTCACCGCCGAAGCCCACCGTGGCGCCGTTCATCCGCGTCACGTCGTACAGCTCGGTGACGACCATCTTCCCGTTGTACGTCGTGGTCTTGGGCGCCCCGGCCGTGATCGGCACCGTCGAGACGAGCGCGCCGTCGCGCCGTACCTCCATGGTGTGCTTCTCGGCATCGACCAGGGACACCTGCGAGCGGCCGACCGTGAAGGCGACCTTCTTCTCCTGGATGCCGAAGACCCCCGGCGCCGCCTGTACGTCCCGCAGCCGCAGGTCGACGCTGACCCGGGTGCCCGGCTTCCAGTACTCGCGGGGCCGGAAGTCCAGGCGCCGGCTGCCGAACCAGTGCCCGACGATCTCGACCGGCGGGTCCGACGTGACCTGGATGGCGCGCTGGACGGCGGCGCGGTTCTCGATCTTCCGGTTGAAGTCGAAGGAGACGATCATGCCGGTGCCGACGGTCGAGCGGTTCTCGGGCTTGAAGTAGCCGATGAAACGATGCTTCGGCACGGCGGTGGTGAAGGTCGAGTGGCGGGCCGAGCGGCGGCCCGCGCCGTCCACGGCGACCACGTCGACGCTGTACTTCGCGGCGAGCACGACGTTCGCACCCGCCTCGGGCGTCCACACCTGCCCGTCGTCGGAGATCCGGCCCGGCAGCTCCGTGCGCTGCGCGTTCTCGACCTGCGCGACATCGACCCGCTCCAGCCGGCCGTCCGGGACCCTCACCTCGATCCGGTCGCCGCGCTTGATGTCCTTGGCCCCGTCCTCGGGGCTGATCCGGATCGTGTCCCCGGGTGCCGGGGACTTGCTTTCGGTGAAGGTCTCGCCGACGGTGCAGCCCGTCAGTCCGGCCGCTCCCGCGATCAGTCCTGCCCATGTCAGGGCGGCGGCCACGCCGGTCCCTGCCCGCTTCAGTACGTGTGTCACGACCCGCCCAACGACGACCCCCCTCACCGGGAAACGTGAGTGCGGGCCTTCCGGCGGGCAGAACTGCTGGGAGACCACGCGGGAGCAGCCAGGGCCGGGACGCCACGGCTGCCGGATGCGCGGGGCCGAAGAGCCGGGAGGCCTGACAGGTGGCGAGCGCAGCCGAGCAGGAGACAGTGCGGGAACCGGTCCCGGATCCGATGATGGATCACGTGAGAGATCCGGTCGGGAAAGGCGAGGGACGCGAGGTCAGCGGGGCGGAGGCCGTCGGGGAGGCGGCCTCCGCCGCTCCCCCGCCGCAGGTGTGGCCGGGGGCGCCGACGCCGCTGGGGGCGCGCTTCCGGGTGGGCCCCGACGGGGTCGCCGGGACGAACTTCGCCCTGTGGGCGGGCGGCGCCGAGGCCGTGGAGCTGTGCCTCTTCGACGACGCGCCCTCAGTGGAAGGGAGCAACGGCGCCGCGGCCTCTGTAGGAGGAGGCAACGGAGCCGCGCCCTCTGTAGGAGGCGGGGTGGTGGAGACCCGTCTGCCGCTGACGGAACTGACGCACGAGATCTGGCACGGCTTCGTCCCCGACGTACGACCCGGGCAGCGGTACGGCTTCCGGGTCCACGGCCGCTGGGACCCCTGGACGGGCGCCCGGTGGAATCCGGCGAAGCTGCTGCTCGACCCGTACGCCCGCGCCGTCGACGGCGACTTCCGGCTGCCGCCCGAGGTGTACGGCCATGTGCGCGACTGGCCGCAGGGGCAGGTGGCCGACACGGTGCGCGACGAGCACGACTCGGCGCCGTACGTCCCCAAGGGCGTCGTCGTCCACGACGACGCCCCCGACGACGAGTGGGCCGACGACCGGCGCCCCAAGACGCCCTGGGCGGACACGGTCATCTACGAGCTGCACGTACGCGGCTTCACCATGCGCCACCCGGGCATCCCGGACGAGCTGCGCGGCACGTACGCGGGCCTCGCCCACCCGGCGGCGATCGACCATCTGCTGCGGCTCGGGGTGACCGCGGTCGAGCTGCTGCCGGTGCACCAGTTCGCCCACGAGGACCATCTGCTGCGGCGCGGGCTGCGCAACTACTGGGGCTACAACTCCATCGGCTACTTCGCCCCGCACGCCGGCTACGCCGCCGGCGGCACCCGGGGCCAGCAGGTCGAGGAGTTCAAGCGGATGGTGCGCGCCCTGCACGACGCCGGGATCGAGGTCATCCTCGACGTCGTCTACAACCACACGGCGGAGGCGGGCGAGCTCGGCCCGACGCTGTCGCTGCGCGGCATAGACAACCGCGGCTACTACCGGCTCCAGCCCGACGCCCGCCGGTACGCCGACTACACGGGCTGCGGCAACACCCTCGACGTCGTCCAGCCGCAGGTGCTGCGGCTGATCACGGACTCGCTGCGGTACTGGGTGACCGAGATGGGCGTCGACGGTTTCCGCTTCGACCTGGCGGCGGCCCTCGCCCGCTCCATGCACGACGTCGACATGCTGTCGCCGTTCCTCGCGGTGATCGCGCAGGACCCGGTGCTGCGGCGCGTGAAGCTCATCGCCGAGCCGTGGGACGTCGGCGACGGCGGCTACCAGGTGGGGGCCTTCCCGCCGCTGTGGACGGAGTGGAACGACCGCTACCGGGACGCCGTACGCGACTTCTGGCGGGGCGCCACCCCCGACGTACGGGATCTGGGCTACCGGCTGTCCGGATCGAGCGACCTGTACGCGTGGGGCGGCCGGCGGCCGTACGCCTCCGTCAACTTCGTCACCGCGCACGACGGCTTCACACTGCGCGACCTGGTCAGTTACGAGCACAAGCACAACGAGGCCAACGGCGAGGGCAACCGGGACGGCACGGACGACAACCGCGCGTGGAACTGCGGCGTGGAGGGCGAGACCGACGACCCCGAGGTCAACGCGCTGCGGCGGCGCCAGTCGCGCAATCTGCTCACCACCCTGCTGCTGTCGACCGGTGTGCCGATGCTCGTCGCGGGCGACGAGCTGGGCCGTACGCAGGGCGGCAGCAACAACGCGTACTGCCAGGACAACGAGACCAGCTGGCTCGACTGGTCACTCCTCGCACAGCCGGGCCCGGACGGCCTGCACCGGCTCACCAGGCGCCTGCTGGCGCTGCGGCACGCCCATCCGGTGCTGCGCCGCCGCGCGTTCTTCTCCGGCCGGGCGCAGGCGCCCGACGGGCTGCGGGACCTGGCGTGGTTCCGGCCGGACGGGAAGGAGATGACGGAGCGGGACTGGTACGCGCCCGCGTCGACGCTCGCGCTGTTCCTGTCGGGGCGCGACATCCCCGGGCGTGACGCGCGCGGGGAGAAGATCACCGACGACAGCTTCCTGGCGGTGCTGCACTCGGGCCCGGACCCGGTGGAGTTCGCGCTGCCCGGTCCCCCGTGGGCGCGGTCGTACGAGCTGGTGGTCGACACCTCGTCGGAGGACCAGGACGAGGAGCCGGGGACGGTGCTCGACGGGGGGACGGTGACGACGGTGCCCGCGCGGGCGGTGCTGCTGGTGCGGGTACGGGAGTGAGCCCCGGCCCCCTACGTAAAGAGGCCGACGGAGGGGGCCGGCTCAGCCGAGGATCTTGCGGTCGTATCCGACGGCGACCGCCGCCGCCCGGTCCTTCACACCCAACTTGCCGTAGATGTGGGTGAGATGGGTCTTCACCGTCGCCTCGCTGATGAACAGCTCGGCGGCGATCTCCCGGTTGGACGTGCCCCGCGCGACGAGTTCGAGGACCTCGCGCTCGCGCGCCGAGAGGGCTTCGTTGCCGGCGGCGGGCGTACGGACGCGGGAGACGAGCCGGGACGCGACGGCGGGCGACAGGACCGTACGTCCCTCGGCCGCCGCCCGTACCGCCGTGAACAGCTCCTCTCGGGGCGCGTCCTTGAGGAGATAGCCGGTGGCGCCCGCCTCGATGGCGGGGATGGTGTCGGAGTCCGTGTCGTACGTGGTGAGGACGAGGACCTTGGCGCGGGCCCGGTGCCCGGTCAGCGCCGCGATGGCGGCGACGCCGCCGCCCTGCGGCATCCGCAGGTCCATCAGGACGACGTCCGGGTCCAGCCGCAGGGCCAGCTCGACGCCCTCGACACCGCCGGACGCCTCGCCCAGCACCTCGAAGCCTTCGGCCGATTCGAACATGCCGCGCAGACCGTCCCGTACGACGGGATGGTCGTCGACGACGATCAGGGTGATGGTCCGCTCAGGCATGGCGTACCAAAGGTACGCGGGCCGAGACCGCCGTACCGCCGCCGCCCTCCTCGGACTCGACGGTCACGGTGCCCGCGATGCGCTCCGCGCGGGCCCGCATGCCGTCGAGCCCGAAGCCATTCGCGCCGGAGCGCGGGCGCAGCACGAGCGGGTCGAAGCCGCGCCCGTCGTCCCGTACGTCGAGAGTGATCTCGTCGCCCATGTACGACAGGGTGACGCCGGTCCGGCGGGCGGCGGCGTGCTTGGCGGTGTTGGCGAGGGCCTCCTCGGCGATGCGCAGCAGGGTGGCGGCGACCTCGTCGTGCAGGGGTTCCTCGGTGCCGGTGACGGTGAACCGGGCGTCCACGCCGGTGCGTTCGGCCCAGTCGGCGACGGTCTTCGTCAGGGCCTCGGCGAGGGTGTCGTGGTCCAGGGCGGCCGGGCCGAGGTTCCGTACCGAGCGGCGGGCCTCGCCGAGACTGTGGCGGGCGAGGGCGGCGGCCCGGGTCAGATGCTCGCGGGCCAGCTCCGGGTCGGAGGTGGCGGTGACCACCTGGAGCTGGGCGATGATGCCGGTCAGCCCCTGGGCGATGGTGTCGTGGATCTCGGCGGCGAGCCTGCGCCGCTCGTCGGCGACGCCCGCCTCCCTGGCCTGGACGAGGAGTTGGGCGTGCAGGCCGGCGTTCTCCGCCAGGGCCTGTTCGAGGCGGGCGTTGGCCTGTTCGAGCTGGGTGATGGTCGCGGCGCGCTCGGCGGCGATCTCGGACTCCTGGCGGCCGAGATGGGCGAAGACGAGGGTGAGGGAGCCGTTCAGCAGCAGGAGCCCGGCGAACAGGGCCCATTGGAGGATGTCCTCGGGCGGCAGGCCGCCGGACTGCGAGCCCGCCATGATGACCGCGTATACGAGCAGTCCCGCCCGGACGGCGCGCTCGGGCAGGAGATGGCCGCTGTCGAAGTAGCCGAGGATGGCGTAGATCGCGAAGAGCGGGTTGAGCCAGGTGAGGACGAACGCGACCACGGTCCGCACCGCGTAGTAGACGAGACCGGCCGCCGACGGCTCCCGCCGGCGCAGCGTCCTGACGTTCCAGGTCAGGTCCCACCAGAGCTGGAGCGCGGCGGCGACGACCACCAGCGCGCCGGTCAGACACACCTCCGTGCGGGTCATGCCGAAGGCGTCCACGCTGAGGGCGGAGATCACGGTGGACAGTGCCAGCAGGGCGTACGGGCCCCGCCGGTGGAACTGCTCCCACCGCTCCTCCACGGATTTCGGCACGCTCGCCGACCCGGCCGTCGTCATCCCCACAGTGTGCCCCTCCCTCCGCGGCCTCCGGCGGGGGCCGGGGACGGGGATCTCCCGCCCGAAGCAGGTCACTCCCAGCGGAACCAGCGGGCGGCGCCCGCGGTCAGCACGAGCGCCCACAGCGCCATCACGCCCAGGTCCACCCAGTGCGGCCGGCCACCGAGCATCGCGGCGTCGAGGGCCTCGGACGCGGCGCCCATGGGCGAGTAGCTGACGATGTCCCGCAGCAGGTCGGGCATCGTCTGGACGGGCAGCCACACCCCCGCGGTGAACATCGACGGGAAGAACAGCGCGGAGCCGATCGCCTGGCCCGCCCGCTGGGTGGGCGAGATCGCGCAGACCAGGCCGCCCATGGCCAGGGCGCCGGCCGTCGCGAGGGCCAGCGCCAGGAGATATCCGGCGAGCTGCCCCGGCAGCGCCACCCCGAAGGCGATCCTGCCGACGGCGATCACCAGCGCGGACGAGGCGAGCGCGCCGGCGCCCAGCAGGACGATCTGCGAGGTGAGCAGCGTGGCGGGCCGCACGGGCGTGGTGGACATACGGCGCAGGATGCCGCGCTCGCGGTAGCCGATCAGGATCGGCGGCATGGCCTGGAGTCCGCCCACGATCAGGGCGAGCAGGGAGGCGACGGGGACGTACAGGTCGATGACCCGCCGGCCGCCGAGGTCGGGGTCGGCGTCCTGGTAACCGGGGATCAGCCCGATGATCACCATCAGGAGGGTCGGGAAGGCGACGAGCCAGAAGAGCACCCCGGGCTCGCGGGTCAGCAGGCGCGCCTCGGTCTTGAGGACGGCGGTGGCGGCGGAGGCCATGTCAGACCCTCTCGGTGGTGGCGGGCGTGGTCGCAACGGACGGGGCGGCCCCGGTGTCGTTCTCCGTCAGGTCCAGGAACGCGTCGTCCAGCGTCGCCTCGGTGACCCGGAGCTGGTGCGCGGTGACGCGGAGCCGGGCGAGCAGGGTGATGACCGCGTTGACGGTGTCGTCGGTGCCGTTGATGACGAGCCGGTCGCCCTGTGTCCCCACGGACACCGCGCCCGGCAGCCCGGCCAGGTCCTCGTCGCCCAGGGGCCGCGACGGGGTGAAGGAGATGACGGTGGTCGCGGAGGACCGCGCGATCAGCCCGGACGGGGTGTCGAGCGCGGCGACCTTCCCCCGGTCGATCACGGCGATCCGGTCGCAGAGGCGCTGTGCCTCCTCCATGAAGTGGGTGACCAGCAGCACCGTCACCCCGGAGTCGCGGATCTCCTCGATCAGGCTCCAGGTGTCGCGCCGGGCGCGCGGGTCGAGGCCGGTGGTCAGCTCGTCGAGTACGACCACCCGGGGGCCGCCGATCAGGGCCAGCGCGATGAACAGCCGCTGCTTCTGGCCGCCGGAGAGCTTCGCGAAGCGCGTCGAGAGCTTCGCCTCAAGTCCGAGGCGGGCGGCGAGCGGACGCCAGTCGGCGGGCTTCGGATAGAAGGCGGCGTACAGCTCCAATGCCTCGCGCACCGTCAGCTTCGGCTGGAGTTCGCTCTCCTGGAGCTGTGCGCCGAGGAGAGCGGTGACCTGCTGGTGGTCGCGGACCGGGTCGAGTCCCGCCACCCGGACGGTGCCGGAGTCGGGGGTCCTGAGCCCTTCGACGCATTCGACGGTCGTCGTCTTGCCCGCACCGTTGGGACCGAGGATCCCGAAAATCTCGCCTTCTTCGACGGTGAAGTCGACACCGTCGACGGCGGGCTTTCCCCCGTAGGCCTTGCGCAGGCCGTTGACTTCGATAATCGCCATGCGGGCAGCATCTCCCCGAACGGCCGGGAGCGGCATCGGCCATCGCGCTCGACCTGTGATCAACCGATCGGTTGATGCCCACCGTCGCGACCGATCGGCCGATGCCCACGTCAGCCGGAAATCGGTGGGCAGTGTCAGAGGTGAAACGTAGGCTCGCCCCTGATGTCGACCTCCGAAGATGTACCGACCAAGGACAGCTCAGCCGTCCGGGACCGCTCCGTCGTGCGCTCGCTGCTCAGGCTCTGGCCGTACGTACGGCCGGTGCGCGTGCGCCTGTTCAGCGCGGCGTTCGTCGCGGTGCTGGCCTCGTGTCTGGGCCTGGTCATCCCCCTCGTGCTGAAGTGGATGGTCGACGGTCCGATCGCGGACGGCGACAAGGGCGGCATCTGGCTGGGCGCGCTGTATCTGCTGCTGCTCGGGATCCTGGAGGCGTGCCTGTTCGGCTTCCGGCGGTGGCTGGTGGCGAGGCCGCTGGCGGGGGTCGAGGCGGCGATGCGGGCCGATCTCTACCGGCACCTCCAGCGGTTGCCGATCGCCTTCCACGACCGCTGGCCCTCGGGTCAGTTGCTGTCGCGCGGTACGACGGACCTGATGCTGCTGCGGATGTTTCTGGCCTTTCCGCTGACCTTCCTGCTGGTGAACGGGACGACGATCCTGGTCGGGTTCCTGATTCTGCTGATGCAGGAGTGGACGCTGGGGCTGGTGCTGCTGGCGCCCGTGGTGCCGCTGGTCGTCCTGTGTTCGGTCTTCGAGGCGAAGTACTCACTGGTGGCGCGCAAGGCGCAGGACCAGGTGGGCGATCTGACCACGGTGGTCGAGGAGAGCGTTCTCGGCGTACGGATCGTGAAGGGCTTCGGCAGGCACCGCAGTCAGGCCCTGGCGTTCCGGGCGCTCGCGGAGCGGCTGCGCGGTACGGAGCTGGGCAAGGCCCGGCTGCTGGCGGGCATCTGGGCGCTGATCATGGTCATCCCCGAGGTGGCGATCGGCGCGGCGCTGGTGCTCGGCACGGTCCAGGTCGCCGACGGGCATCTGTCGACCGGCACGCTGGTCGCCTTCCTGTCGACGGCGCTGGCGCTGCGCTGGCCGGTGGAGTCGATCGGCTTCCTGCTGGCGATGAGCCAGGAGTCGGCGACGGCGACGGAGCGGTACTTCGAGGTGATGGACGCCGAGGAGGAGACGGCGGACACGGCCGGGCCGGCGGCGGACACGGGCGCCGGGTCGGACGGGCTGCGCTTCGAGGGGGTGTCGTTCCGGTATCCCGACGCGGAGGCGGGGTCCGTGCCCGTACTGACAGGGGTGGACCTGCACATCAGGTCCGGCGAGACCATGGCCCTCGTCGGCGCGACGGGCTCCGGGAAGACGACGCTCACCGCGCTGGTGCCCCGGCTGCACGAGGTGACGGGCGGCCGGATCACGCTCGACGGCGAGGACATCACACGGATGCCCCGGCAGCGGCTGCGTGAGCTGGTGTCCGTGGCCTTCGAGGAACCGACCCTCTTCTCGGCGACCGTCGGGGAGAACGTCCGGATGGGCGCCGAGAGCGCCGACGAGGCCGCCCTGTCGCGGGCGCTGGACGTGGCGCAGGCCGACTTCGTGAAGGATCTGCCGCAGGGGGTGCGCACGGAGGTCGGCGAGCAGGGGCTCAGCCTCTCCGGCGGCCAGCGGCAGCGGCTGGCGCTGGCGCGTGCGGTGGTCGGCAGACCGCGCTTCCTGGTGCTCGACGATCCGCTGTCCGCGCTCGACGTCCATACGGAGGCGCTGGTGGAGGCGGCCCTGCGCCGCGTGCTGGAGGAGACGACGGCGCTGGTCGTGGCGCACCGGCCGTCGACGGTGATGCTGGCGGACCGGGTGGCGCTGCTCTCGGACGGCCGGATCACGGCGGTGGGCACACACCACGAACTGCTGCGGGACAACGCGGAGTACGCGTGGCTGATGTCGGGGGCGGACGCGGAGGGCGAGGCCGCGGAGGGTGGGGCCGCGCCGGAGACCGGAGGCGACGTGGCGGCGGAAGCCGTCGAGGGGAGCATGCGATGACGTCGTCACCGACGACCACGAGCGACGGCGCGCCGGGACCGGACGACGGCGGGGATACGGGCGCCGGTACGGGCGGGGGTACGGGCGGGGGTACGGGCGCGCACGGCGCCGAACACGCCGCCGACGCGGGAACCGTCACCGACACGCTCACCCAGGTGGACCCGGGTCCCGGCACCGGTGGGTACGGCGCGGCGCCCACCGTAGGCGCAAAGCCGTCCGGCGGCGACCACCTCCCCGTCCACGCACCCGCCGTGCAGGGGTCGAAGGCGGCCGGGAGTGACAACGCGCCCTCGGACGACGACCCCTTCGCCCAGGACGCGCTGCCCGCGCCACCCGGTGCGACCGGCGCGCTGCTCCGGTCGCTGCTGCGCGCCCGGCGCGGCAAGGTCGTCGTCGCCGCGCTGTTCCTGCTCCTCCAGCAAGCCGCCGTCCAGGCCGGTCCGCTGCTCGTCGCGTACGCCATCGACCGTGGTGTGCCCGCCTTCCGGGCCGACGACAACGGCCCGCTGATCGCGGTCGCCGTCGGTTATCTGTTCTGCGCGGCCGGGGCCGGCGTCTTCCAGTACGCCTTCATCCGCGCGTCGGCCCGCGTCAACCAGGACGTGCTCCTCGATCTGCGCGGCCGGATCTTCCGCCACGCCCAGGCGCTGAGCGTGGACTTCCACGAGCGCTACACCTCGGGACGGCTGATCTCCCGCTCGACCACGGACGTCGAGTCGCTGCGCGAACTGCTCGCCGAAGGGCTCCAGGAGCTGATCGGGGTCATCCTCGCGTTCGTCTACATCTCGGCGATGCTGCTCTACTTGGACCTCGGCATCGGCGGGCTCGCGGTGCTCTCCTTCGTACCGCTGTACGCGCTGGTGCGGCTGTACCAGCACCGGGCCGGCGCCATCTTCGGCAAGCGCTCCACCGCCATCGCGGCGGTCATCGTGAAGTTCGCGGAGACGATGAACGGCATCAGGCCGGTGCGCGCGTTCCGCCGCGAGCGCGCCAACGACGCCGACTTCCACGCGCTCAACCACCACCACGAACGCACCAACGGCGACGCGATCCTCGAAATGGCGCGCTATGTGATCGGTTCACGGCTCACCGCGAACGTCGCGGTCGCCGGGATCGTGCTGTGGGGCGCCTTCCGGGTGGCGGACGGCACGCTGGCCCTCGGGGTGCTGGCCGCGTCGGTGCTGTTCCTGCGGAGGCTGTACGACCCGATCGACCGGCTCGGGATGTTCCTCAACTCCTACCAGTCGGCCGCCGCCTCGCTGGAGAAGATCGCGGGCCTGCTGGCCCAGACGCCGTCCGTGCCGGAGGCCGCGTCCCCGCGCCGGCTGCCGGAGCTGACGGGCGGACAGCCGGGCCGGGAGGTCGTGTTCGACTCGGTCAGCTTCTCGTACCGTACGGGCGGCGAGGTCCTGCCGCGCTTCGATCTGACGCTCCCGGCCGGCCAGACGGTCGCCGTCGTCGGTTCGACGGGCGCGGGCAAGTCGACGCTGGCGAAGCTGCTGGCCCGGTTCTACGACCCCACCGAGGGCCGCGTCCTGCTCGACGGCACCGATCTGCGGGACCTGGATACCCCCGAACTGCGGCGCGGTGTCGTGATGGTGACCCAGGAGGCGTTCCTCTTCTCCGGCACGGTCGCGGAGAACATCGCGATCGGCCGTCCCGACGCCTCGCGCGACGACATCGAGCGCGCGGCGAAGGCGATCGGCGCGCACGACTTCATCAGCCGGCTGCCGGAGGGGTACGACACGGACGTACGGAAGCGGGGCGGCCGGATCTCGGCGGGCCAGCGCCAGTTGGTGGCCTTCGCCCGCGCGCTGCTGGCCGACCCCTCCGTACTGATCCTGGACGAGGCGACCAGCTCCCTCGACATCCCTGGCGAGCGCGCCGTGCAGCGGGCGATGGACACGGTCCTGGCCGGCCGTACGGCGGTGGTGATCGCGCACCGTCTGTCGACGGTGGAGATCGCGGACCGGGTCCTGGTGATGGAGCACGGCCGCGTCGTGGAGGACGGCTCCCCGGCCGAACTGATCGGCGGCGTCGGCCGGTTCGCGGGCCTGCACCGGGCGTGGCGGGACAGCCTGGCCTGATGCCACGGGTCCCAGGATCCGCGGCGTCATGGCCGAGCCGGTGCCGGAAGCGCCGGGACGGTTCGGCCTCACCGGCCCCGCACTTCAGCGTCGGCGCGGCGGCGTCAGCGTCGCGCGAGTGGGGCCGTCCGGGCGGACCGTGATGCCATACACCGCCTTGGCCGGGGTGGCGGAGAAGTTCACGGTGTGGGCGGGCAGCAGGTGTTCGAGGAGGACGGTCGATTCGCGGAGCGCGAATTGCAGTCCGAGGCAGGCGCGGGGACCGATACCGAAGGGGAAGTAGGCGCCCGGGTGGGCTGGCCGGCCGTCGGGGGCGGTGAACCGCCGGGGGTCGAAGTGCTCCGGATCGGGCCACAGTTCGGGGTCGCGGTGCGTGAGGTACGGGCAGACCAGGATGTCGGTGCCCGCCTCGACGGCGTATCCGGCGAGGGTGTCGTCCTCGGTGGCGTGACGGGGCAGCATCCAGGCGGACGGGTAGAGCCGGAGCGTCTCGTGGACCAGTGCCTGGACGGCCTGGCGGCGCTGCTCCGTGCCCTCGCCGCCGGCGGCCAGGGCCTGTTCACGGGCGGCCGGGTGCTGGTCGAGAAGCAGATAAAGCCAGCTCAGGGTGGTGGCGGTGGTCTCGTGCCCGGCCACCATCAGGGTGACCATCTCGTCGCGGATCAGCCGGTCGGTGTACTCGGGGCGCTCGGCGGCGGCGTCCGTCAGCACATGCAGCAGACCGGGGCCGTCCGGACCGGCCGCCCCGCCGCGCGCGGCCTCGACCGCGTTCCGGGCGACCGCGTCGATCCGGGCGAGATCGGCGGCGACGGCGTCGTGGGAGCCGGTGACATCGGCGGGCAGGGTGGGGAGGGCGGTCGCCACGGCGGCCACGGCGTCCAGTTCACGCTCGGTGCCGTCGTCGAGGGCGTAGCCGGTGAGGGCGCGCCAGATGGCGTCCAGGGCGAAGCGCCGCATCTCCCGCCCGACGTCGAAGCTCTGCCCGGTACGGGCGTACTCCGCCCAGCGCGCGGCGGTGGTCCGGGCGGCCCCGGTGATCCGCTGCTCGTAGCGGCGCATGCCGGGGCCGGTGAACTGGGACTGCAACAGCCGCCGTTGAGACTTCCACGCGGCGCCTGTGGCGGCGAGGACGCCGTCGCCGATCAGCAGCCGGGCCCGGTGGGAGCGCTTGACGTACCGGTCCGGATACCGGGCGAGTACCTGCTGGACGGCCGCCGGGTCGGTGACGAGAACGGTGGGGGCCGGCCCGAGGCGGAACGCGGCGACACCGCCCCACCGCGCGCGCACCTCGGTCAGCAGCTCGACCAGTTCACCCCCCTGCGACCGCCAACGCCGCAGGAGTTCGGGATCGGCTTCGGGAAGGGGCCGTCCCGTGCCGGGTACGTGCGCGAGGGGATCGGCGGTGGCTTCGGGCTCCATGGGTTCCTCTCCTGGTCGGCCGCTGTGCTCGGCGGCCCTGACGGAGCGTTGGCGCCAAGGACTGTACGGGAGCGGGGCGGGTCGCCGGACCGGAATACGGTGTCCCACCAACGCCCGTTGTGGGAACATTCGTACACCCTCGTCCGGGGCATATGCCCCGCTTCGGCGGTTGCCGCGCACCCGGCCGACGGTCGACCTGGACGGCGTCGGCATCACCTCGGCCACGCCCCTGACCGGAATTGGACATCGAGTGGATTCCGGGTGATCGCGAATCCACGTCCCGGGAGCGCGAGTTCGACGTCGCGGCGACGGCCTGACCCGTGTTCGCGGTTTTTCACGGCGAACCGGACCACGGGCCGCTGACCGACGCGAGTCGGCAGATCATCACGGCCGCCCGGCGTACGCCCGCGTAACACCGCCGCAACAGCGCCGCAGATTTCGCTTAACGAACACGGGACTTCGCGCAGCGGACGATTTCCGGCCAACTTGTTGACGCGCTCCTGACAGGCAAGCCGGATTCCTGCGACTCTTCCTCCGTTCTGAGCACCACTGCTTCGCATCTCGTGCACCACTGCTCCTCATCTCGTGCACCGCAGCTCAGCTCGTGCTCCACCTTGCTCCTGCGTTGCCCTGCACTGTCCGGGCCGCCCACCCGAGCGTGGTCCGGTACCCCCCTCGCAGAAGGAGTTCGCGTGAGACCCACGCCCAGCCGCCGCATCACCGCGACCGGCGCTCTGATCGCTGTCACCGCTCTTCTCGCCGTCGGAGTCCAGGCCGGCAGCGCCGCCGCCGCCCCCGACTCGGCACCCTCGGCACCGGTCGCCGGCAAGGCCGACCCCGGCGCGCTCCCCAAGGCCCTCTCGCCCGCCCAGCGCGCCGAGCTGATACGCGAGGCCAACGCCACCAAGGCGGCCACGGCCGACGAACTCGGCCTCGGCGCCGAGGAGAAGCTCGTCGTACGCGATGTCGTCCAGGACCGTGACGGCACCACGCACACCCGCTACGAGCGCACCTACGCCGGCCTCCCCGTCCTCGGCGGTGACCTCGTCGTCGCCACCACGAAGGCGGGCGCCACCGAAGGGGTCAGCAAGGCCTCCAAGGCGGCCCTCAAGTCCGTCGAGACCAACGCCGACGTGCCGGCCGCCGCCGCCACCAAGCAGGCGCTGTCCGCGGCGAAGGCCGAGGGCTCGACGAAGACCGCGACCGAACGCGCTCCGCGCAAGGTCGTCTGGCTGGCGGACGACAGGCCGACCCTCGCGTACGAGACGGTCGTCGGCGGCTTCCAGAAGGGCGGCACGCCCAACGAGCTGCACGTCGTCACCGACGCCGCCACCGGCGAGAAGCTCTACGAGTGGCAGGCCGTGCACGAGGGCACGGGCAACACCCAGTACAGCGGCCAGGTCACCCTGGGCACCGCCCCGTCGTTCACGCTGACCGACACGGGCCGGGGCAACCACAAGACGTACAACCTGAACCGCGGCTCCTCGGGCACTGGCACCCTCTTCTCGGGCCCGGACGACATCTGGGGCAACGGCGCCGCGTCCAACGCGGAGACCGCCGGCGCCGACGCGCACTTCGGTGCCGCGCTCACCTGGGACTACTTCAAGAACGTGCACGGCCGCACCGGCATCAGGGGCGACGGCGTCGGCGCGTACTCCCGCGTGCACTACGGCAACAACTACGTCAACGCCTTCTGGCAGGACAGCTGCTTCTGCATGACGTACGGCGACGGCGCGGGCAACGCCAAGCCGCTGACGTCCATCGACGTGGCAGCGCACGAGATGTCGCACGGCGTCACCGCCAACACGGCGGGCCTCGTCTACAGCGGTGAGTCCGGCGGTCTCAACGAGGCGACCTCGGACATCTTCGCCGCGGCCGTCGAGTTCAACGCCAACAACGCGCAGGACGTGGGCGACTACCTGATCGGCGAGAAGATCGACATCAACGGCAACGGCACGCCGTTGCGGTACATGGACAAACCGAGCAAGGACGGCGCGTCCAAGGACTACTGGTACTCGGGCATCGGCGGCGTCGACGTCCACTACTCGTCGGGTCCGGCGAACCACTTCTTCTACCTGCTCTCCGAGGGCAGCGGCGCCAAGACCATCAACGGCGTCAGCTACAACTCGGCGACGTCCGACGGGCTGCCGGTGACCGGCATCGGCCGGGCGAAGGCGGAGCAGATCTGGTTCAAGGCCCTCGCCACGAAGTTCACCTCGACCACCAACTACGCGGCGGCCCGCACCGGCACGCTCGCGGTCGCCGGTGAGCTGTACGGCACGTCGAGCGCCGAGTACAAGTCGGTCGCCGACGCGTGGGCCGGCATCGCCGTCGGCACCCGCCCCGGCGGCAGCAGTGGCACGGTCTTCGAGAACACCGGGACCGTCGCGATCCCGGACAACGGCGCGGCGGTCACCTCGACCGTCAACGTCACCGGCCGTACGGGCAACGCGCCCGCCGCCCTCCCGGTCGGCGTGGACATCACGCACACCTGGCGCGGTGACCTGGTCGTCGATCTGATCGCCCCGGACGGGACGGTCTATCCGCTGAAGCCTTCGAGCAGCGGTGACTCGGCGGACAACGTCGTGGAGACGTACACCGTGAACGCCTCGTCCGAGACTGCCAACGGCGCCTGGAAATTGCGGGTCCAGGATGTCGCCGCGCAGGACACCGGACGTATCAACAGCGTGAAGCTCACGTTCCCTTGAGACGTGAGCCGTCAGCCGGCCGCTGTGAGCCTTGAGACGTGAGTCTTGGGCGTCGCCACGAGGCGATGACGCGCTGAACCGACAGAGAGCCGCCCGGGTCCTGAGGACCCGGGCGGCTCTTCGTCGTCAGGGCGGCTGACGACGCGAATTCCCGGCCCACCCCCTCGAAGGCGCGCCCGAAGGGGTGGGCCGGGAACCGGCCGGCGGGGACTTCCGCGCGCACTCCCGGTCAAGAAGTGCCTCGCGATGTCCGTCCACCGGCTCTGTGTCACAGACGACCAGCTCACGGACCGGAGAATCGTGGTCAATGTGAACAGTGCGGAGACCCACCGTCGCTGACCACGCCGCGACGGCTCCCCCGCTCCCGCACTGTCACCAATCCTCCGGCCCGAGCGCCGCTTCCCCCGTCGCCCGCGCCCTCCACCTCGGCCTCGGCTCCTAGCGGAGCTTCTGTACGGCCGTGGTGGTGGTCTTCTTGAACGCCGCGACCGGCGCGCGGTCCAGATCCCCCAGCTGGTTCCACGTGACGATCGTGACGGTGTCGCCGTCCCGGCCGATGCCCAGCAGCCGTACGTTGACGCCGGAATCCGGAACCGAGGTGGCGACGCCGATGACCCGCGCGCCCTCCTCGACGGGAAGCCGCCCGTAGTCCTGCCACGAGGCGGTGCCACCCGGGGTGGCGCGCAGCCAGTCGGCGGCGCAGGCCGCTATGGCCGTCTCGGCCGACGCGGCCAGCTTCCGGGCCGCCGCGTCGCTCGTCGCCCGGACGCTCACCTGCGCGCCCTCGGTTTCGAGATCGGTGCCGAACATGCGGTGCCAGGTCGTGCCCGTGGCGGGCAGCACCTTCTCCAGGCAGAACGGGTCCGACTCCGGGGCGCCGGCGGTGATGTCGCCAGCGATCCAGAAGTTGCCCGCGGCCTGCGGCATGTCCTTCGCCGCGAGAAAGCCTGGTGTGGTGGTCGCCTGCGGCGCGGCCTGGACGCTGCCGGACGCCGAGAGCGCGAGTGCGGCGGCGAGCGCCGCGGTCGAGACCACGGTGAGTGCGCCGGCGAGCGCGGCGGTCGTGGTCCCGGGCAGCGCCCGCCGCGGCGTGCCGTCTCTCGTGTTTCTGCCTGCGGTCATGAAGTGGATCCCCCTGGTCGTGCTTGGTCGTGCTGTTCGCACCGGCTTGATCGGCCGGTGATCCCAGACTGGTCGGTGTCTCGATCCGACGGCAACAACCTGGGGAATCGCGGAACGCATGGAACGCGTACGCGTACCCTGGCCTGGGAAAACGACAAGCGCCTGGAATGGCCGCGGAACGACGTGGCGGGCGGTAGGCGGCAGGGGGACGGGGAATGGGCCGGTCGGAGCAGGTCCCGGCGGAGACGGCGGAGTTCGCGAAGCGTCTGCGCGCACTCAAGGAGAGAACCGACCGCAGTTACGGCTCGCTCGCCACCCAACTCCACCTCGGCGCCTCGACCCTCCACCGCTACTGCCACGGGCACGCGCTGCCCGTCGAGTACGCGCCCGTGGAGCGGCTGGCACGGGTGGTCGGCGCGACGGCGGCCGAGCGCGTGGAGCTGCACCGGCTGTGGCTGCGGGCGCACTCGGCGCGTACGGAGGAGGGCGAGGAGACGGACCCGGTCGCGGTCACGGAACCTGAGCCCGTACGTGAGCCGGAGGCCGTACGCGAGGCGGAGACCGTACGCGCGGAGGAGCCGGAGACCGTACGCGCGGCAGAGCCGGAGCAGAAACCGGAACCGGAACGGACCGTGAGCTTCGACCCGGCCCCGGACTTCGACGCCCCGGCCGACGCCCCGGCCGACGACGTCACGGACGACGACGACCCCGATCCGCCGCCCGCCGGCCCCGCGGCCCCGCCCATGTCCCGCCCCCGCGCCTCCCGGCTGCGCCGCCGCCAGATCGTCGGCGCCGCGCTCGCCGTCGTCACGGTCCTCGGCGGCACCGTCGTCATCGCGGCCGATCTCGGGAACTCCGACTCACGCACCGACAACAGCGCACCGCGCCTCTCCGATCTCGGCCCGGACGGACCACCGGACTCACGCTCACCGTCCGCGCGCCCGAAAGGCCCGTCGGCGTCGGCGAGCCCCTCGAAGTCCGGCGGCGGCCCGAAGGCGTCACCGTCCGGTTCCGTCGGCTCCGGCAAGACGGAAGCCGGTGCCGGCGGCGGCAGCGGTGCCGAGGCCGGACAGGGGTCCGAGGACAAGCCCGACGGCGACGCGGGCAACACGAAGGCGCTGGAGTGGAGCGCGGACAGCCACAAGTGGCAGTCGGCCTGCGACCACACGTATCTGATCAACCGTGCCCCCGCCGCCGTACCGCCGCCGCCCAACTCCCAGGACGCGCGGCAGTGGGCGACGGCGCTCGGCGCGGTGCACGGCAAGTCGACGCTCACACAGGCCACGATGCGCGCGGCGGCCGGCGTGGGGCCCGTCGTCGTCCAGGAGTTGTTCGCCCGGGTGGTGGGGCGGCGGGCGCCGCTCGACTGGAACGCGTACGAGATGAGCAGCGGCTGCGGCGGCGCGATCACCCCGGCCGTGTTCACCGTGGACCTCGACGCGTCGCGGCCGATCGTGCGCCCGGTCGACGGCGGGAGCGAGGAGGGGCCGCTGCCCGCGCCCAAGTTGCCCTATCAGGTGACGTCGAGCGAACCGCTCGTCGTGAAGGTCGACGCGAGCACCAGCGGCTGCGACTGCGACTGGTATCTGGAGGTGCGCTGGTCGGCGGGGAACCGTACGGGCGTCACCCGCATCGACGACGGCGGCAAGCCGTTCCGTACGAGTGCGGCGGCCGGCCGGGTGCACGGGTACGACTACACGACCGGGAAGTGGATAGGACCCTGACGGTACGCCAGGGCCCCATCCGGACACGTCCGGACACATCCGGTGTCAACCGCCGTGCGGTCAGGCGGGGTTGTTCGCGTGGGTCAGCGTCTCCCAGGCGACGAACAGGTTGTTCGTGCCCTGGGGGCGCATCCGCTCCGTGTACTGCTGGGTGTTCGACATCGCGTTGCCCAGCCGGTTGCCCAGCGCGTTGAAGGCGACCTCGCTGATCGGTCCGAGGTTGTCCTTCAGGCTGCCTCCGCAGAGGTTGCCGGGTACGGGCTCGCCGTTCTGGTACTTGGTGTGCAGCCCGAACGCGTGCCGCAGCCGGTCGCCCACCTCCGGGTAGAGGTCCTGGCCCTGGATCCGGCTGGTCTCCGCGACGTGCGAGATGGCCGAGAGGCCGTAACCGGTGTGGGTCAGGTCGCGGCAGGTCTCCTGCGCGAGTCCCTGCATGAAGGTGGACTGGTTGTGCCAGTAGCCGATGATCTCGTCGCGGGTGTCGAGTCCGCTGCCGGGCACGGTCCGGGGCAGCGCCCCGTCGGAGGGCAGATAGATGAACGCGGGGACCCGGTTGCGGAAGCGGCCCACGGTCTTGTCGTAGGCGGCCTTGTCCTCCAGGTGGACCGCGATGCCGATCGCGGCCTCGTTCATGCTCAACTCCCAATTGCCGTTGGAGTTTGAGCCGTTGATGATCTCCGGCAGATACACGTTCCGCAACATGGTGGAGAAGCGGCCGGAGTTGGGCCAGCTGGTGTACGTGTACTTGATGATCTCGGCGGCCTTGGGCCACGACGAGCCGGCCCACGCGGTCTGGAGCGGCGCGTTGCTGTTGGTGTGGTCGCGGATCGTGTTGGACCAGGCGTCCATCAGCTCGATGGACTTCTTGGCGTAGCGGTCGTCCCGGGTGATGTACCAGGCGAGCGCGGTGGTGTACGCCGCTATCGCGTCCTCACGCTCGTCCGTGCAGCCGTTGTTGGGGTTGGAGTACGAGCCGCACTCCACGACCGCGCGGGGCTTGGGCACCCGGGACAGGGAGGCGTACTTGCTCCCCATCATCTGGTCGTACGCGGCCTTCCACGGCGCGGCGTTGGCCTGCACCCTGCCGCGTACGAAGTCGAGTTGGGGGCGGCTGACGCCGACGCCGGGGTGGGTGAAGGTCGCGGGGGCGGCGACTGCGGCTGACGGTGCGTCCGCGGAGCGGGACGCCGTGGTGGGCGCGGTGGTGGCCGCCCGGTCGCCGGCCGTCGCGGGAGCCATGAAGGCCGCGCCGATCAGCCCGGCGAGCGCGGCGGACAGGCCGAGGATTCTGGGGATGGCTCTGGGGATGACTCCGGGGCGCATGGGGGTGCCTTCCGGTTGGGGGGTGTTCCTCAACTCCGTTCATCCACATGAACAACAGGCGGAGTTGTGAACCCTGGTTGAGTGAGGAATTTAAGGCCATCGCATGAACACGTCAAGGTATGTACCAATGGACTTGGCGGAGACGCCGAAGGGCCCGGCGGACGGTGTCCACCGGGCCCCGGGAGCAGCGCTCAGCGCATCAGTACGCCCCCGGCCTCCCCCGTCGCCTCGGTCGGCAGCGCGACAAGGCCGAGATCGGCGGCGGCGAGCATCGGATGCGTGGGCAGCACCCGGACGGTGTAGCCGAACGGCCCCGTACGATCCAGGGCCAGCGGCCCCTCGTACACCCAACGGCCCGCCTGATCAGGCCCGCCCGCCGGTTTCAGCGGGAAGATCTGCGCGTCGGCGATCGTGTCGTCGGACCCCACCCGGCCGGCGACGGCCTGCACCTCCACGTCGTCGGGACGGAGCTGCCCGAGGGTGACCCGCACATTCAGGACGAGGGTCGCGCCCAACTCGGCGCTGCCGCCCGCCGTGGTCGCTGACACGGCCTCCACGTGGTCGACGGCGACCCCCGGCCAGGCGGCCCTGACCTGGTTCTTCCAGCCGGCCAACTCCCGCGCCGTCGCGGTGTCCAGCGCGCGGTGGGCGTGGGCGGCGGGCGCGTACAGCCGCTCCACGTACTCACGCACCATCCGGTCGGCGAGCACCTTCGGGCCGAGCGTGGTCATGGTGCGCCGGACCATCTCGATCCAGCGTCCGGGCAGTGCCTCGGCGCCCGATTCCGTACGGTCGTAGAAACGGGGCGCGACGCGGTCCTCGATCAGCGCGTAGAGGGCGTTCGCCTCCAGGATGTCGCGCCGGTCCTCGTCGGACGCCGAACCGTCGGCCGTCGGGATGGCCCAGCCGAAGTCCGGCTCGAACCACTCGTCCCACCAGCCGTCCAGCACCGACAGGTTGAGGCACCCGTTGAGCGCGGCCTTCATCCCGCTGGTGCCGCACGCCTCCAGCGGGCGCAGCGGATTGTTGAGCCAGACGTCGCAGCCCGGATAGAGCTTCTGCGCCATCGCCATCCCGTAGTCGGGCAGGAAGACGATGCGGTGCCGCACGCGCGGGTCGTCGGCGAACTTCACCAGCTCCTGCACCAGCCGCTTGCCGCCGTCGTCCGCCGGGTGCGCCTTGCCCGCGACGACGATCTGGATCGGCCGCTCCGGGTGGAGCAGCAGCTCCGTCAGCCGCTCGCGGTCACGCAGCATCAGCGTGAGGCGCTTGTACGAGGGGACGCGCCGGGCGAAGCCGATGGTCAGGATGTCGGGGTCGAGGACCCCGTCGATCCAGCCCAGTTCGGCGTCGGCCGCGCCGCGCTGGTGCCAGGAGGCGCGCAGCCGGTCCCGTACCTCGTGCACCAACTGCTCGCGCAGGGCGCGCCGTACGCCCCAGAGGTCGGCGTCCGGCGCCTCGCTCGCGCCGCCGGCGCCGAGCGCCGCGATCTCGGGTGCGACCCAGGTGGGGGCGTGCACACCGTTGGTCACCGAGGTGATCGGTACGTCCTGCGGGTCGAAGCCCGGCCAGAGCCCGGCGAACATCTGCCGGCTGACCGCGCCGTGCAGGGTGGAGACACCGTTGGCGCGCTGCGCGAGACGCAGACCCATGGCGGCCATGTTGAACAGGTTCGGCTCGCCGCCGGGAAAGGTCTCCCTGCCGAGGGCCAGGACCTGGTCGGTGGGGACACCGGGCAGAACACCGTCCTCGCCGAAGTGGCGGGCGACGAGTTCGCGGTCGAACCGGTCGATGCCGGCCGGCACGGGGGTGTGGGTGGTGAACACGGTGCCGCCCCGGACGGCCTCCAGCGCGGTGTCGAACCCGAGCCCCGTGTCGCTGAGTTCACGGATGCGTTCCAGCCCCTGGAAGCCGGCGTGGCCCTCGTTCGTGTGGAAGACCTCGGGCTCGGGGTGACCGGAGAGCCGGCAGTACGTACGGACTGCGCGCACGCCGCCGATGCCGAGCAGCATCTCCTGGAGCAGCCGGTGCTCGCTGCCGCCGCCGTAGAGACGGTCGGTCACCTCGCGCTCCGTCGGCCCGTTGTCCTCTATGTCCGAGTCGAGCAGCAGCAGCGGCACACGGCCGACGCGCGCCTGCCAGACGCACGCGCGCAGCGAGCGCCCGCCGGGCAGCGTGAGCGCGACCCGGCTGGGTGTGCCGTCCTCCTCCCTGAGGAGGCTGAGCGGCAGCTCGTTCGGATCGAGGACGGGATAGTGCTCCTGCTGCCAGCCGTCACGGGACAGGGACTGGCGGAAGTAGCCGTGCCGGTAGAGCAGCCCGACGCCGATGAGCGGTACGCCGAGGTCGCTGGCGGCCTTGAGATGGTCACCGGCGAGGATGCCGAGACCGCCGGAGTACTGGGGCAGGGCGGCGGTGACGCCGAACTCGGGCGAGAAGTACGCGACGGCGGCGGGCAGTTCGGCGCCGCCGCCCTGGCCGCTCTGTTCCTGGTACCAGCGGCTGCCGCCCAGATACTCCGCCAGGTCGGCGTCGACGGCGGCCAGCCGTTCGAGAAACCCCCGGTCCCCGGCCAGCTCCGCCAGCCGGGTGGCGGACACGGCCCCGAGCAGCCGCACCGGATCCCGCCCGGCGGCGGCCCAGCCGTCGGGATCGACGGCCTCGAAGAGTTCACGGGTCTCGGGGTGCCAGGACCAGCGCAGATTGCGCGCGAGGCCGCTGAGTGGTCGCAGAGGTTCGGGCAGGACGGGGCGCACGGTGAATCGACGGATTGCCTTCACGTGTTCCACCTTCGCAGGGGACATCCGGACCGACGGACCACACCACGCTGTGCACCCCGCCATCACCCTGACGGTATCGCCGACGCCCCGCCGCCATCGACGGCGCACGAGCGCACACGGCTCAACGGAATTGCGCGGGGTGACCTCCGGCCGGGGCGGCGAGCCGCCGACCGGCCCCGAACCCGGCCCCCACACCGGCCCGACGCCGGACCCACGCGCCAAGCCCCCGCAGAACCGGCCGAAGCCCAGGCAGCGGCAGCCGGGGAGACGTCGGCGCGAGGGCCGGGCACTGCCGCCGCACGGCCCGCCGCCCGCCCGAGGGGCGCGCGGGAGGGAGCCGGGGCGCGGACCGGGGTCGCCCGTCGCCCACCGACCACGCGCCGGGCGGGCGCCGGGGGCGGCGGCGCGGCGGCACGGAATCCGGCAGCGGTCCGCGACAGAGTCGCCCGACGGGCCGACGGGCCGTCATCGGCCGAACGGTTACACGCAGCCGTACGCCGCGACGTGACGCCGTCGGAGGCTCGGCCGGCCCGGGGCACGGGGCGGCACCGGCCGCCGGCCGAGGGGAACGAACTGCGGCTGAGGCTGCCCACCGCTGCCCGATCGCACGGCGCCGTGCACAGCGGCGGGACCGGCCGGACCCATGCGTGGGCGTCAGCCGGCCGTCGGAGAACTGCGCACGGGCGGCAGCGGCCTCCGGCCGAAGGGGACGTGCCTCGTCGCGGGCGGGCGGGCGAACGAGCAGCCGTCCGGTTCGGGGACCGTCGCCGGCCCGCCGGGAAGGGGCCGGGGCGGCAGCGGGCCCCTTACCCAGCGGGGGGCGTCAGCCGGGGGCCGGGGTGGGTACCTCGTACGGGGAGCCCGCGTTCACCGATTCCGGGTCGAACGCGCCCGTCGAGGCGTAGCGTGCCGCTATCTCCGCCAGTTCCGACGGGGGGATCACGTCCGCGATGTCCGTGAAGCCGTCGGGGGCGCGGGTGTGGGCCAGGGTGATGACGACCTCCGGGCCCTGTTGGCGGTTGGCGAGTTGGAGCTCCGTCATCGCCGGGCGGCGTTCCCTCTCGTACGCCGTCAGGGCCTCCGAGCGGTCCGGGTGCGTCGCCAGCGCGTGGGCCAGCGCGCGGGCGTCGACGATCGACTGCGTCGCGCCGTTCGAACCGATCGGGTACATCGCGTGCGCCGCGTCGCCGATCAGCGTCGTACGGCCGTGGGTCCACCGCGCCAGCGGTTCGCGGTCCACCATCGGATACTCGAACGCCCCGTCGGCGGCGGCCAGGACCTCGGGGAGGCTGACGCCGTCGAACTCCCAGCCCGCGTAGTGGTGCGCGAACTTCGCGACCGGCACCGGCCGGTTCCAGTCGCCGCGCTCCGCCCCGGCCACCTCCGCCGCGGGCATCGCCAGCGCCCAGTTGACCAGGACGTCCCGGTCCCGCCCGCCGGCCCCGCCGACCCTGCCGGCCCCGGCCGGGTGCGTCATCGGGTAGACCACGGCCTTCTGCCGGTCGTCACCCGCGATGAACATGAACGTGGCCGCCCGCTGCGCGGGGACCCGTGAGACACCGCGCCAGACCAGCATGCCGTTCCACGGCGGCTCGCCCTCGCCGGGGTTCAGCGCGGCCCGTACCGCCGAGCGGATACCGTCCGCGCCGATCAGCACGTCCGGCTCCATCGAGGCGCCCCCGCCCCGGCCCCGCCCGTCGCGATGCGCGAGGAGCACGCGCGCGCGACCGTCGGGAGCGGTCTCCAGGCCGCCGACCCGGACGCCGGCGACCACCGCGTCGCTGCCGAGCCGTTCGCGTACCGCGTCGGCGAGCACCCGCTGGAGGTCACCTCGGTGGATGGACAGCTGCGGCCACCGGTAGCCGGCCGCCAGGCCGCGCGGCTCGCGGGAGATCAGCCCGCCGCTCCGGTGGTAGTAGCGCAGTTCACCGGTGCGTACGGCGCACTCGTCGAGCCGGCCGAGCAGCCCGAGCGCGTCGAGTTCGCGTACGGCGTTGGGCATGATGTTCAGCCCGGCGCCCAGCGGCTGGATCTCCCGGGCCGCCTCCACGACGGTGATCCGGTCGAAGCCGGCGGCGTGCAGGGCCAGGGCGGCGGTGAGGCCGGCTATGCCACCGCCCGCGATCATGATGTGAGTCATGGGGTGAGTCTCCTCTCGCGAAGCGGTGAGACCGGCGACGAGACCGACGGTGCGGCCGACGGCGAGGACCCGGGTGCCTGCGGCTGCGCCTGCACCTGCGCCTGCTGCGCCGAGGCCCGCGCCGGCGCGGGCGCGTGCATCCGCACATTCGCGTGCCGCACCAACGTCTCGTTGTCCCGCGTCAGATCCAGCACCGACCGCAGCAGCGCGATCGGCGCGCCCCCGCTGCCCGCGTCGTACAGGCGCAGCTCGTCGCTGTACGCCTTGCGCGCGATACCGATGTGTCTGGCCCGGAACGTCTTGAGTATCCGCAGCACCCGCGCCGCCGACACCGCCGACGCCGCCAGCACCGGTGGCAGCCGCGCCGTCGACTCCCAGCTGATCGCGGCGGACAACTTGCTCACGGCGGACGTCGAGCCCCGGTGCGCCGCGTGGAAGGCCCGCCACGACGGCAGGCTGTAGAGCACCGACTCGTCGAGGAAGGCGTCGTACTCCGGACTGCTCCGGTCGCTCTGCCACAGCGTCAGATCGACCAGCCACAGCGGCACTTGCGCCGCCGCCGGGCCCAGATAGTCGCGGCCCGCGACGTCGACCTCCTCGAAGTACGGCCGCAGCCCGCGGGCGAAGAACTCCGGCGACACCTGCGCGACGGTGAAGTCGATGGAGTCGACCATGGCCTGGACGTGCTGCCCCGTACGGTCGAGCGCGTCGGCGAAGCGGGGGTCGTACGGCTCCAGTCCGGCCAGCTCGTCGCAGGAGTCGAGCGCGGCGACGAGCGCGGGGAAGACCATCCGTACCGCGTTCTGGAGGTGCCCCTCCATCTGCTCGCCGGTGTACATGCGCTGGCGGTCGCCGAGCGGATTCCACGTCGTGTAGTGGTGCACGGTGTCGCGCGGCACCATGTCGGTGCGGTGGCCCAGTTCCTGAAGGACGGGCAGGGCCTCGGGGACGGCGGCGAGCGGTTCGACACCGTGCCGCTTCAGCGAGCCGAGGAGCAGACCGAGGTCGCGTACGGCGGCGAGCGCGTCGACCACGCTCAGCGAGGCGGTGCGGTCGGGATCGGGGACGAGCGTGCGCAGGGCGACGGTGAGCGCGGGGATGTCCGCGTCCCGGTTCATCGCGGGTACGGCGGCGACTATCGCGTCGGCGCCCAGCGGATCGGCCGCGCGTATGCCGGCTATGCGGTAGCGCGGCTCGTAGCGCGCCTCGATCGCGGGCGCGACAAGGTCGTACAACGTCATGGAAGTGCCCCCCTCGGGCGTGGGTCGGGTAGGTGGTGGGACACGGGGCGGGCGGCGCCGTGCCGGCACCGTCACGGTCGCGCTCGATCGCGCGGCCCGACCGGCCGGCTGCGCCTTCGCCCCGTCGCGGCGATCCCCCCACGGTCCTGTCCGGACCTGGACCGTCGACCGGGCCCTGCCCCGCCTGCGCACTCGCTCCTCCTCCTGGGCCTATTCCAGGGCGCCGCCGACCCGGTCCTGGTCCGGGGGCGCGGACGCGGGCGCGGGGAGCCGCAGCCGGAGGGTGAGCAGCGCGGCGCAGGCGGCGAAGAAGGCGCCGACGAGGAGGGCGGCCTGGAAGCCCGCGGTCTCGTCGGCGGCGCCGGTCGCGCCGAGCGCGTCGGTACGGGCGGTGGCGACCGCGACGAGTACGGCCAGGCCGAGTACGGAGCCGAACTGCTGGCTGGTGTTGATGAGTCCGGAGGCCAGTCCGGTCTCGCCCGGCGCCGCGTCGGCGGTCGCGGCGACGTTGGTGGTGACCATGACGAGCGGCAGGGCGGCGCCCAGCACGAGGCTCGGCGCGAGGACGGCGGAGAGGAACGTGCCGTCGGCGGCGAGCGCGAGTCCCAGCCAGAGCATGCCGGCGAAGAGCAGCGTGAAGCCGAGGGTCATCGTGGCCCGCAGACCGAGGCGGCGGATGAGGCGGCCGGTCTGCGGGGCGGTGGCGACGACGACGAGGGACAGGGGGAGCAGGCCGAGCCCGCCGTAGAGGGGGGTCTGGTCGAGGACGCTCTGAAGGTAGAGGCTGACCAGGAAGAACATCGGGAAGAGCGTCATCTGGGCCAGCGCGCTGAGGCAGTTGGCGAGCCGCAGGGTGGGACGCCGCAGGACGGCGGGCGGCACGAGGGGGTGGGCGATTCGTTTCTCCAGAACGGCGAACGCCGCGAGAAGTGCGAGCCCGACGGCGAAGACGCCCAGCGTCCGCGCGCTGGTCCAGCCCGCCTCACCGGCGCCGACCAGGCCGTACGCGATGAGCCCGAGGCCGGCGGTCGCGGTGAGGGCGCCGCCGATGTCGAAGCCGCGTTCGTCGCTGCGGGTGTTGCCGTCGAGGAGCCGCGTCGCGAGAAGGGCGAGGAGGAGCGCGCCGAGGACGTTGAGCCAAAAGGTGGAGCGCCAGCCGAGGAGATCGGTGAGTACGCCTCCGAGTACGGTGCCCAGGACCCCGCCGAGACCGCCCATCGCGGCGAACGCGCCGAGGGCCTTGTGGCGGTCGGGGCCGTCGGGGAAGAGGTTCAGGAGCAGGGCGAACGCGGCGGCGGCGGCGAGCGCGGCGCCGACGCCCTGGACGGCGCGGGCCCCGACGAGCACCCCCACGGACCCGGCGGCCCCGCCGACGGCGGAGGCCACGCCGAGCACCCCGAGCCCCGCGAGGAACACCCGCCGGTGCCCGAGCAGATCGGCGGCGCGCCCACCGAGGAGCAGCAGCCCGCCGAAGGTGATGAGAAAGGCGTTGGCGACCCACGACAGCCCGGCGGACCCGGACCCGAGATCCTTCCCGACGGACGGCAGGGCGACGTTGATGATCGCGGTGTCCATGATGAGCAGCAACTGCGTGGACGCGAGCAGCGCGAGTGCCGCCTTGGCACTCCGCCGCCGCGATCCCGGCGCCCCGGGGCAGGGGGCGCGAAACCCCGGGGCGCCGGGAGCTGATGGGCCCCCCGAACGGGGCGCGGCACGGCGCCCCTGATCCTCAACGGCCATACCGAGGCCGGCCTCTCCGCTTGTACGACCAAAACGACCACGACCACCCGCCGCCGTATCGGCCGGGCCGCCGCCGGGGCCGGACGACACGGCCGAGCCCTCGCTCGACGGCGAACCGCCAACGGTGGACGGGCCGGCCGACCCGATGTCGGCGCCGTCGCCGGAGCCGGACGGCACGGCCGCATTCCCGACGGACGACGAACCGTTGAGACCCGCGTCGCCGACCGCCCGACCAGCAGCACCATCGGAGTTGGGCGCCTGGGGCCCTCCGGCCGCGCCGGAGCCAGGCGACAACACCGGACCGCCGCTCGACGGCGAACCGTCAGGGCCGGGCGCGTGAGGCCCCCCGGCCGTACCGGAGCCCGGCGACACCGCCGAGCCGCCGCTCGACGGCGAACCGCCAAGGCCGGACAGTCCGACCGGCCCGACGCCCTCGGCCGCCCGGCCGGTACGACGGGCGTCGACCGGCAGGCCGGCGGCACCGTCGGGGTCCGCCGGCTCGGACCGGCCCGCCGGGTCTCCCGTCGGCGAGGAGCCGTTGAGGTCCGCGTGGGACGAGCCGCCTCGGCCCGCGGGGCCGGCCGACCCGGCAGGACCGGCAGGTCCCGCCCCGGCCGACTCGTCCCGCTCGTCGCGTGCGTCGCGTTCGCCGTTCACCTGGGACCCGTTCCCTCGGGTTCACCGCCGAGCGCGTAGCCGTCGAGGCATGACTGGGCCAGTCGCTCGCAGGACGCCGTGTCGCCCTCCCATGCCTGCTGCATGAGGTAGACGTGCGGCGCGCCGTGGTAGAAGCGTTCGTACTGTTCGTGGCGGGAGGCGAATTCCGAACCCAGCGCGTCCCAGGCCAGTTTCAGCAGTTTGATCCGGTCCTCGGACGACTGGCCCGGCGTGCGCAGATAGCGGTTCACCAGTGGGCCCAGTTCCGGGTGGAGCAAGTCCTCGCCGGACGCGGGCAGTTGGATCACCCCGCCGCCCGCGAGGAGTTTGATCTCCTGGACGGCCCGCGGATACAGCTCGCCCGCCATGATGCGCTGCGCGAACGAGATGTCCTTGCCGGGCATCACCCCGCCGCGCCCGCCGTCGACCTCCTCGTAACTCGCCTCCGCCGCCAGCACGAACGCCTTCGCCTGCGCGACCTTCCCGAGCAGCCGGCCGATCGCCTGGGTGACCGGGGGCAGTTCGTAGGTGCCGTTGGACTTCGTCAGCAGGATCGCGATCCCCGCGAGGAATTCGAGCTTGGTCCAGAAGCGCGTCGCCGCCTGGTGCACGAAGTTCACGTACGCGGGGGTCCGCCACCACATGCCGAAGCTCGCGTCGACGTTCCGGTAGGTGAGCACGGACTCCCAGGGGACGAAGACGTCGTCGCAGACGAGCAGCGCGTCGTTCTCGTCGAAGCGTGCCGACAGCGGGTTGTCGAAGACGCTCCGCGCCCGGCCCTCGTACGAGACACGGGAGACGAAGCTGAGACCGGGGGTGTCGACGGGGATCGAGAAGCAGACCGCGCGCTCCACGTCCCTCGGCGCCAGGGGCTCGATCGTGCCGACGATGACCTCGTTGCCGAAGACCGCCGCCGTGCCGATCATCTTGGCGCCGCGTACGACGATCCCGCCGTCCTTCTCGGCGACGACCCGGACCACCGGGTCGTCGTCGGCCGTCCCGCCCGCCGCGTCGAACGGGGTGCGCGCGCCCTGCGGGTTGGTGATCGTGAAGGTCGGGTACAGGTCGCCCTCGGCGAGCCGCCGGTGGTACGCCAGTGCGTTCGCCGCGCCGTCGAAGCCGTCGGTGGTGAACACGCCTGGCGCCGCCGCGAATCCGGCCGCGCCGCCCGCCATGTAGTCCGGCGTACGCCCGAGGAAGCCGTAGCTCGCCTCGGCCCACACCTTGTACGCCTGCCGCCGCGCGACCAGGTCCTCGTATCCGCGCGGCACCGCGAACGCGCGGTGCGCGCCGTCCCGCGTCAGTACCGGAGTGTGGGCGGAGTCGTGGGCCAGGTCGTAGAGCCGGGCGATGGATCCGGCGGTGTTGCGGAACGCCGGATGCCGCGTGATGTCCTCGACCCGCTCGCCGTCCAGCCACACCGTGCGGCCGTCGCGGAGCGACTCCAGATACTCCTGACCCGATCTGGTCAACACTTCTCCTCATACGGACACGGACACGGGCACAAACACGGACATCGATACGGATAAAAACGATTCAAGCGGCACGCACAACACACCCGAAACTCCCGGCGCGCCCCACACACCCCCCACACCCCGCCCACCCGGCACACCGAGCACGCGCGGAACGCTGCTCCCACTGCCTGAGAGCCTTTCCTGGCGCAAGCGTCGTCAGCAATGAACGACCGTCCAGCGGTCCTTAATAACCGGCCAGACCGCGACATCGGCGGCCCCTACGCCGCGGGCACCGCACCGTTGCGATACTCCCCCGGCGTCTTCTCGAACCACTTGCGAAACGCAAGATGGAAACCGACCGCGCTGCGGTAGCCCACCCGCTGCGGCACCGCCGACTGCGGCAGCGACGTCTCGCCCAGCAGCCGTGCCGCCTCCTGCATCCGCCGGCCCGTCAGATGACGGGCCGGCGCCTCCCCGACGAGTTCGCGGAACGCCGCCGTGAAGGCCGACCTGGACATGCCGACCTCCCGCGCCAGGGACTCGATCGTCCACGGCTCGGCGAACCGCGTCGCGATGATCACCATCGCCCTGCTGATCCCCGGATGACTCAGCACCGGCAGCGACGCCGGGTTGTCCGCGATCTCGCGCAGCAGTGGCCGCAGCGCCAGGACCAGCGCCATCTCGAACGCGCGCAGTGTGATGAGGCGGTCGCCGGGGCCGACGGGGCGCTGCGTCGAGGCGAGCAGCCGCAGCGTGTCGCGGAGCAGTGGTTCGTTGTCCACCTGCGTGCGGTCGAGGACCAGTGCCCACGGCAGCGCCGTGTACAGACCGGTCGCGGCGCTCGCGTCGTAGTGCAGTCCGGCGCAGAGCAGCCGGCTCTCGGGCCCGCCGCCCTCGATCTTCAACTCGCCCGAGGTGCCTGGCAGTCGCTCGGGCAGGACGGCCGCCAGCCGCAGTCCGCCGGTGCGGTCGGGGCGGTCGGAGATGCGGTGCGCGGTGCCGGTGGGGAAGACCGCGAGATCGCCTTCGCGAAGTTCCACCGGTGTCTGGCCCTCGCCGGTGATCCAGCAGGCGCCCTCGACGATGTAGTGGAGGATCGCACAACTCTGCTCGGCGTCGCCCTCGATGGCCCACGGCGCGCTGACGTGCCACCGGCTGTCGAAGACCCCCGTGAGCCGGAGCGGCTTCAGCAGCTCGCTCAGGAGATCGTCACCTTCGCCCTGGATGGGCTCCATCGGTTCCATGGACGATCCTTCAACCCCCGCCCCGGTTTGTTAATTGATCGGCCGAAGCCGCCGCCGCCAGCCTTGTGAAAGAGCCGTCATCGAGCCGTCATCGACAGCAGACACACCTTATCGAAGGGCCTTCAGACACATGTCCGATCAGATTCCGATGCGCGTCGCCGTCGTGGGGGCGACCGGCTTCCAGGGCGGTGCCGTGGCCCGTCTGCTGGCCGAGCGCGGACAGCGGGTCCGTACGCTCACCCGCGCCGCCGAGGCGGACCGGCCGCCGCTCCCCGGCGCCTCGTTCGTGGGCGGTGACCTGGACGATCCGTCCGCCGTACGGCGGTTGATGGAGGGCGCGACGCACGCCGCGGTGGTGATGCCGCTGGTGTACGGGACGGAGCAGGTGCGGCGGTACGCCCGTAATGTCGCCGAGGCGGCGCGCGAGGCCGGCATCCGGCGGCTGGTCTACAACGCCAACACCCGGATCCCCGAACAGTCCACGAATGTGGCCGCCTTCGAGACGCGCCGGATCGCCGAGGAGGAACTGCGGGCGAGCGGTGTGCCGTTGGTGGTGCTGCGCCCGCCGGTCTACCTGGACAATCTGTTCAGTCCGTGGAACGGCCCCGCGCTGGTCAGCGAGGGCGTGCTGGCCTACCCGCTGCCCGGCGACAGCTCCGCCGCCTGGATCTCGCACCGGGACCTCGCGGAGGCGGTCTTCGCGGCGCTCACCGTCGACGGTGTGGAGGGCGAGACCTTCGACATCGGCGGCGCCGAGTCGCTGACCGGCGACGAGCTGGCTTCGGCGTTCGGCACGGGCCTCGGCCGCGAGGTGCGCTACCTGTCGCTGCCCCCGACGGTCTTCGAGCAGGCGCTGTCCCAGGTCGCGGGGGCGGAGGCGGCGGCCGGTGTCGCCGGTATCTACCACTACATGGCGACGGGCGACGACCCGCTGCTGATGGCGGGTGACGGCGGCCGGGCGGCGGACGCGCTCGCGGTGAAGCCCGCGCCGGTGGACGAGTGGGTGACGCGCCAGCCGTGGCAGGTCTGGTCGACGGACGCGAGCTGAGGCGCCCGCGCCCCACAGCCCGCCCCGTTCTCGCGGACGCCGCCCGTGCGGCCCGCGAGGACGGGGCGCCCGCGTTTCGCGCGCGATGCGGCCGATTCCGGCCACGGCGGCAGAGTTGCCCAGGACTTAACGAAGTGGCGGATTGTGCACCCGAAAATCGTGGGAAGGCTCATCCGGTACGTACGGCAAGCACGCTCGTTCCACCCCATTTCCACCGCTATTAGAGTGAAAGCGGACAGGAGCGGCCATGCCCGCAGCCCGCCAGTCACCATCAGAGCAGCTACAAATAACATCAAAGTCAGGCAAAACCCTCCCATCCGTTCGACCTGTCCCGCCTGCCCTGCCTGCCACGCCCGCTCAGCCCCCAGGTGATTTCATGATCGGTCGCATTCCCGTCCTGGACGTCCGCCCTCTCGTCAGCTGCGGCAAACGCCCCGCCAAGGCGGTGAGCGGAGAGACGTTCCAGGTCACCGCGACCGTCTTCCGTGAGGGCCACGACGCAGTCGGCGCCAATGTCGTCCTGCGGGGCCCGGACGGCCGCCCCGGCCCCTGGACCCCCATGCGCGAACTGGCCCCCGGCACCGACCGCTGGGGCGCCGACGTCACCCCCACCTCCGAGGGCCGCTGGACCTACAAGGTGGAGGCGTGGAGCGATCCGCTCGCCACCTGGCGCCATGCCGCCGAGATCAAGATCCCGGCCGGGATCGACACGGAGCTGGTCCTGGCCGAGGGCGCCGCGCTCTTTGAGCGGGCCGCGGCCGGTGTGCCCAAGCGCGAGGGCCGCGAGGCGGTCCTGGCCGCCGTGGACGCGCTGCGCGACGAGCGCCGCCCCGCCGCCGCCCGGCTCGCCGCCGCCCTCACCCCGGAGGCCGCCGACGCCCTGTCCCGCCACCCGCTGCGCGAGCTGGTCTCGGCGTCGAAGCCGGTCAAGCTGCTGGTGGAGCGCGAGCGGGCGCTGTTCGGCTCCTGGTACGAGCTGTTCCCACGCTCCGAGGGGGCGGTCGTCACTCCGGGGAAGCCGCCGGTCAGCGGCACGTTTCGGACCGCCGCCGAGCGGCTGCCGGCCGTCGCCGCGATGGGCTTCGACGTCGTCTATCTGCCGCCGATCCACCCCATCGGCACCGCGCACCGCAAGGGCCCCAACAACACCCTCACCCCCGGCCCGGACGATGTCGGCGTCCCGTGGGCGATCGGCTCGGCGGACGGCGGCCACGACGCGATCCACCCCGACCTCGGCACGATCGAGGACTTCGACGCCTTCGTGGCGAAGGCCGCGTCGCTGCGGATGGAGATCGCGCTGGACTTCGCCCTCCAGTGCTCGCCCGACCACCCCTGGGTGAAGGAGCACCCGGAGTGGTTCCACCACCGCGCGGACGGCACGATCGCGTACGCGGAGAATCCGCCCAAGAAGTACCAGGACATCTATCCGATCGCCTTCGACCGCGACATGGACGGACTGGTCGCCGAGACCCTGCGGGTGCTGCGGCACTGGATGGACCACGGCGTCCGGATCTTCCGCGTCGACAATCCGCACACCAAGCCGGTGGTCTTCTGGGAACGGGTGATCGCGGAGATCAACGCCGCCGATCCCGACGTGATCTTCCTGGCCGAGGCGTTCACCCGGCCGGCGATGATGCACACCCTGGGCGCGATCGGTTTCCAGCAGTCGTACACGTACTTCACCTGGCGCAACACCAAGCAGGAGCTGACGGAGTACCTCACCGAACTGTCGGGCGATTCCGCGTCGTACATGCGCCCGAACTTCTTCGTCAACACGCCCGACATCCTGCACGCCTATCTTCAGGACGGCGGGCGTCCGGCATTCGAGGTACGCGCGGTGCTCGCCGCGACGATGGTGCCGTCCTGGGGCGTCTACGCGGGGTATGAACTCATGGAGAACGCCCCGGTCAAACCCGGGAGCGAGGAATATCTGAATTCGGAGAAGTACGAGCTGCGCCCCCGGAACTGGGAATCGGCGGAGCGAGAGGGTCGCACCATCGCCCCGCTCATCACCGCGCTCAACCGGATCAGGCGCCGGCACCCGGCGTTGCGGCAGCTGCGCGACATCCACTTCCACCACGCCGACAACGACGCCGTCATCGCCTACAGCAAGCGCTCGGGCCCGGACGTCGTGCTGATCGTCGTGAACCTCGACCCGCACCACACCCAGGAGGCAACGGTCTCGTTGGACATGCCGCGGCTCGGCCTCGACTGGCACGAGACCGCCCCGGTGCGCGACGAGCTCACCGGCGAGATCTACCACTGGGGCAGGGCCAACTACGTGCGCCTGGAGCCGGGTGTGACACCCGCGCACATCGTCGTTCTGCGACCGTCCCCGCCGATCGGAGGGTCACCCACACAATGATCATCAATGAGCCCGTCCACGACATGTTCGAGGACACTCCCGCGAAGGACCGTGACCCCGACTGGTTCAAACGAGCCGTCTTCTACGAGGTCCTGGTGCGCTCGTTCCAGGACAGCAACGGCGACGGCGTCGGAGACCTGAAAGGCATCACCGCCAAACTGGACTATCTCCAGTGGCTCGGTGTCGACTGTCTCTGGCTGCCGCCGTTCTTCAAGTCCCCGCTGAGAGACGGCGGTTACGACGTCTCCGACTACACAGCGGTCCTGCCCGAATTCGGCGACCTCGCCGACTTCGTGGAGTTCGTCGACGCCGCCCACCAGCGCGGCATGCGCGTGATCATCGACTTCGTCATGAATCACACCAGCGACCAGCACAACTGGTTCCAGGAATCGCGCAAGGACCCCGACGGCCCGTACGGCGACTACTACGTCTGGGCCGACGACGACAAGCAGTTCCCGGAAGCGCGGATCATCTTCGTCGACACCGAGTCGTCCAACTGGACCTTCGACCCGGTCCGCAAGCAGTACTACTGGCACCGCTTCTTCTCGCACCAGCCGGACCTCAACTACGAGAACCCGGCCGTCCGCGACGAGATCATCTCGGCGCTGCGCTTCTGGCTGGACCTGGGCATCGACGGCTTCCGCCTCGACGCCGTGCCGTACCTCTACCAGGAGGAGGGCACCGACTGCGAGAACCTGCCCGCGACCCATGCCCTGCTGCGCGAGGTCCGCGAGATCGTCGACACGCACTACCCGGACACCGTGCTGCTCGCCGAGGCCAACCAGTGGCCGGAGGACGTCGTCGACTACTTCGGCGACTACGCCAAGGGCGGCGACGAGTGCCACATGGCGTTCCACTTCCCGGTGATGCCGCGGATCTTCATGGCCGTACGGCGCGAGTCGCGCTACCCGGTCTCGGAGATCCTGTCCAAGACCCCGGCGATCCCGACCGGCTGCCAGTGGGGCATCTTCCTGCGCAACCATGACGAGTTGACCCTCGAAATGGTCACCGACGAAGAACGCGACTACATGTACGCGGAGTACGCCAAGGATCCACGGATGCGCGCCAACATCGGCATCCGGCGCCGTCTCGCCTCACTGCTGGACAACGACCGCAACCAGATCGAGCTGTTCACCGCTCTGCTGCTGTCGCTGCCCGGCTCCCCGATCCTCTACTACGGGGACGAGATCGGGATGGGCGACAACATCTGGCTCGGCGACCGCGACGCCGTACGGACCCCGATGCAGTGGACCCCGGACCGTAACGCGGGCTTCTCGTCCTGCGATCCCGGCCGGCTCTACCTCCCGACGATCATGGACCCGGTCTACGGCTACCAGGTCACGAACGTCGAGGCATCGATGGCGTCGCCGTCGTCGCTGCTGCACTGGACCCGCCGCATGATCGAGATCCGTAAGCAGAACCCGGCCTTCGGGCTGGGCTCGTACACGGAACTGCCGTCGACGAACCCGGCGGTGCTCGCGTTCCTGCGCGAGGCGCCGTCGCAGGACGGCAACGGCGACGACCTGGTGCTCTGCGTGCACAACTTCTCACGCTTCGCGCAGCCCACCGAGCTGGATCTGCGGGCGTTCAGCGGGCGCCATCCGGTGGAGCTGATCGGCGGGGTGCGCTTCCCGGCGATCGGCGACTGGCCCTATCTGCTGACGCTGGCGGGCCACGGCTTCTACTGGTTCCGGCTCAGGCAGGACCCCGGACCCGCCTGACCTCGAACATCTGGTCCGAAGACGAACAACTGCGGGGCGGTCGGTTACCGCCGCCCCGCACGGGGCACCATCCCCGACATCGAGTGGTCTGTAGGAACGGGCTGGAAACGCCCGAACGGTCCGTACGGGCCATCCTCACCCGACACGTCCCGCACAGCCGGACTCCGTTGCCGCAATCCGGGACACTCTGCGCATCCTGTGGTGTGCCCGGGGAAAGGACGCGATGCCATGTCGAAGGCTGCATCCACCCGGAGCTCACCACGCCCCGGTGCGGCGCTCCCGCCCGCGACCGCAGCAAAGCTGGTCGCCTCACTCGCACCACTGCTCCACGAATGGCTGCCGCGCCAGCGCTGGTTCGCGGGCAAGGGCCGCCCCATCACGGGCTTCGCCGCCGTCACCGCCACCGAGCTGATGGCCCCCGCCGCCTCGGGCCCCGGGCCCGGCCTGCTCCATCTGCTGGTGCGCGTCGAGCAGCGCTCCACCCCCGACCTGGACGCGCCGCCCGTCCCGGTCCCGCCCACCGACGACTGCTACCAACTGCTCCTCGGCGTACGGTCCACCCTGCCGCCGCATCTCACCGCCGCGCGCATCGGCATCGTGGACTCCGGGCCGCTGACCGGCCAGGTCGTCTACGAGGCGCTGCACGACCCGCGCCTCGCCGACCTGCTGCTGGAGCGGCTGCGCTCCCCCGGCGCGCTGGGACCACTGCGCTTCGACCGGGCCGTCGAGATCCCGACGGGGCTCGTGCCGCGCCTGCTCGGCGCCGAACAGTCGAACTCCTCCGTCGTGTACGGCGAGGAGTACATCCTCAAGATCCTGCGCCGGGTCTTCCCCGGCGCCAACCCCGATCTGGAACTGCCGCTCGCCCTCGCGGGCCAGGGCTGCCGGCGGGTGCCGTCGCCGGTCGCCTGGTTCGAGGCGGTGGGCGCCGGGGGCGCGGGTGACGGGAGCGGGCAGGAGCCGCTGACGCTCGGGGTGCTCCAGCCGTATCTGAAGGACTCCGAGGACGGCTGGCAGCTCGCCCTGCGCACGCTGGCCGCCGGCGGCGACTTCACCGACGAGGCGCGTGCGCTGGGGCGGGCGACCGCCGAGGTGCATCTCGCGCTCGCCGCCGCGCTGCCGACCGTGTCCCTCGGACCCCGGCAGACGGCGCAGCTGGCCGAGACCATGTCGGGCCGGCTGGACGCCACCGCGCAGGCGGTGCCGGCGCTGCTGCCGTACGTCGGCGGGCTGCGGACCGCCTTCGACGCGCTCGCCCGGTCCGGCGGCGACGCGGGAGCGGGCGGCGGCCGGGTCACCCGGGCGCAGCGGGTGCACGGCGATCTGCATCTCGGGCAGACGCTGCGGACCCCGGACGGCGAATGGTCCCTGATCGACTTCGAGGGCGAACCGGCCAGACCCCTGACCGAACGGCGCCGCTCGCAGCCCGCCGTGCGCGACGTGGCGGGGATGCTCCGCTCGTTCGACTACGCGGCGCGCTTCCACGAGCCGTGGAGCCCCGAATGGGCGGAGCGCTGCCGGTCGGCGTACTGCGACGGGTACGCGGAGGGGACGGGCACCGATCCGCGCAAGAACGGCGCGCTGCTCCGGGCGTACGAGACGGACAAGGCGGTGTACGAGGTGCTGTACGAGGCCAGGAACCGTCCCGACTGGCTGCCCGTCCCGATGGCGGCGATCCAGCGCCTGGCCGGCCACCGCCCCTGACACCGACCGCGACGCCCGACACCAAGCCCGACACGAAGCCCGGTGGGCCGGTCCACCCGGCCCACCGGCCCCGAGACCCCCGTCGTCCCGCCGAGGAGGCAGCTCCCGTGACCGCCCGCCCGCCGTCCGATCATCCGTCAGAGCCGGGGCCGGGTCGCCCCGCCAGCGGCGTCCCGGCCCCCGCCGGTGAGGCCAGGCCCGCCGCGAAGGAAGGGAAGTCCGAGAAGGCCGCGCGAAGCGAGAAGTCCGGCAGGACCGGCAAGGCGGGCAAGGCGGAGAAGTCCGCGAAGGCTCCGAAGCCGCCGAAGGCGGACACCGCCCCGCCCCGGACGCCCGCGGCCGACCCGGCCGCCGCAGGGTCAGCCACCCCGGAGGCCGACGCCCCGGAGCCGGCCACCTCGAAGCCCGACGCCCCGGAGTCCGCCGCCGCGACGCCCCGTAAGGGATCCGGCGGCCATGTCGTACGGCCCGCGCCGGCGCTCGCCGAATCCGACCGGCACCGGCTGCTGCACGGCTCGCACCACGACCCGCACGGTGTGCTCGGCGCCCACCCCGGCAAGGGCGGCGTCGTCGTGCGCGCGCTGCGGCCGTACGCGAAGGCCGTGACGGTCGTCGGCGAGGGGCTGCGGGCCCGGTTGCACGACGACGGGGACGGCTTCTTCTCAGGCGTGCTGCCGTGGCGCCGGATTCCCGAGTACGCACTGCTGGTGCGCTACGGGGCGACGGCCGACGAGGTGGACGAGGTCGAGGTGCGGGACCCGTACCGGTTCCTGCCCACGCTCGGCGATCTCGATCTGCATCTCATCGCCGAGGGCCGGCACGAGGAGCTGTGGCAGGCGCTCGGCGCCCGCCCGATGGTCCACGAGGGGGTCACCGGCACCCGCTTCACCGTCTGGGCGCCGAACGCGCAGGGGGTGCGGGTCTGCGGTGACTTCAACTACTGGGACGGCACGGTCTATCCGATGCGCTCGCTCGGCTCGACCGGCGTGTGGGAGCTGTTCGTGCCGGGTGTCGGCGAGGGCGCGCTCTACAAGTTCGACATCACCCGGCCCGACGGGTCGCACACGCTGCGCGCCGACCCGATGGCCCGCCGTACCGAGGTGCCGCCGTCGACCGCGTCGATCGTCACCGAGGCGCACCACGTGTGGCACGACGAGGAGTGGATGGCGCACCGGGGCGACCTGCCGGTGCACGAGGCCCCGCTCTCCATCTACGAGGTCCATCTCGCCTCCTGGCGACCGGGTCTGACGTACCGTCAACTCGCCCTGCAACTCCCGGCGTACGTCAAGGATCTCGGTTTCACCCATGTCGAGCTGATGCCGGTCGCCGAGCATCCCTTCGGCGGTTCGTGGGGCTACCAGGTCACCGGTTTCTACGCGCCCACCTCCCGTATGGGCACGCCCGACGACTTCCGCTTCCTGGTGGACACGCTGCACCGCGCGGGCATCGGGGTGATCGTGGACTGGGTGCCCGCGCACTTCCCGAAGGACGAGTGGGCGCTGGCGCGGTTCGACGGCAGACCGCTGTACGAGCACGCGGACCCGCAGCGCGCCGAGCATCCCGACTGGGGCACGCTGGAGTTCGACTTCGGCCGTACCGAGGTGCGCAACTTCCTGGTCGCCAACGCCGTGTACTGGTGCCAGGAGTTCCATATCGACGGCCTGCGGGTCGACGCGGTCGCCTCGATGCTCTATCTCGACTACTCGCGCGAGGCCGGCGAGTGGACGCCGAACGAGCACGGCGGCCGGGAGAATCTGGACGCCGTCGCCTTCCTCCAGGAGATGAACGCGACCGTCTACCGCCGCTGCCCCGGCGTCGTCACGATCGCCGAGGAGTCCACGGCCTGGGACGGTGTCACGCGCGCCACGCACCATGTCGGGCCGGGCGGCTTCGGCGGTCTCGGCTTCGGTCTGAAGTGGAACATGGGCTGGATGCACGACTCCCTGGACTATGTCTCCAAGGAGCCGGTGCACCGCAAGTACCACCACGGCGAGATGACGTTCTCGATGGTGTACGCGTACAGCGAGAACTACGTCCTGCCGATCTCGCACGACGAAGTCGTGCACGGCAAGCGGTCGTTGGTCTCCAAGATGCCCGGCGACTGGTGGCAGCAGCGGGCCAACCACCGGGCGTATCTCGGCTACATGTGGGCACATCCGGGCAAGCAACTCCTCTTCATGGGGCAGGAGTTCGCCCAGGGCGCCGAGTGGTCGGAGAGCCATGGGCCGGACTGGTGGCTGCTGGACCCGAGTTACGAGGCGGAGGCCGACCACCGCGGCGTACGGGACCTGGTGCGCGATCTGAACGCGGTCTACGGCCGCACCCCGGCGCTCTGGCAGCGCGACACCGACCCCGGGGGCTTCGCCTGGGTGGAGGGCGACGCCGGGGAGGACAACGTGTTCGCGTTTCTGCGCTTCGACGCCGAGGGCGCCCCGCTGCTCGCGGTCGCCAACTTCTCGCCGGTGGTGCGGCACCAGTACCGCATCGGTGTGCCGGAGGGGATCTCGGGCTGGACGGAGGTCCTCAACACGGACGCGGGGCGTTACGGCGGCGGGGACGTGTTCAACATGGACACCCTCAAGCCGGAGGCGGTCCCGGCGCACGGCCGCCCGGCCAGCGTCCAGCTGACGCTGCCGCCGCTGGCGACGCTCTGGCTGAAGCCGGTCTGACGGCCGGGCCCGCCCCCTCCCCTACCCCCGGCCTCAGCAGTGTGAGGCCGGCCGGGTGGCCGGGGGCGCGCCGTCGCATCCCGCCCCGTTCTGGACGGACAGCACGAGCGCGACGACCGTCGCCGCCACGGCGACCGTCCCCGCCACCGTGGCGGGGACGGTCCGGCGGACGCGTTCGCGCGTCCCGCGACTTCTCGTACGGCCCATGTCTCCCCCGTTGTGGACATGACGACCGTGCCCGTCCGGGGGCGGGGTTCACGACCCCTTGGGCCCGCCGGTGGCGCTCTCGTACGTGAGCCGGGGCGGGACGGTGACATTCCGTACGATGCCGAGTCGCTGCGTCGCACGCGTCAGCGCCACGTACAGATCGTTGACGCCGCGCGACGAGCCGTCCAGGACGGCCTCCGGATCGACCACGATCACCGTGTCGAACTCCAGGCCCTTCGCCTGCCGGGGGTCGATCAGGACCACCGGCCGGGTGAGGTCGGGGGCCACGCCCCAGGAGGCGTCCGGCAGTTCGGCGGCGAGCGCGGGCAGCAGCGCGCCGGGCGCGATCACGGCGAGCCGTCCGTCGGCGCCGTGTTCCGCCGCGTGCGAGGCCGCGTGCTCGACGGCGCTCGCGGCGGCCGTACGGACGATGTCGTCCGGCTTCGCCTCCAGCACCCACGGCCCGACTCCGGTCGAGCGGACCGAGCTCGGGGGTTCGAAGGCCGGGTCCGCCAGCCGCCTGACCTCGGCGGCGACGGCCATGATCTCGGCGGGCGTACGGTAGTTGACGCCGAGCCGTACATGCTCGAAGCGCTCACCGACGTACGGCCGCAGGATCTGACCCCAGGAGTCGCAGCCGGCCATGTCCCCGGTCTGCGCCGGGTCGCCGACCAGTGTCATGGAACGGGACGGGGAGCGGCGCATCAGCAACCGCCAGGCCATGGCGGACAGTTCCTGCGCCTCGTCCACCACGATGTGGCCGAACGCCCAGGTACGGTCGGCGGCGGCGCGCTCGGCGGCGCTGCGGGTGTCGGTCTCCTCCTGGCGTTCGGCGAGGCGTTCGGCGTCGATGAGGTCGTGCGCGAGAAGGACCTCCGCCTCGTCCTCGTCCTTGTCCTCGAACTCGTAGGTACGGGAGCCGTAGCTCAGCTCCAGCACCCCTTGCGCGTACTCGATCCGCTCACGGCGCTCGGCCTCGGCGGCGGCGCGGGCGGCGGCGTCGTCCTCGCCCAGCAGCTCGGCCGCCTCGTCGAGAAGAGGCACGTCGGCGGGGGTCCAGTCGCCGTCGCCGCTGGTCCGGCGCCTGATCAACTCACCGTCCCCGTCCGGCAGATGGGTCGGGTCGGCCAGATAATCGGCGACGAGGTCCCGCGGGGTGAGGGTGGGCCACAGCTCGTCGATCGCGGACTGCACCGCCGGGCTGGTGGCGATCGCCTTGCCGAGCTGCGCGATGTCGGTGGCGTCGAGGAGGTTCGGGCCGCCGTACGGGTCGGCGCCGAGCCGCTCGGTGAGCTGCTCGGTGAGGGAGTCGATGACGGAGAACGCGAAGTGCGGGCGGGCGAGGTTGTGCGGGAGGTCGGCGTTGCGGGCGCGGGCGCGCGCGTCCTCCGCCATCGCCCGGTCCAGATAGAGCGTTCCGTCGTCGTGCTCGATCTCGATGTGCGGATCGGGCACCCGCTGCCGGTCGCGCAGCGCGGAGGCCAGCGCGCCCGCCATCTCGGCGCGCCCCTTGACGGCGGCGGCGGCCGGGGTGTCGGTCGCGGTCGCCCGTACGCCGGGGAAGAGTTCACCGACCGTCGCCAGCAGTACGCCGGTCTCGCCGAGAGAGGGCAGCACCTCGCCGATGTACCCGAGGAAGGCCGGGTTGGGGCCGACGATCAGCACGGCCCGCCTGGCCAGTTGCTCGCGGTGCGCGTACAGCAGATACGCGGCCCGGTGCAGGGCGACGGCGGTCTTCCCGGTGCCGGGGCCGCCCTCCACGACGAGCACCCCCCCGGTGCGGCGCGCGGATGATGCGGTCCTGCTCGGCCTGGATGGTCCGCACGATGTCGGTCATCCGCCCGGTGCGCGCCGAGTCGAGCGCGGCGAGCAGTACGGCGTCGCCGTCCGGGTCCTCGTAGCCGGTGCGGGTGGTGTCGGTGAGATCCATGATCTCGTCGTGGAGGGCGGTGACCCGGCGGCCCTCGGTGGTGATGTGCCGCCGGCGGCGCAGTCCCATCGTGGAATAGCCGGTGGCGAGATAAAAGGGACGGGCCACGGGGGCGCGCCAGTCGATGAGGATCGGGGTGCGTTCCGGGTCGTCCGCCCGCATTCCGATTCGCCCGATGTGATGGGTGACGCCGTCGGTGTGATCGATACGCCCGAAACAGAGTCCGGTCTCCACGGCATTGAGCGTGGTGGCGGTGCCGGAGTACTCGGCGACCCGGATGTCCCGCTCCACCATGGCCTGCCGACCGGTGCTGACCTGCCCGATCGACGTGCGCACGGCGGCTTCGGCCTGCTCCCTGAGCGCGTCGAGACGCTCATGGAGGAGCGAGACGAATTGCTGTTCGCTCTGCAATTCCTCGGTTGACAATTCAGCCCCTGTCCGATACGCTTTGCCCTGTGAGTTGATTTCGGCTTTCTAGGAATGAGAAAGTCGAAACACCAAATATACGCAGAGCAATACCCCGACCGTCAATTCGGTGCGGGGTATTTTTGTGCGCGGGTGGTACGCGGACGGTGCGGGACCGGGCCGGGCCGGGCCGGGCCGGGCCGTGTCAGATGACGTCCTCCAGCTCCTGGAGCAGCCGGCGCTTGGGGCGCGCCCCGACCATCGACTTCACCGGCTCGCCGGCCCGGAACACCAGCAGGGTCGGCATCGCGAGGACGCCGTACCGGTTCATCGTCTCCGGGTTCGTGTCCACGTCCAGCTGGACGACCTTGAGCCGCGCCGCCTCCTCCTCGGCCACGGCGCTGAGCACCGGCGCGAGCTGGCGGCACGGCGGGCACCAGTCGGCGGTGAACTCGACCAGCACGGGGAGGCCGGCCTTCAGCACCTCTTCGTCGAAGGTCGCGTCGGTCACCTCGGCGACGCCCTCTGCCTGGATCATCTGTCTTCTCCCTCGGGAAGCGGGTGGGTGGTCAGCTCGCACAGCGGCACCACCGGTCCGGCGGACCGCACGTCTGGTGGCACGTCCGGTGGCACCTCCTGCTGCGCCTCGGCCCGGGCGAGTTGTTCGCCGACCTGGGCGCGTATCGAACCGAGCCGGCCGATCAGCTCGTCCAGCTCGGCGAGCTTGGCGCGGTACACGTCGAGCGAGCCGGGGCAGGAGTCCCCGGCCGGATGCCCGGCCCGCAGACACTCGACGAACGGCCGTGTCTCCTCCAGCCCGAACCCGAAGTCCTGCAAGGTCCGGATCTGCTGGATCAGCCGCAGATCGTCGTCGTCGTACGTGCGGTAGCCGTTGCCCGCACGGCGGGCGGGCAGCAGACCGCGGGACTCGTAGTAACGCAGAGTGCGGGTACTCGTCCCCGCCCGCTCCGCCAGTTCGCCGATGCGCATGTCAACGACGGTAATCCTTGACCCCGACGTCAAGGCAACGGCCGAGGCGGCTCCCCCGCCGCCAGCGCGTGCCGGACCGCGGCCAGCGCGCCCTCGTCGGTGGCGCCGAGCAGCCGGGCGGCGCTCACGAAGTCGCGGGCGTGCCCGGCGAGCGTGGCCCGCGCGCCGTCGTCGGCGACGCCCGCCGCGCTCGCGGCCACGCGCGTACCGGACCCGCGCCGGCTGTGCACCAGACCCGCCGACTCCAGTTCGCGGTAGGCCCGCACGACGGTGTTGTTGGCGAGCCCGAGGTCGGAGGCGAGTTGCCGTACGGGGGGCAGCCGGTCGCCCTCGCGCAGGCGCCCCACCGAGATCAGATCCGCGAGTTGCGTCCTGATCTGCTCGAACGGCGGGACGGGCGCGCCGGAATCCACCCGGATGGTGAGCCCGCTGGTGGTCATGGTCGCTCCTCGACATGTACGCGCGGCACGAGCAGGGCGACCAGGCACCAGCCGGCCGTCATGGCCGAGACGAACGCGACGGACGCCAGGCCCACCGCACCCAGGTCCCCGGCCCACCCGCCGCACGGAAGGCTGAACACGGCCACGGCCATGGTCGAAGATACGGCGAAGAGCGGCGCGGCCACCAACACGCCCCACGCGCCGACGGTCACCCGCGCCCGGACCCTGCGCCGCTCGTCGTCCCCGGCCCGCGCGGTGACGCGCCGCAGGGTCAGCCCACAGACGACGCTCCCGACGACGAGCCCGCCGAGAACCGGCCACGCGTAGTACGGCCCCGGCCAGGGCCCGGTCACATAGGTGTCCCCCTGACAGCTCTCGACCAGCGCCCGCCCGGCACGCCCCGCCCCGTCGGCGGACGCCGTACCGACGGAGACCCCGAGCAGGACCACCAGCAGCACAGCCTGCACGGCGAGGGACCCGGCGAGCCCACGCGGTATCTGATCCCGCACCCGCCGCGGCACCACCACGGCCCGCCGTACACCCCGCTGCCGCGGATGCACGACGAGATCGGCGAGAAGCACACCGGCGACGGAGCAGAGCCCGAAGACGGGGATGGCGTAGAGGAGATCGACGTCGGCATCGGAACTGAAGGTGACGACCCGGTTGACCCCGACCCCCACAAGGGGCCCGGCCCAACGGAGGAGAGCATCGACCCAGCTCCGCCAACTCCGCACCGGCACAAGGGAGTCGGACATCCGGGCACCCCTTCTCAGAAGGTCGTCAAGCGTATCAGCCACTTGAGACAATCTGCCGCCCCGGACACGAGTGTGTCAACCCCTTGATACACCTGCCCCTGCCCCCTGCCGCTGGCGCGAACCCACCCCTCGCTGGTTGCTCTCCGTAATCGAACGCGCATAATAATGGAACAGCCCTCTCGACCACATCGTGTGGAGGTAGTCATGGCCCGTGCCTGGGAAGCGGATCCGTCCGCGTTATTCGACCGGCGACTCGGCAAGTCGCCGGCAGAACTCGGAAATTCGGACGGCAACGACGAGTGCCCCGACATCTGGCAGCTCGACAACGGCGACATCGCCGTCATCGGCCGTGATCTCACCACCCACTACGCCCCCCACCTCCCCCGAGGCGTCACCCTCGCCCCGGACGAGCGCCTGGTCATCATCCCGGGAAACACCCTTCGCGCGGCGAAGGCGGACATCCCCGACGACTGAGGCATCAGCGTGCGGATCGAGGCGGCGCTCCGGACGGGGTGATGTCACTCGCGGAGCCAGAAGCCCGATCGGCGGACCCAGAGGTCCAGGAGTCGTACGTCGCCCTGGGCCTCGATGGAGTCGTGCGCGGCGGTGCGTCGGGCGTAGAGGAGTAGGAGGAGGTCCGTCAGGGAGGCGCGGACGGTGGTGGTGGCCCGGGTGGGTTCGGGGGCGGTGTGGCAGGTGACCGTTGGGCCCGTCAGGTCGACCAGCCAGCCGTGCGATGTGCCCGGGGCGTGGAAGTGCAGCGTGCGGTCGGGGCCGAGGAGGGGTGGGAGGTCGGGGTGCGGGGCGATGACCTCCGGTACGGTGCCGAAGCCCATCCACTCGTCGATGCCGTCGGCCGCGATGTCGTCCTCGATCGTGAACGGCGCACCGATCGCCTCCGCCGCGTCGGCGCGGTGGACCACGGCCTCGAAGAGCATGCGGCGCGCCCAGAACGCCGTCGTGCCGCCCGGTCCCGGCGTCCACACCCTTTGCGTGGGGCCGGCGGTGCGCAGGGCGGCCGTCAGGTCCGTCGCGCCCTCGGCGACCCAGGCGTCCATCGCGGCGGGGTCGGGGTCGGCGTAGTCGGCGACGTCGTTGACCAGGTCCTCCGGTACGGGTCCGGTGGCCCGGGTGCGTACGACTGTCTCGGCCCAGTGGTGGGTGCCGCCGACGTGGCGCAGCAGTTGGCCGAGGGTCCAGCCGGGGCAGGCGGGCACCGGGGCGGTCAGGTCGGCGCCCTTGACGGCTGACCGCAACAGGTCGGTCTGTGTGGCGAGTTCGGCGCAGTGGCGGTCGTGGCTCAGCGCATTCATGACGGGAGCGTAGTTCGCGGCGGGGTGGGGACGCGCGGGGATTGTCAGCGCGCGGGCGGGACCTCGGGCGGGCGGCCGAAGGCCTGGAGGAAGGTGTCGACGGCGGCTTCGGCCACCTCGCGCAGTTCCGGGTCCGGGATCGTTCGCGTGCCCATCCGGGAGCGAGCCTCCAGCGGGCCGACGAGCAGCGCCATGAACTGCTCCGCGCCCCGCGCCGGGTCGGTGCCGCACAGCCGGCCCGCGAGGATGAGGCGGGCCAGCCGGTCGGCGAGGGCGTCGACGAGGTGGTGCGGGCCGACGGCGGCGACCAGGTCGAGGGCGTCCGGGAACGTCGTGGCCTGCGCGTACAGCAGCCGGCGCAGCGCGCACGAGCGCTCGTCGCAGTGCGACCGCAGCAGGTCGAGGCCGACACCCTCCAGCGTGGCGCGCAGGTCGTCGCCCGGTTCGAGCAGCGGGGTGAGCGCGGCGAGTCGCCGGTCGAGCACGGTGCGGGCCGCGGCCTCCATCGCGTGGCGGAACAGCGTCGCCTTGTCGGTGAGGTGGTTGTAGACGGTGGGCTTGGCGACGCCCGCCGCGTCGGCGATGTCCTGCACGCACGCCTGCGCGTAGCCCCGGCGGGCGAACACGGTGAACGCGCCGTCCAGGATCGCCTGCCGCTTGTCGATCCGTCCGCGTGAGGTGGCTGCCATCCGGCCGATTTTACCCACCGGTTCAGCGATCTGGATTGACTGGTTGCACACGAACGCATCGGATCATTAGATTGAACCTGCTGGTTCATCAGTGTGGCTCTGAGAGGACATCCGATGAAGACCCTCGTGATCACCGGCGGCACCGACGGCATGGGCCGGGCACTCGCCCGTGACTACCTCCGACGGGGCGACACCGTCGTCATCGTCGGCCGCGACGAGCGCAAGGCGAGGACCGTTCCCGGCGCCGTCTTCGTACCGGCCGACCTCAGCCTGATCAGCGAGAACCGGCGCGTCGTCGAGCGGATCACCAACGACTTCCCCGACGTGGACGCCCTCGTGCTGTGCGCCCGCTACTTCCGGGCCACCCGGTGGGAGACCGCCGAGGGCATCGAAGGGGTCTTCGCGCTGGAGTATCTGAGCCGCTATCTGCTCGGCCACGGCCTCACCGAGGGCAGCCGCTCCGGCCCCCGGGTCATCGTCAACGTGTCGGGTCCCGGTGTCCCCGCGGGCCGCATCCACTGGGACGACCTCATGCTCCGCGGCACCTACACCGGTATGGAGGCGCAGTTCCAGGCCGGTCGCGCGAACGATCTGCTCGGCGTCGCGTACGCGGCGCGGCACGCGGCGGACGAGGTCCGCACCCGGTACGTACTCATCAACCCCGGTGGCGTGTCGACCGGCTTCTGCGGCGAGTTCGACGCCGAGACCGCCGCGCAGGTCGAGACGCTGAAGAAGTACGGCACTCCCGTCGAGGAAGGCATCCGCCCGCTGGCCGCCCGTGTCGACGATCCCCCCGCCGCGCCGCTCAGCGCGTACGCCCAGCACCGGCCGATCAGTCTGGACCACCCCTTCTTCGATCCCGGGGACGCCGCCCGGCTCGAAGAACTGACCCGGGCACTTGAGTGAGGACGGCCCCGTCAGCCGTACAACTCCCCACAGGCGGGAGGCCCGATGGACGACGAGAGCGGCGAATCGGCGCTGCCCGTCGACCTGGTGACCATCGCCCGCACCGTCGAGCGCGTACTCGGCCGGGGGCCCGGCCTGCCCGAGCGGTCGTGGGTGGACGCGACGACGCGTCAACTGCAAGGTCAGTTGAGCCTGTTGCTGCTGGAGGACCTCGGCGACACGGACAGCGCGCCCGTACGGGAGCTGCACCGGACCGCGTACCGGCTGCTCGACCGGCACGGGCGGCCGGACGCCGGCACACCGCCGTCGCACGCGTACGCGTATCTGCGGCGGCTCGCCACCGTCACGCGGGCCGTCGCCGCTCTCTACGCTTCGGGAAGTCAATGAGCGGGGGACATTGACGGGCCCTTCGGGTTCATCTAAACAACAGAAGTGAGAGCGCTCTCAGCACTGCGTACCGCCACGGACTGTCTCGGCACCACCACACCGGAGGTGTTCCTTGAGAACGAGCCGCACTCCCCGCGCCCGAAGCGGGCCCCGCACCTCTCACATTCCCCGCACCCCTCTGATCGCCGCCTTCCTCGCGATGTCCGTCGCCGTCGCCGGATTCGTCGGTCTGACGAGCGCCGGCACCGCACGGGGCGACGTACCGCCCGCGCCCGGCTGGAATCTTCAGTGGAGCGACGACTTCAACGGCGGCAACGGCGCGCCGCCGTCCGCCGCCAACTGGCAGGTCGACACCGGGCACGGCTACCCCGGCGGTCCCGGCAACTGGGGCACCGGCGAGATCCAGAACTACACCGCGAACGCCGAGAATCTGAGCCTCGACGGCAACGGGAATCTCAAGATCACCCCGCTCAGGGACGGCGCGGGCAACTGGACCTCCGCGCGCGTCGAGACCAAGCGCGCCGACTTCAAGGCACCGGCCGGCGGCACCCTGCGCATCGAGGGCCGGATTCAGATGCCGAACGTGACCGGCGCCGCCGCGGCCGGCTACTGGCCCGCCTTCTGGGCGCTCGGCGCGCCCTACCGGGGCAACTACTGGAACTGGCCCGCCATCGGCGAGTTCGACATCATGGAGAACGTCAACGGGATCAACTCCGTCTGGGCGGTGCTGCACTGCGGGGTGAACCCCGGCGGCCCCTGCAACGAGACCACCGGCCTCGGCGCCAACCGCGCCTGCCCCGGGTCGAGTTGCCAGTCGGCCTTCCACACGTACCGCTTCGAGTGGGACCGCTCCAGCTCGCCCAACGCGCTGCGCTGGTACGTGGACGACCAGCTCTACCACACGGTCACCCAGGCCCAGTTGGACGCGACGACCTGGGCCAACATGACGGAGCACGCGGGGTACTTCATCCTGCTCAACGTCGCGATCGGCGGCGCCTTCCCCGACGCGCTCGGCGGGCCGACGCCGACGCCGGCCACCGTGCCGGGGCGGCCGATGCTCGTCGACTACGTGGGGGTGTGGACCCGGGGCGGCTCGGGCCCGACCGATCCGCCCACCGATCCACCGCCGTCCGGCTCCTCGCAGCTGTACGCCCGCACCGGCGGCGGCCTCGGTGACGCCACCGGATCGGGCGCGAACGCCACGCTCGCCTCGGCGGGCGGCGGCAACCGCGACGGGACGCCGTACAACCCGCAGGTCTTCACCTCCGGCGGGATCACCCGCGCGTACAACGGCGGCGCGACACAGTTCGACCTCTTCGTCGACGCGGGTACGACGGTCGCCAACGGCCAGCAGGTGCGGGTGAGTTACGACCGTACGGGCGACGGCAGCTGGGACCGTACGGAGACGTACCAGTACTTCGCGACGGACCCGGCGCCCGGCTTCGAGCACTACACACAGGCCAAGGGCCTGAAGGCGTCGACCGGTTCGCACGGCGACCTGGTCAACGGCAAGGTACGGATCGAGGTCTGGAACGCCATCGGCAACGGTGCCAGCACGCTGGGCATCGGCAACCAGTCGGTGGTCCGTATCCCGTACGGCTGAGCCGCACCCGGCCACGGCTGACTCGCAACCGGCGCCGGTTGAGTCGCCGCCCGGCCGAAGGCCACAACACGGGCCCCACTCATGCCACTTGTGGGGCCCGTAGCCGTGCGAACCGGTCGAACGGGGGTACACGCGACCTCCGGGAGCGGATCCACCGGATGTGCTCCGAAGCCGGACGACGGGAATCGCGATGACGCACACGCACGAGGGGCCGCGCACGTGGCAGCGGTGGCTGAACCGCTGGTGGGTGGTGGGCCCGCTGGTCTTCGTCGTCCTGGCGGGCCTACGCCTGCTGCTCGACCGGGACCACGGCATGCTCTCCGCGTTGGTCAACGGGGCGATCTACGGGACGGTGGCCGGGGCGCTCGTCGCCTGGCGCCAGCGCAAGGACGGTCGCGCGCTGGGCCTGGGCCCGGACCGGGTGCACGACCTCGACCGGCGCATCCGTAAGGAGGACGTGCCCGAGGACCCAGAGGAACGCCGGAACATGGCCGTCCTGGTACGGCTGCGTGAGGGGCAGTTGCGCTCGGCCGGCCGGTGGGCCTTCCCCGTGATGGGGGTGTGTCTCGCGCTGGTCGCCGGTCTCCTCCTCGTCCTCGGCGCGGTGGTCCCGGCGGTCGTCGTCCTCGCCGTCGGCGCGGCGTTCGTACCGGTGGCGATGTGGAACCGCCGTCGCCTCTTCGACCGGTTCGCCCGGCTGACACAACGCCTGGACGCAGTCCCGAACCCGAACCCGGGCCCGGACAAGGGCGAGGACAGGGGCGATGACGTGCGCGCCGTCACCGGCCCGCCGGCGGACACGCGCACCGGCCTCGGCAGCGCACACCGCCCCGCATGAGCGTCGACGGCACCACCCCGCGGTGGGCACGACCCGCACCCCTGGCCGCGCTGCTCGTGCTCGTACTCCTGGCGGGCGGTGTCCTGTTGGCCGCGCTGGGCCAGGGGCCGTACACCGCGCTCGCCGCCGTGGTCCTGGTGGTCCTGGTGGTCCTGCTGGTGACCGGCTGCGTGATCCTGGCGCGGTCCATCAGCCGCGCGACCGCCCGCGAGATCGGCCTGCCGCAGGAGCGCCTGCGCGACCTGTCGCGGCGCGCGCAGCAGGAGCGGATCCCGCCCGCCCCCGCCGAGCGGATGGCCATGCGCCGTCTGCTGGCGAAGCAGCGCCTGTCGACGGCCCGGCTGGAGAGGTTCCGCCGGCTCTACGTCGCGCTGGGCGCGCTCTTCGTGGTGCTGGCCGTCGTGCGCTTCCTGGACGGCGCGTTCCTGCTCGGCGCCATGCTGCTGTTCGGGGGCGTGACGCAGCTCTGCCAGCCCCTTCTCGTACGGCGCACCCTGAGCCGGCTGGACCGCGTGGACGCCGCGCTGGACGCGGCCGGGGTGCCGCCGCTGAGCGCCGGGACAGCGCCCCGGAGCCCGCGCCCCAACGCGGAGAAGTGACCGGCCCGTACGGACGTCTCCGTACGGGCCGGTCTTCGCGGGGCCGGGGGAAGGGGGATCAACCCCCGACCTGGGCTTGGGAGGTCCGAGAAATCAGACCTTCGCCGGGCTCTCGTCGCGCGGCTCCGGCGCGCCGGACGAACCGGCCGACGGAGCGTCCGAGCCCTTCGCCAGGCTGGGCGCCGTCTCGGCGTCCCGGCCGTCGTCCGACCCGTGGTCGTCGCCCGACCCGTGGTCGTCGACCAGGGTCTTCTCGTCGAACGGGATCCGCCCGGCCAGTACCTCGTCCACCCTGGCCCGGTCGATCTCCTTCGTCCACGTACCGACGAGGACCGTGGCGACCGCGTTGCCCGCGAAGTTCGTCAGGGCGCGCGCCTCGCTCATGAAGCGGTCGATGCCGACGATCAGGCCCACGCCGTCGACCAGTTCGGGCCGGTGCGACTGAAGGCCGCCCGCCAGGGTCGCGAGGCCGGCGCCGGTGACACCCGCCGCGCCCTTCGACGCGATGATCATGAAGAGCAGGAGCCCGATCTGCTCACCGATGGCGAGCGGGTTGCCCATCGCCTCGGCGATGAACAGCGACGCCATGGTCAGGTAGATCGCGGTGCCGTCGAGGTTGAAGGAGTAGCCGGTCGGCACGGTGATACCGACGACGGGCTTGCTCACACCCAGGTGCTCCATCTTCGCGATCAGCCGCGGCAGCGCCGACTCCGACGACGAGGTGGAGACGATCAGCAGGAACTCGCGCGCCAGGTACTTCAGCAGCGAGAAGATGTTGATGCCGGTGATGACCTTGAGCAGCAGGCCCAGAATGATGAAGACGAAGAGCGCACAGGTGACGTAGAAGCCGATCATGATGACGGCCAGCGACTTCAGCGCGTCCATACCGGTCTCGCCGACCACCGCCGCGATGGCGCCGAAGGCACCGACGGGGGCCGCCCACATGATCATCGCGAGGATGCGGAAGACGAGGCGCTGGATGTGCCCGATGCCGCGCAGGATCGGCTCGCCGGTGCGGCCCATCGCCTGGAGCGCGAAGCCCGCCAGCAGCGCCACGAGCAGCGTCTGGAGCACCTCGCCCTCGGTGAAGGCGGAGACCAGCGTGGTCGGGATGATGCCGACCAGGAATTCGGCGGTGCTCTCGGCGTCGCCCGACACCTGTGCCGCGCCGACGTCCGCCGTCGCGTCGGTGATGTGCAGGCCGGCGCCCGGCTCCAGGATGTTGCCGACGACGAGGCCGATGGCCAGCGCCACGGTCGACATGACCATGAAGTAGCCGAGAGCCAGACCGCCGACCGCGCCGACCTTGGCGGCCTTGCGGACCGATCCGACGCCCAGCACGATGGTGCAGAAGATGATCGGGGAGATCATCATCTTGATGAGGTTGACGAAGCCCGTCCCGATGGGCTTCAGCTCGACGGCCACCCCCGGGGCAGCGAATCCGACCGTGATTCCGAGAATCACTGCGACGATCACGGCCAGATACAGATAATGGGTACGGTCCCGAGTAGCGGCCACGGGTCCTCCTTGACTCGTTTGTCCCTACGCGACCCTCCCGTCCCGAGGGGGTCCCGGCGACTATGGCTCAGCCTGTGACGCCGGTCACCCTTACGTGCATTTCGTTCATACGATTTCGGCCAGGCAGACTTGTGTCATGCAGCTACCCCGTCCCCGCAGCCTCGCGGGCCAGCTCTTCGCGATGCAGGTCGTGCTGGTCGCGGCTGTCGTGGCCGGATGCGCGCTGTTCGCGTACTTCACCGACCGGGCACAGGCCGAGGAGACCGCCGAGCGCCAGGTGACGGCCACGGCGCGCGCCATGGCCGACTCCCCGTCCGTACGGGAGGCCATCAGGTCCGACGATCCGTCCGCCACGCTCCAGCCGTACGCGGAACACGTACGGAAGGACACCGGCGTCGACTTCGTCACGATCATGAAGCCGGACGGGACGCGCTGGACCCATCCGGATCCGCAGCTGATCGGGCTGCCGTTCATCGGCACCACCGGGCCCGCGCTGCTGGGCAAGACCTTCACCGAGACCTACACGGGCACCCTCGGTCCCTCCACCCGGGTGGTGACCCCGGTCAAGGACGACGGGCGGATCACCGGACTGATCAGCGTCGGTATCACCGTGGACCGGATCTCCAGCCAGTTGGAGGAGCAGGTGAAGGTCCTGGCGCTGGCCGCCGGCGGCGCCCTCGCGCTGGGCGGTGTGGGCACGTACGTCATCAACGCGCGGCTGCGCAGGCACACCCACGGGATGAACGCGGGCGAGCTGAGCCGGATGCACGACTACCACGAGGCCGCGCTGCACGCGGTGCGCGAGGGGCTGCTGATGCTGGACGGACGGCGCAGGATCGCGCTCATCAACGACGGCGGCCAGGAACTCCTCGGTCTGGACGACAGCGCCGTGGGCCGCAACATCGACGAACTCGGGCTGCCCGCCCCCCTCGTCGGGGCGCTGCTCGCCTCGGAGCCGCGTGTGGACGAGGTCCATATGACCGCCGACCGGATCGTGGTCGTCAGCACCCGCCCGGTGATCGGCGGCGAGCGGCGCGGTACGGTCGCCACGCTCCGGGACCACACCGAACTCCAAGCACTGTCGGGCGAGTTGGACTCCGAACGCGGCTTCACCCAGGCCCTTCGTTCCCAGGCGCACGAGGCGGCGAACCGGCTGCACACGGTGGTGTCGCTGATCGAGATGGGGCGCGTCGACGAGGCGGTGGAGTTCGCCACGGCGGAGCTGGAACTGGCGCAGGTGCTCACGGACCGGGTCGTCGGCGCCGTGGCCGAGCCGGTACTGGCGGCGCTGCTGCTGGGAAAGGCGGCGCAGGCCAACGAGCGCGGCGTGGAGCTGGTGCTCGCCGAGGACAGCCGGATAGACGACGGGGTGCTGCCGGAGTCGCTCGCGGCGCGGGAACTGGTGACGATGCTGGGCAATCTGATCGACAACGCGATGGACGCCGCCCAGGGCAGCGACGGCGCGCGGGTCACGGTCACCGCGCTGGTCGAGAACGGTGAGCTGCTGCTGCGCGTACGGGACACGGGGCCGGGTGTCGCGCCCGGTGACATGGAGGAGGTGTTCCGGCGCGGCTGGTCGACCAGGGGCGCGGAGCGGGGACTCGGTCTGGCACTCGTACGCCAGGCGGTGCACCGGGCGCACGGCACGGTGGAGCTGACGCCGGGGCGGACCGGCGGGGCGGAGTTCACCGTACGGCTGCCGCTGGGCGAGCGCGACGGAGCGGCGGGAGCAGCGGCGACGGGAACGGTGGCGACGGGTAAGGACCCGGCGACCGCACAGGACGAGGCCGGCGACGGGGTGGAGTCGATGGCCGGTGCCACGACCGACGGTGGGGAGCACGGCCGATCATGACCGGAACCACGGACGACGGCCCCCGTCCCATCCGCGTGCTCGTCGTCGAGGACGACCCCGTCGCCGCCGACGCCCATCAGCTGTACGTGGGGCGCGTGCCCGGCTTCGAGGTGGCCGGCGTCGCCCACTCCCGGGTGGAGGCGGGCCGGCTCCTGGACCGTACGGACATCGACCTGATCCTCCTCGACCTGTATCTGCCGGACGGGCACGGTCTGCATCTGCTGCGCAGTCTGCGGGCCGCCGGCCACCACGCCGACGTCATCGCCGTCACGTCGGCGCGCGATCTCACCGTCGTACGGGAGGGGGTGTCGCTGGGCGTCGTGCAGTACGTACTGAAACCCTTCGCCTTCGCCACGCTCCGCGACAGGCTGAGCCGTTACGCCGAGTTCCGCGCCGCCGCCGGTGAGGCGAGCGGTCAGGACGAGGTGGACCGGGCGCTCGGCGCGCTGCGGGCGCCGCAGCCCGCGTCGCTGCCGAAGGGGCTCAGCGGCCCGACGCTGGAGTCGGTGACGCGCGCGCTGCGCGACGCGCGGGAGGGGCTGACGGCCACGGAGGCGGCGGGCAGGCTCGGTATCTCCCGGATCACCGCGCGCCGCTATCTGGAACATCTGGTGGGCGCCGGGCAGGCGGGCCGCAGTCCCCAGTACGGTCAGGTCGGGCGTCCGGAGTTGCAGTACCGGTGGATCGTCTCCACCCGGTAGCCCCCGCCGGAACCGCCGGAACCGCCGGCACCGCCGGAACCCGGTAGCACGCGGCGCCCGGCGGCGCGAAGTCACTTGGCGCCGCCGGTCAACCCACTGGTCGCGGGCGTGCGCGGCCGTGAACAATATCCGTATGACTGTTCTCGGCGCCGTGTTCCGCCCCCAACTTCCCCCCGAACGACTCCGTGACATCGCCCGCGCCGCGGACGACGCCGGCCTGGACGAGCTGTGGCTCTGGGAGGACTGCTTCCTGGAGAGCGGTATCGCCAGCGCCTCCGCGGCCCTGGCCTGGACGGAGCGGCTGCGTGTCGGCGTGGGTCTGCTCCCCGTCCCCCTGCGCAACGTCGCGCTGACGGCCATGGAGGCCGCCACCTTGCACCGGCTGTTCCCGGGGCGGCCGATCCTCGGGATCGGGCACGGCGTCCAGGACTGGATGGGGCAGACCGGTACGCGCGTCGAGTCGCCCGTGACGCTGCTGCGTGAGCATCTGGTGGCGCTGCGCGCGCTGCTGGCGGGTGAGCGGGTGACGACGGACGGGCGTTACGTGAAGCTGGACGCCGTCGCACTCGACTGGCCGCCGGCCACCACGCCCGCGCCGCCCGCCGTGTTCGCCGGTGCCACCGGGCCGCGCACGATGCGGCTGACGGGTGAGGCCGCCGACGGCACCGTACTGACCGGTGGCACGTCGCCCGACGCCGTACGCCGCTCGCGCCAACTCATCGCGGAGGGGCGGGAGTCGGCGGGCCGTACCGGTCATCATCCGGTGGTCGTCTATCTCCTCGCGGCGACCGGCCCGGACGCCGACGCGCGGCTGCGCGCCGAGTTGGCCACCATGGGCGACGTCTGGGGGCCCGACGGCCCGTACGGAGTGGCGGGTTCGGCCGCTGCCGTCGCCGAGGCCGTGCTGGCGCTGGCGGCGGCCGGAGCCGACACGGTGGTGCTTCAGCCGACCGCCGACGAACCGGACCCGGAGGGCTTCGTACGGTTCACGGCCGCCGAGGTCCGCCCGCTGGTGCCGCGCGAGGCGTGAGCGGGGGCTGAGGGAGGAGTGGGCGGTGCACGGGGATTGACCTTGAGATTGGGGCAGACCTACGGTCGCCGGGCAGCCCTTCGCGGCTAAATGAGGAGGTCGTGCCCGTGCGCCCCACCGCCCCACTCATCCTCGTCACGGTCCTGGCCGCCGGTACGCTCACGGCGTGCGGCGGCGGGTCCGGCAGCGATCCGGACACCGTCAAGGTGGCCTACAACAGATCGACGGACAACAAGATCCGCTTCAAGGACAACTATCTGGAGTCCGTCAAGAAGCAGTTCGAGAAGGAGAATCCGGGCAAGAAGGTCGAACTGATCCCGATCCAGGCCCCGGACAACGACTACGCCACCAAGGCGCAGCAGATGATGCGCTCCCCGAAGACCGCGCCCGACGTGGTCTACGAGGACACCTTCCGCATCAACTCCGACATCAAGGCCGGCTATCTGCGCCCGCTGGACGAGTATCTGAACAAGTGGGACGCCTGGGACCAGTTCGTCGACACGGCGAAGTCGGCCGCGAAGGCGGAGGACGGCAAGACGTACGGCATCCCCGACGGCACCGACACCCGCGGCCTCTGGTTCAACAAGAAGATCTTCGCCGAGGCGGGCCTGCCCGCCGACTGGCAGCCCAAGAACTGGGCGGAGGTCCTGGACGCGGCGCGCACGATCAAGCGCGAGGTCCCGGACGCGATCCCGCTCAACGTCTACACCGGCAAGGGCCCCGGCGAGGCCGCCGTCATGCAGGGCTTCGAGATGCTGCTGTACGGCACGGGCGCGGACCCGCTCTACGACCCGGCGTCGAAGAAGTGGGTGGCGGGCGGCAAGGGCTTCGTGGACGCGCTCGACTTCGTACGGACCGTGTACTCCGAGAAGTTGGGGCCGGACGTCTCCGACGCGCTCGATCCCAACATCGGTACGCGCGTGGCGACCGAGTTCTTCCCCGAGGGCAAGCTGGCGATCTCCCTCGACGGCTCCTGGATGGGTCAGAACTGGATCAACAAGGGCCCCAAGGAGTGGCCCGACTGGACCACCGAGCTGGCCCAGGCCCCGATGCCGACGCAGAACGGGCAGGCGCCCGGCAGTGTGTCGATGTCCGGCGGGTGGGCGTGGTCGATTCCGCAGAAGTCCCAGAACCCGGACCTGGCCTTCGAGTTCATCAAGACGCAGCAGACGAAGGAGAACGCCGTCGAGTGGGACGTCGTCGGCGCGCAGATCGCCGTCCGCAAGGATGTGGCGGCCGACCCGAGGTATCTGAAGTCGATGCCCGGTGTCGACTTCTTCACCAAGCTCGTGGAGGTGACCAACTACCGCCCCGCGCTGCCCGTTTACCCGCAGGTGTCGTCCGCCATCGGCGAGGCGATGGAGTCGGTGACGACGGGTGACTCGTCGGCGGCGGACGCGGCGAAGGCGTACGACGAGGAGCTGAAGAGCATCGCCGAGGGCGCGGTGGTCGAGAAGTGAGCACCACGGCGGGGGCGTCGTGAGCGCGGTGAGCGGCGCCGCGGCCGGCGCCCCGGTGAGCAAGCCGCCCGTGGCGCCGGCCGACGGCGGACAGCGGGGCACCGGCCGCGACGGCCGCAAGGCGAGGGCGCGGCCGTTGCGCTGGCTCCCGCTCGCCCCCGCGACCGTACTGCTGCTCCTGTTCCTCGCCGGGCCGATCGGCTACTGCGTCTGGATCGCCTTCACCAACACGCAGTTGACGGGCTCGTCCACCTCCGACTTCGTCGGCCTGGACAACTTCCGGCGGGCCTTCGCCGACGACAACTTCCGCAACGCGGTCTGGCTGACGCTCGTCTTCACCTTCGTCTCCTCGATCGTCGGCCAGAACACGATCGGGCTGGCGCTGGCCGGTCTGATGCGGGCCGCGTCCCGGCCGGTGCGCACCGTCACCGGCGCCGTGGTGATCGCGGCGTGGGTGCTGCCGGAGATCGTCGCGGCGTTCCTGCTGTACGCGTTCTTCCGCCGCGAGGGGACGCTGAACGCCATCCTGGACTGGCTCCATCTGCCGTCCCAGAACTGGCTGTTCACCCTGCCGATCCTGGCGGTGTCGTTCGCCAACGTGTGGCGGGGGACGGCGTTCTCGATGCTGATCTACTCCGCCGCGCTCTCCGAGATCCCGAAGGAGATCACGGAGGCGGCCGAGGTCGACGGCGCGAACGGCGTACGGCGGCTGTGGTTCATCACGCTGCCGATGATCCGGCGCTCCATCGGCACCAATCTGATGCTCAACACGCTCTCCACCCTCTCCGTCTTCGGACTGATCTGGGCGATGACACGCGGCGGTCCGGGCAACCGCAGCCAGACCCTGCCGGTGTTCATGTACGACCAGGCGTTCCTCAAGAGCCTGATCGGTTACGGCACGGCGGTCGCGCTGCTGCTGCTTCTCGTGGGCGCGCTGTTCTCGATCGTCTATGTGCGTCTGCTCAAGGTGGAGGTGTGATGAAGCGCGCCACTCGCGTCCGGCTCGCCTCGGACGCCGCGCTGGCCGTGGTGGCCGCGGCCTTCCTGCTGCCGCTGCTGTGGCTGGTGCTGTCCTCGATCGACGCCGAGGCGGATCTGCGGGTACGGCTGCCGTCGTCGCCGACGACGGAGAACTTCAGCGCGGTACTGACGGACGAGATCACGTTCACACCGATGCTCAACAGCCTGCTGCTGTGTGGCAGTGCGACGATCCTCACCGTGGCGTGCGCGGCGCTGGCGGCGTACCCGCTGTCGCGCTACCGCTCGCGGTTCAGCCGCCCGTATCTGCTGACCATCCTGTTCACGACGTGTCTGCCGATCACCGCGATCATGGTCCCGGTGTACGGACTCTTCGTCCAGGTCAATCTGGTCGACACGATGTACGGCACGGCGCTCTTCCTCGCGACGTCCCAACTGCCCTTCTCCATCTGGCTGATGAAGAACTTCATGGACGGGGTGCCGACCGTCCTGGAGGAGGCGGCGTGGACGGACGGGGCCTCGATGCTCCAGACGCTGACCCGGATCGTGCTGCCGCTGATGGGGCCGGGCATGACGGTCGTCATGATCTACACGTTCATCCAGCTCTGGGGGAACTTCTTCGTCCCCTTCATGCTGCTGCTCAGCCCCGACCAACTGCCCGCGTCCGTATCGATCTTCACGTTCTTCGGCAACTACGGCTCGGTGGTCTACGGCCAGCTCGCGGCGTTCTCGATCCTCTACTCCACGCCGGTGCTGCTGCTGTACATCCTGATCTCGCGCCGGCTGGGCGGGGGCTTCGCGCTGGGCGGTGCGGTGAAGGGGTAGCACCGCCGCACCGCACCGCGCCGTACCCACCGCGTCGCGCCGTACGGGGCCGGGGGCCCCGGCCCCGTACGCCCTAGAAGACCGACTCCGCCTCGAACATCCGGTTCTCCGGCACCCTCTTCAGGCGGGTGACCGCCTCCGCCAGCGGCACCATCGCCACCTTCGTGCCATGCAGCGCCGTCATCCTGCCGAAGTCGCCGTTGTGGACGGCCTCCACCGCGTGCCAGCCGAAGCGCGTCGCCAGCACCCTGTCGTACGCGGTCGGCGTCCCCCCGCGCTGCACATGGCCGAGGATGACCGGCCTGGCCTCCTTGCCCATCCGGCGCTCCAGCTCGCCCGCGAGGCGGTTGCCGATGCCCTCGAAGCGTTCGTGGCCGAACTGGTCGATCTCGCCCTTCACGTAGTGCATGGAACCCTCCGCCGGGTGCGCGCCCTCGGCGACGCAGATGACGGCGAACTTCTTGCCGCGCGCGAAGCGCTCCTCGACCATCTTCACGATGCTGTCCACCTCGAACGGCCGCTCCGGCAGACAGATGCCGTGCGCGCCGCCCGCCATGCCCGACTCCAGCGCGATCCATCCGGCGTGCCGGCCCATGACCTCGACGACCATGACGCGCTGATGCGACTCGGCCGTGGTCTTGAGCCGGTCGATGGCCTCGGTCGCGACCATCACGGCCGTGTCGAAGCCGAAGGTGCGGTCCGTGGACGAGATGTCGTTGTCGATGGTCTTCGGTACGCCCACCACCGGCATCCCCGCGTCGGAGAGCATCCGGGCCGCCGTGAGCGTGCCCTCGCCGCCGATCGGGATCAGCGCGTCGATGCCGTACTTACGGCCCAACTCGTCCGCGCTCTCGGCCGCTTCCCGCAGCCGGCCGCGCTCCAGCCGGGCCGAGCCGAGGATCGTGCCGCCGCGCGCGAGGATGCCGCTGACGGAGTCGAGGTCGAGCGGGCGGTAGTGACCGTCGAGGAGGCCCTTGAAGCCGTCCTCGAATCCGATGACCTCGTCCCCGTGTCCGGTCATCGCGCGGTGCACGACCGAACGGATCACGGCGTTCAGGCCGGGACAGTCGCCGCCTGCGGTGAGAACTCCGATACGCATCGCGCTGTGTCTCCTGCTCGCTAGGGGGGTGTCTTGTGCGGGCCGCGGACGACCCGTCGCGGAGGCGCCGTACCCACCCCCACAGGTATTGTCAAGAGGGCTTTGCCACCCTAACGGGCCTAACGGCAGAAACAGGAATTTCCCCTCCCGCCCCACCGCTGCCGGTCCGCACCACCCCCACCATCTTCGTCGAACAGGAGAGCACGCGGTGACACGCAGCGTGTACGTGACCGGGATCGAGCGCGGCGACGGCCGGCAGGTCGTCGAGCTGGGGGTCATGGAGCTACTGACCCGCCAGGTGGACCGCGTGGGCGTCTTCCGCCCGCTGGTGCACGACAACGGCCCCGACCGCCTGTTCGACCTGCTGCGGGCCCGCTACCGGCTCTCGCAGGACCCCGCGTCCGGCTACGGCCTGCGGTACGCGGACGCCGCCGCGATCCAGGCCGAAGGCGGTACGGACGAACTGGTCCAGCAGCTCGTACGGCGCTTCCACGAAGTCGCCCGGGACTACGAGGTCGTGCTCGTCCTCGGCACCGACTTCGCCGCCACCCAGCTGCCCGACGAGCTGTCGCTCAACGCGCGCCTGGCCAATGAGTTCGGCGCCTCCGTCATACCGGTGGTCGGCGGCAAGGGCCAAGGGGCCGACTCCGTACAGTCCGAGGCACGCAACGCCCACCGGGCGTACGCCGGGCTCGGCTGCGACGTCCTCGCGATGGTCGTGAACCGGGTCGCCCCCGAGGACCGCGACGCGATCGACGCCCAGCTCGGGGCGCAGCTGCCGGTGCCCTGTTACACCCTCCCCGACGAGGCGGCGCTGGCCGCCCCGACCGTCGCGCAGATCACCCGCGCCCTCGGCGGCACGGTGCTGCTCGGCGACGAAGCCGGTCTGGCGCGCGACGCGCTCGACTTCGTCTTCGGCGGCGCGATGCTGCCGAATCTGCTGGGCGCGCTGACGCCGGGCTGTCTGCTGGTGACGCCGGGGGACCGCGCGGACCTGGTGGTGGGCGCGCTCGCCGCGCACTCGGCGGGGACGCCGCCCATCGCGGGCATCCTGCTGACGCTGGACGAGCGGCCGGCCGATTCGGTCCTCACCCTCGCCGCCAAGCTCGCGCCCGGTACCCCGGTCGTCTCGGTGGCCGCCAGTTCCTTCCCCACGGCGGGCGAACTCTTCGCCCTGGAGGGGAAGTTGAACGCCGATACGCCGCGCAAGGCGGAGACGGCGCTGGGTCTGTTCGAGCGGTACGTGAACACCGGCGATCTGCTGGCGCGGATCTCGGTGGCGCGCAGCGGCCGGGTGACGCCGATGATGTTCGAGCACGACCTGCTGGAGCAGGCCCGTTCCGTACGCCGCCGGGTCGTGCTGCCCGAGGGCACGGAGGAGCGGGTGCTGCGCGCGGCCGATGTGCTGCTGCGCCGCGACGTGTGCGACCTGACGCTCCTCGGGGATGTCGACACCATCGTGAAGAAGGCCGCCGATCTCGGTATCGACCTGGCGGGCACCCAGCTGATCGACCCGGCGACGGACGAGCTGCGGCAGCGGTTCGCCGAGCGCTACGCGCAGCTGCGCGCGCACCGGGGCGTGACGGTGGAGCTGGCGCACGACGTGGTGGCCGACGTGAACTACTTCGGCACGCTGATGGTGGACGCGGGCCTGGCCGACGGCATGGTGTCGGGTTCGGTGCACTCCACGGCGGCCACGATCCGCCCGGCGTTCGAGATCATCAAGACCAGATCGGCCTCGTCCAGCGTCTCGTCCGTCTTCTTCATGTGCCTGGCCGACAAGGTGCTCGTGTACGGCGACTGCGCCGTCATCCCGGACCCGGACGCCACGCAGCTCGCGGACATCGCGGTGCAGGCCGCCGCGACCGCCGCGCGGTTCGGGGTGGAGCCGCGGATCGCGATGCTGTCCTACTCGACCGGGACCTCGGGCTCCGGCGCGGACGTCGACAAGGTGCGCGAGGCGACGGAGCTGGTGCGCGAGGCGCGGCCCGAGCTGCGGATCGAGGGGCCGATCCAGTACGACGCGGCGGTGGAGCCGAGCGTGGCCGCGACGAAGCTGCCGGATTCGGAGGTGGCGGGGCGCGCGACGGTGCTGATCTTCCCCGACCTGAACACCGGCAACAACACGTACAAGGCCGTGCAGCGTTCGGCGGGCGCGGTGGCGGTGGGGCCGGTGATGCAGGGGCTGCGCAAGCCGGTGAACGACCTGTCGCGCGGCGCCCTGGTGCAGGACATCGTGAACACCGTCGCGATCACCGCCGTACAGGCGCAGGGCGACGACGCGTAACTCCGCGACCTCCCCCGGCCCCCACCGGCCACCGCCGGCCGCCACCGTCCACCACCCGAGCCCGACCGAAAGGCATCCTGCCCGTGACCTCGCACGCCACCCGAGTCCTCGTGCTCAACTCCGGCTCCTCGTCGGTGAAGTACCAGCTGCTGGACATGCGCGACGGCAGCCGTCTCGCCGCCGGCCTCGTCGAGCGGATCGGCGAGAGCACGTCCCGCCTGGCCCACACACCGCCCACGGGCGAGGCGCGGGAGCGTACGGAGCGGATCGCCGACCACACACGGGCACTGTCGGCCGTCGCCGAGGAGCTGGCGCACGACGGCATCGGCCTCGACTCCCCCGAGCTGGCGGCGATCGGCCACCGGGTGGTGCACGGCGGGCCGGAGTTCAGCGCCCCGGCCGTGATCGACGACGCCGTGCTCGCGGAGATCGAGCGGCTGGTGCCGCTGGCGCCGCTGCACAACCCGGCGAACATCACGGGTATCCGGACCGCGCGGGCCCTGCGCCCCGATCTGCCGCAGGTCGCGGTCTTCGACACGGCGTTCCACTCGACGATGCCTGAGTCCGCCGCGCGGTACGCGATCGACGTCGCGACGGCCGACGCGCACCGGATCCGCCGGTACGGCTTCCACGGCACCTCGCACGCGTATGTCTCCCGGCGCGCCGCCGAGCTGCTGGGCCGCGCGCCCGAGGAGCTGAATCTGATCGTGCTGCACCTGGGCAACGGGGCGTCGGCGTCGGCCGTCGCGGGCGGGCGCTGCGTGGACACCTCGATGGGGCTGACCCCCTTGGAGGGGCTGGTGATGGGTACGCGCTCGGGAGACATCGATCCGGCGGTGGTCTTCCATCTGGAGCGGGTCGCCGAAATGGGCACGGACGAGATCGATGAACTTCTGAACAAGAAGAGCGGACTGGCAGGGCTCTGCGGTGACAACGACATGCGGGAGATCCGCCGCCGGGTCGACGCCGGTGACGCGGCGGCGACGCTGGCCTTCGAGATTTACATCCATCGGCTGAAGAAGTACATCGGCGCCTATTACGCGGTGCTGGGCCGGGTGGACGCGGTGGTGTTCACCGCGGGGGTCGGTGAGAACGCGGCGCCGGTACGAGCCGCCGCGATCGCCGGGCTCGGGGAGTTGGGGCTGGTCGTGGACGCGCGGCTGAACGCCGTACGGTCCGGCGAGCCGCGCCTCGTATCGCCGGAACACGCGCGCGTCGCCGTCGCCGTGGTGCCGACCGATGAGGAAATGGAGATCGCCCGCCAGACTTTCGCGCTGGTCGGCCCGGTCGACGCCTGAGCGCCACCCCGCCCATTTGTACTTTCCGCCAGACGGAATATTCCGACTCGAAACAAACCGATAGGATCCGCCTTATGCGCCGTTCCAAAATTGTCTGCACACTAGGCCCCGCCGTCGACTCGTACGAGCAGTTGAAATCGCTCATCGAGGCCGGTATGAACGTGGCCCGACTGAATATGAGCCACGGGTCCCACCCCGAGCACGAGGAGCGTTACCACCGCGTCCGGAAGGCGGCCGAGGCCACCGGCCGGGCCGTGGGCGTACTCGTCGACCTCCAGGGCCCGAAGATCCGGCTGGAGACCTTCGCCGAGGGGCCCGTCGAGCTGGTGCGCGGTGACGAGTTCGTCATCACCACCGAGGATGTCGCCGGGGACAAGGGCATCTGCGGCACCACCTACAAGGGCCTGCCCGGGGACGTCGCCAAGGGCGACCAGGTCCTGATCAACGACGGCAACGTCGAGCTGCGGGTGACCGAGGTCGAGGGCCCGCGGGTCAAGACCCTGGTCATCGAGGGCGGGGTCATCTCCGACCACAAGGGCATCAACCTGCCGGGTACGGCGGTCAATGTCCCGGCGCTCTCCGAGAAGGACGTCGAGGACTTGCGTTTCGCCCTGCGGATGGGCTGCGACATGATCGCGCTGTCCTTCGTGCGCGACGCGGACGACATCAACGACGTCCACAAGATCATGGATGAGGAGGGCCGCCGGGTCCCCGTCATCGCGAAGGTCGAGAAGCCGCAGGCCGTCGCCAACATGGAGGCCGTCGTCGCGGCGTTCGACAGCATCATGGTGGCCCGTGGCGACCTGGCCGTCGAGTACCCGCTCGAAAAGGTCCCGATGGTGCAGAAGCGCCTCATCGAGCTGTGCCGTCGCAACGCCAAGCCGGTGATCGTGGCGACCCAGATGATGGAGTCGATGATCACCAACTCCCGTCCGACGCGCGCCGAGGCGTCCGACGTGGCGAACGCGATCCTGGACGGGGCCGACGCGGTCATGCTGTCGGCGGAGTCGTCCGTCGGCGCGTATCCGATCGAGACCGTCAAGACCATGTCGAAGATCGTCGTCGCGGCCGAGACGGAGCTGCTGTCCAAGGGCCTCCAGCCGCTCGTACCGGGCAAGAAGCCCCGTACGCAGGGTGGTTCGGTCGCGCGCGCGGCCTGTGAGATCGCGGACTTCCTGGGCGGCAAGGCGCTGATCGCCTTCACCCAGTCCGGCGACACGGCCCGCCGGCTCTCGCGCTACCGCACGTGTCAGCCGATCCTGGCCTTCACCTCGGACGAGGCGACGCGCAACCAGCTCTCGCTGAGCTGGGGCGTCGAGTCCTTCGTCGTACCGCATGTGGACACCACGGACGCGATGGTCGATCTCGTGGACGCGGAGCTGCTGAAGCTCCAGCGGTACAGCGAGTCGGACATCATGGTCATCACGGCCGGCTCCCCGCCCGGTGTGCCCGGCACGACCAACATGGTCCGTGTCCATCACCTGGGCGACATGCGCGCCGCCGCCGACAACAGCTGAGCCGCTTCAGAACCTCGGCGGCGCACGCCGAACGCCGAACGCCGGACGGGCCGCACAGTCAGCTGTGCGGCCCGTCCGGCGTTCGGTCAGTCGGTGATGTAGTTGTGCAGTCCGGGTACGGTGAGCGTGCCGCCGAACTGGCCCGCCTGGACCACCTGGGCGTCCGTGAAGAACGCGAACGGGACGTTGAGCGGCGGCGGGGTCTCCGGGCTGAACTCGATGGGGATCAGACCGAACAGATTGCCCGTCAACTTCTCGGTGTACATGGTGACTTCACCGTCGCGGATGGTCGACGTGGAGTCCGGCCTGCTCGCCACGTGCGCCGTGCGGCCCTCGGGGTAGACGACCTTCTGGTGCAGGTCCTTGATGTCCACCTCGGAGGCGGTGAACTTCAGCGCCTTCTTGACCTTTCCGCTGCCCGTCTTCACCTCGACGATGCCGTGGTAGTCCAGACCTCGCAGCGTGAGCTTCGTGGTCTCCAGCCGCCACGGGTCGTCCGGCAACAGCGGGATGCCGGGCTCCAGTTCGGCGGCGGCCAGCGCCTCCGGGTCGGCCTCCGGGCAGGGGAAGCGCGGCTTGCCGTCGGCGCCCTCGGGGATGTCGTCGTCCTTGCGGGCGTCGAGTCCCTTCGCGTCGTCGTCCAGCTCCTCGACATCCGCCCCGGCCTTCTCCGCGGCCTCCCTGATGGCGTCCTCGGTGCTGTCGGACGAGTCGCCGTCCGAGTCCGAGTCCGAATCCGGCTTCGGGTCCGCGGGCTTGTCGGACTCGGGCTTGTCGGACTCGGGCTTCTCCGACTTCGGAGGGTCGGCCGGCTTCTCCGGCTCCTTGCCCTCGTCGGTCTCCTTGTCCTTGTCCTTGTCCGGTACGCCGAGAAGGTCGCCCAGCGCGTCACCCAGCCCCAGCGGGTCCAGCGGATTCCTGGGCTCCGACTCGCTCGGCTCCGGCGCGGGATCCTTCGGCGCGGCCGGCTTCGAGGCGTCGGACGCGGGCGGCGTCTCGCCGGGTGAAGGCTCGGGACCGTCGCCGCCCGTGGGCGGTTCCGGCTCGCCCGTGGCGTCCCCCGACGGGCCCTCGGACGGATCGCCGGACGCCTCGTCCGACGGCTTGTCGGACGGCGACGGCGAGGCGGACTCCTCCGGCGGCTCGTCCGAGCGCGTGACGCACGGCCCCGGCGCGAACGGAATGTCCTTGGCGTCCTCGGCCAGCGCCAGCCGGGGCGTGAGCCCCATCCCGACGAACACCGCCGTCGGCATCGCGGCCAGCGCGAACGCCTTGCCGGCCGGGATCTGGAGCTTGGTCAGCAGCGACTTCCTGGGGGCGGCGTGGCGCGGGCCGCTTCTCTCGCGGGCCCGCCCGCCGCCGGCCGTCTCCGGCCGCGTGTCCTCACCCCGCACTGTTCCTCCCGCCGTTGGCATGAGCAGTCGTGTCCGTCAGATTCGGGTCCCCGTCAGACGGGCCGGGGAGAAAAGGGCCGTCCCCGCCCCCGTCCGGGGTTCCCTGGTCGACGGCGCCGCCGTCCGGCACGAACGTCTGCTGTCGTACGGCCGCGTGCTTGGCCGGCCGGCCGTGGCCCGAGTCGTCCGCGTGCTCCTCGTCCGCGGGCCGGCCCGGCGCCCAGGCGATGGACAGACCTCCGCCGATGAGGGCGAGAAGTACGCCGAACATGAATCCGCCGAGGTTCGACACGGGTATCGAGACAAGTCCCAGCAGGATCGTGGCGACACCCGCGAACACCCGCACGATGCTCTGGAACCACATCGTCAGACCGAGCGTGGCCAGCAGGACTCCGATGATCAGCGAGCCCGCGCCGGCGGTGGTCGCCATGGTCAGCGTGAGATTGCCGATCTTGAGGTTGGCGTAGGGGAAGTAGGCGATCGGCACTCCGCTGAGGAGTGTCAACAACCCCGCCCAGAACGGCCGAGTACCCCGCCAGGCGCGGAAGCGCAGCCGCCAGTACGTGAATCGGCCGCGGGGATCCGAAGACTCGGCGCTCATGGAAAACAGCTCCCTGGAACCGGTGTTGCTGTGAGAAATTGGGGGAGTGGGCGGACGCGACCGCCTCATACGGGCGCGCCCGCCCCAAATGGGGCATGTGCTCAGGACCCGGTCAGGGTCTAGTAGCACTCCTTGGTGCCCTTGTGCAGCTTCAGGCTCAGATTGCTCAGCTCGAAGGTGCCGGCCGTGGTGGCCCACGCCGTCTGCTCGACATCGGTCAGTGTCGCCTTCTCGGCGCGCTGGGCGAAACCGAACGGGTTGACCTTCTTCTCGGTCCCCGGCTGGATCCCCGCGTCCTTGGCCGCGACGCCGATGTCGATGTTCCTGAACTTCGCGTCCGCCTTGAGATCGGCGACGTCCAGATACAGATTGGTCGCCCGTACCGGCTTCTTGGGGTTGGTGCCGGCCCGCAGTTCAAGGCTGACACTGCCGAAGATCGGGACGTCCGGAGTGACCACCGACTGGCACATGTTGGTGATCTTCGCCCGGCTGAAGCCGGAGACGGCCACCGGGTGGGCGGTCTTGTTGCCCTTGAGATCGGTACCGTCGGCCATGCTTCCGTACTGAACGAAGTCATAGCCGACCAGTTCGTCGGCCGAGACCTTGAAACTCTGCCCCGACACACTGAACGACGCGGCGAGCGCGCCCTGTGCCAGAGCGACACCTATCGCGGCCGTCGCGGCCACGCTCGGCACCATGACAACGGCGAACCGCTTCCATCTGGTCCCGCCACGTGCTTGGGACTCCATCACTTTCCTCCTTCTCGGACGTACATCTCCGGATCGGGCCTGGGCCCGTCCTGGGATGGGAGAAGTGCTACGTCCTCGGGAAGGAGAGCGCCGTTGCGTATCAGCGGAACGAGCCGCGTCAGAATCACCGACGATCACCCCCGAGCGACAACCACTGGACCACGCGCGTCGCGTGGCCGCCGGACAGGCCCCGCCGGTCGACGGGAACCCCCCTGTCCGTGGGTCGGCGCCACTGCTCCGCCGGCCCGCCCGGTGGGGATCCAACGTGCGGTGGCCACGGCCGGATCGCCGCGCCGGTGCGCTGTTGGACCGAGCGTGGACGATCGTGGTGTATTCGCGCTCGGGGCACAAGGGGGTTCGTTACTGGCAAGTAATGAGTGGTTCACGAAGGGGCCACGTGGCGGCGTCGCACGGGCACACAGGGTGCCCCAAATCGCCCCGACAGAACTCGTGAATACCGCCAATAACCGGACAGACCAAGCAGGTTGATTTACTCGGAGTAACAGCGGCCCCGCTTTACCAAGTTTTGGTAAAGCGGGGCCGTCGGTGTCGTCGGGTCGGCAAATCGCCACGCGTCCGTCCAATGCCCGGAACGGACCCGGTACTAGGTCAGAAAAGCACCCGCGCGAGCGCGGAGCGGGCCGCCGTCACCCGGGGGTCGTCCGAGCCGATCACCTCGAAGAGTTCGAGCAGCCGCAGCCGCGCCGCGTCCCGGTCCTCCCCCGCCGTGCGCCGTACGGCCTCGACCAACCGGCCGAAGGCGTCCTCCACATGACCGCCGACCAGATCGAGGTCGGCCGCGGCGATCTGGGCGGGCACGTCGTCCGGCCGCTCCGCCGCGTCCTTGCGCACCTGCTGCGGGTCCATCCCCTTGACCCGGGCGAGCAGTTCGGCCTGGGCGAGACCGAGCTTCGCCTCCGTATTGCCCGGGTCGTCCGCGAGCACATTGCGGTACGCCTGCGCGGCGCCGCCGAAGTCGTCGGCGTCCAGGGCGCGTACGGCCGCTTCGAGCAGCGCGTCGTACGGTCCCGCCTGCTCGGCCGGCGCCGCCGACCCGTCGTCCGCGCCGGCCTCCGCCTCGGCGTCGACCGTGATGCCGGTGAGCCCGAAGCGCTGCTCGCCGACCTGGATCAACTGGTCGAGCGTCTCGCGGATCTGGGTCTCGGGGGCCGCGCCCTGGAAGAGGGGCAGCGCCTGGCCGGCCACCACGGCGAAGACCGCGGGAATGCCCTGGATCTGGAACTGCTGCATCAACATCTGGTTGGCGTCGACGTCGACCTTGGCGAGGACGAACCGGCCGTTGTACTCACGCGCCAGCCGCTCCAGCACGGGACTGAGCTGCTTGCACGGCTCGCACCACTCGGCCCAGAAGTCGATGACGACCGGGACCTCGGAGGAGCGCTGGAGGACGTCGCGCTCGAAGCCCGCCTCGTCGACGTCGATCACCAGACTGGAGGGGGGTACGGCACCGGTGTCGCCCCGACGGGCCGCCTCGGCGCGGGCCTGCTCGGCCTTGGCCTTGGCCTCACCGGCCGCCTTCACCGCGGCGAGATCGACGACGCCGCTCATGGACATGTTCCTAGGCTGCATGAGTACATCCTCCCCTCTCCGCGCGCGCATGTGAAAAGCAATCGGACAGTGTGTACCGGCCATGCACAACCGCGCCCGTCCCCGCGAACCCCGCAGGCCGCGGAGCGCACGGGCGGACACGGTCGTCACGCCTGCACGAGCCCCGCGCATGACCTGAACACGTACGGGGCAAGTCCCCCGTGGGGGACCAGGGTTCGACACGGGGTCCCCACCCCGCGTCAGTGGTCGTCGCTCAAGGACCGCCAGGAAGAAACGGCCTTTCGCTACGGGCCGTAGCGTATCCGGAAGCTACCCCGTCCGTGTGAGATTCATCCGGTGAACTGACTCACAGCGAACTCCCTACCGACGGGTATGGTCGCGGACATGCTGAGCCGCCGCCACGACAACCCCACCCGTTCCGGCCGTCCCCGCAGCGCCGCGGCCGACACCGCGATCCTGCTGGCGACCCGGGCGGCGCTGGTGGAACTGGGCTGGTCCAAGCTGTCGATGGGCGACGTCGCCGCGCGCGCGGGCGTCGCCAAGACCACGCTCTACCGGCGCTGGGCGAGCAAGAACGAACTCGTGGTCGACGCGGTCGCCGTCATCTTCGACGAGATCGAGATCCATGACCGGGGCAGCCTCACGGCCGACATCGAGGGCGTGGTGCTCCAGTTCGCCGCCCTGCTGGAGCGGCCGGAGACCAAGACGGCGCTGATGGCGGTGGTCGCCGAGTCGACGCGGGACGACGCGCTGCGGGACCGGATCCGTACGGCGATCGTGGACCGGCAGAAGGGTCTGGTGCTCAAGGGCCGTGAACGGGCGCAGGCACGGGGCGAGTTGGCGTACGAGAGCGACCCCGGGACGGCGGCGCGGAACGCCGACCTGATCTTCGACGTGATAGCGGGCGCGGTGGTGCACCGGACGCTGGTGAGCGCTGAGCCGGTGGACGAGGAGTGGGCGCGCGGCTTCACCCTGCTGCTGGTGGCGGGGCTGGGCTCGATGCAGGGGGCGTGACCACCGGCGCTCGACATCAAGCGGGCTCGACCTCAAGCGGGCTCGACCTCAAGCGGACTTGACCTCAAGCGGACTTGGGCTTTTAGCGTCGTGGGCGTACCGATTCCGGATCACGCACGGCAAAGGACGCCCCCATGACCGTTCAGGAGTACAGCACCGAGCAGTTGGCCGCCCAGCCGATCGGCTACTGGAGCGGCGCGACGATGCGCCATGTCGTCGGCGCCATCCGCGCCGAGCTGGCCGCCGAACAGCTCACCCAGCCGCACTGGTGGACGCTCAACCATGTCGCCGGCGCCCCCGGCGAGTGGGGCCGCGCCCGGCTGACCGACCAGCTCGCGCCCTTCGACGACCAGGGCAGCGACTTCGAGGCCGTGTACGGCGATCTGGTCGCCCGCGGCTGGCTCACCGAGGAATCGGGCACGTTCGTCCTCACGGAGGCGGGAGAGGCCGGCCGGCGGCGCGCCAAGGAGCGGCTGGCAAAGGTGAACGAGCGGGTGCACGAGGGCATTTCGCCGGGCGAGTACGCGGCGGCGCTGAACGTCCTGCGCCGCATGGTCGACAACCTGGGCGGCGACAGCGACCTGCCGCGGGCGACCCCGCGGGCGGGCGGCTGAGATCCCGCCCGCGGGCCATGCCGGCGGCCTTGCGGGATCAGAAGCCGGGCGGCTCCGTGTACGTGCCCCACTCGTCCCGCAGGACCCCGCAGATCTCGCCCAGCGTCGCCTCCGCGCGGACGGCCTGAAGCATCGGCCCGATCATGTTCGACCCGTCGCGCGCGGAGGCCAGCATCGCGTCCAGCGCCGTACGGACACGGGCGTCGTCGCGGCCGGCCTTGCGGTCCGCCAGCTCGGCCACCTGGTCGCGCTCGACCTCGTGGCTGACCCGCAGGATCTCCAGGTCGCCGGTGACCGAGCCGTGGTGCGCGTTGACGCCGACGACGCGCTTCTCGCCCTTCTCCAGCGCGCGCTGGTACTGGAACGCGGACTCGGCGATCTCGCCGGTGAACCAGCCGTCCTCGATACCGCGCAGAATGCCGGACGTCATCGGGCCGATCGGGTGCTGCCCGTCGGGGTGCGCCCGCAGACCGCGCTCCTTGATCTGGTCGAAGATCTTCTCCGCGTCGGCCTCGATCCGGTCGGTGAGCTGCTCGACGTACCAGGAACCGCCCAGCGGGTCGGCCACGTTGGCGACGCCGGTCTCCTCCATCAGCACCTGCTGCGTACGGAGCGCGATCTCGGCGGCCTGCTCGCTGGGCAGGGCCAGGGTCTCGTCCAGGGCGTTGGTGTGCAGCGAGTTGGTGCCGCCGAGGACCGCCGACAGGGCCTCGACCGCGGTCCGTACGACGTTGTTGTACGGCTGCTGCGCGGTGAGCGAGACGCCCGCCGTCTGGGTGTGGAAGCGCAGCCACTGCGCCTTGTCGGTCCTGGCGCCGTACGTCTCCCTCATCCAGCGCGCCCAGATCCGGCGCGCGGCGCGGAACTTGGCGATCTCCTCGAAGAAGTCGAGGTGCGCGTCGAAGAAGAAGGACAGGCCGGGGGCGAAGACGTCGACGTCCATGCCGCGCGAGAGGCCCAGCTCCACATAGCCGAAGCCGTCGGCGAGGGTGTACGCCAGCTCCTGCGCGGCCGTGGCTCCGGCCTCGCGGATGTGGTAGCCGGAGACGGAGAGGGGCTTGTACGCGGGGATGGACGCCGCGCAGTGCTCCATCAGGTCGCCGATCAGCCGCAGATGGGGCTCGGGCTGGAAGAGCCACTCCTTCTGCGCGATGTACTCCTTGAAGATGTCGGTCTGGAGCGTGCCGTTCAGTACGGCGGGGTCGATGCCCTGGCGCTCGGCGGCGACGAGATACATGCAGAAGACGGGGACGGCGGGGCCGCTGATGGTCATGGACGTCGTGACGTCGCCGAGCGGGAGGTCGCCGAAGAGGATCTCCATGTCGGCGGCGGAGTCGATCGCGACGCCGCAGTGGCCGACCTCGCCGAGCGAGCGCGGGTCGTCGGAGTCGCGGCCCATCAGGGTCGGCATGTCGAAGGCGACGGAGAGACCGCCGCCGCCGTTGGCGAGGATGGTCTTGTAGCGCTCGTTGGTCTGGCGCGCGTTGCCGAAACCCGCGAACTGGCGGATCGTCCACGTACGGCCCCGGTAGCCGGTCGCGTGCAGCCCGCGGGTGAAGGGGTACTCCCCCGGCCAGCCGATCCGCTCGAAGCCCTCGTAGGTGTCCCCCGGACGCGGCCCGTAGACCGGGTCGACGGGATCGCCGGAGAGCGTGCTGAAGTCGGCGTCGCGCTTGCGGGCCTTGTCGTAACGGGCCTGCCAGCGCTGGCGGCCCTCCTCGATGGCTGCGGAGTCGGCGTGCGCGTGAGCGTCCATGTTTCGAATTTACTAGGACGTCCTAGTAAAAGTCGAACGCTGACCGCCACGAGTTTTCCTCGTGGCGGTGCGGACGCGGGGCCTCAGGCCTCGACGGGGGCGGTCTCGTCCCGGACGATCAACGGCTGGATCTCGCGGGTGATCTTCGGTTCGACGAAGAACGAGGCGACCGGGATGCAGCCGGCGGCCAGCACCCACAGCAGCTTACCGAAGGGCCACTTCGCCTTGGAGCCCAGATCGAAGGCGAAGACGACGTAGACGATGAAGAGCAGACCGTGGATCTGGGAGATCACCATGGTGTCGCCGGTGTCGAAGCCGTACTTCAGCACGATGGCGACGGTGAAGACCAGCAGCCAGACGGCGGTGATGTACGCCATGACCCGGTAGCGGGTCAGGATGCTCTGTTTCATGGCCACGAGCGTAACGACCCGAAAAATCCCCCCGGGGGCCGGGGGTCGCTCAGCTCTCCTCGAAGTCCTGGGCGGAGACGCGCAGCGGGCGCAGCATCGCGAAGATCTCGGCGCACTCCTCCGCGTCGTACGCGCCGAGGCCGAACTCCATCGCCATCAGGTCGCGGGTCGCGGCCTCGACCACCTCGCGGCCCTTGTCGGTGATGGAGGCGAGGGTGCCGCGGCCGTCGTTGGGGTTGGGGCGCTTGTCGACAAGACCGGACCTGACCAGGCGGTCCACGGTGTTCGTGACCGAGGTCGGGTGGACCATCAGCCGCTCACCGATCTTGGACATGGGCAGCTCACCGGCCTTGGAGAAGGTGAGCAGCACCAGCGCCTCGTACCGGGCGAAGGTCAGTTCGTACGGCTTGACGACCGCGTCGACCTCGGCGAGCAGGATCTGGTGGGCCCGCATGATCGAGGTGATCGCGCCCATGGACGGTACGGGGCCCCAGCGCTGCTGCCAGAGCTCGTCGGCTCGGGCGATGGGATCGAAGGCAAGGCTGAGCGGCTTGGACACGTCATGGACCTTACCGAGTGCTTATCTGGCGGTCTGCCCCTACTCCCTTTTTCCGGGGTCGGTCCGGCGCACCTCGTACACGAGAAGCAGCGAGCAGACGGTCCCGATCACCCCCGCGCCGGCGACGACCTGGTGCACGGGCAGGAACTCGGCGGCGAGACCGGCCAGCGCCATGCCGAGCCCCTGGACGGTCATCAGCCCCGCGGTCATCAACGTCATGGCCCGGCCCCGGAGTTCGTCCGGGACGGCGGCCACGAACCACTGGTCGAGGCCGATGACGTACACGGCGCCGACGCCGGACAGCGCGAGGGCGACCAGGGCCAGGACCACGCCCGGTGTGGCCGCGTAGACGACCAGGGGCAGCAGCCCGACGGCGGCCGAGGGAAGCACGATCCGCGCGCGCGTGCGGGGGCCGAGGGCGGCGCCCGCGACGAGTTCGGCCGCGATGTGCCCGACCGGCATCGCGCACATCAGCAGGCCGAGCGCGGCGGGGCCCACCCCGATCTGGTCGGCGTACGGCGCCATGAGCGCCTCGGGCGCCACGACGAACATCGCGGGCACCCAGAACAGCAGCGTCAGCGCGCGGATCCGCCGGTCGGCGAGGACGAGCCGGGCGCCGTCGAGCGAGTCCCGCAGCAGATTCGCGCCGCCGTCCTCCTTGAGGAGGCGGGCCGGCCTGTCCTTCGTACCGAGGCGCAGCAGGGCGGCCGAGCAGAGGAAGGTGACGACGGTGAGCGAGATCGCCCCGCGCGGGGGCACGACGGTCAGGAGTACGCCCCCGACGGCGAACCCGGCGAGGAGCGCGCTCTGCGACACGATCCGCAGGAGGGAACGCCCGAGGACGTAGAGATCGCCCTCCCCGAGGATGTCGGTGAGCGCGGCCATCCGGGTCCCGGTGAACACGGGCGACACGGCGGCGACGGCGCACCGCAGCGCGAGCAGACCGGCGACGGGCGTCCCGGGCACCACCATCACGGCGACGCACCCGGCACAGACGAGATCACAGAGGACCAGCACCCGCCGGGCCGGATACCGGTCGGCGACTCCGGCGAGAAAGGTCCCGCCGAAGAGGTACGGCAGAAAGCCGAGCGCGAAGGTGAGGGCGCTGAGCAGGGGCGATCCCGTGAGGTCGTAGACGAGAACGGTGAGCGAGATCTCGGTGACGACGACCCCGAGAAGGGACAACAGATGCGCCGCGAACACGGCGCGGAATTCCTTGACGGCGAAGACCCCGCGATATCCGCGCGGCGCGGGGGCGGCGTGCGGGGGCGCGGCGTGCGGGGGCCGTGGCCCGTACGCCTCCGCCCCCGCGCGCGACCCATCGGCCTCGGCCCGCTCGGCGGCGCGCCCAGACGTGGAACGCGGCTCGTGCGTGTCCGGGTCGGCGGACCGGCCGGGGGCGAGCGCGGCGGGCGCGGCAGGCGGCACGTGTGCCACCTGCTGGGCGGGCCGCGGCCGACGAGCCGCAGCCGACGCCTCCCCCGCGCCGCTCGCGGCACCCGGGCCGGCGGGCGCGCCCGAAGGCAGGGTCGGTTGGCGGGCCTCGTCCGTGGGGCCGGTTCGCGGGCGGGATGGTTCGGTCGGCATGAGAGGCAGCCTCGTACCGACACCGGCGTGGCCCTAGACTTTCGGCGTCAGCCGAATCTTCCCCTGCCGGAGCGAGGGCCCCGTGGCGTTCCAGTTGCACTTCGGGGAGCGCGATCTGCTCCGCTGCCGGTTCGCGTTGTCGCCCCTGTGGGAGACGCAGGAAGCCGTCCGCACCCTCGCGCGGCCCGAGCGGCACGGGTATCACCTGCCGTGGCTGCGGCGGATCAGGGACGCCGCAGCCGGGCTCGATCTGCGGCCGTTGTGGCTGGTGATGCCGCGTGTGGGGCACAACCCGGACTTCTTCTGCCCGCCGCCCCGGAGCCCCGTCGTCACCTTCGCCGAGGAGATCGCGCTGGTGCGGGCCACTCCCCCGGAGATCGCCCGTCAGGACCTGGCGCTCGCGCTCGCCGAGACGCCCGGCGCCGCCGAGAGCGACCTCGGGCGCGGAATGCTGGCCGATCCGGCGCGGACCGTTCAGGAGATCGCCGGCCTGCTGGAGCAGGTGTGGGAGCGGCTGATCGAGCCCGACTGGCCCCGGCTGCGCGCGCTCGTCGAGGCCGACATCGCCTATCACTCGCGGCGTCTCGCCGAGGTCGGACTCGGGCGGCTGCTCGGTGAGTTGAGCCCCCGGCTCGTCTGGTCGGACTCCACGCTCAGCGTCGTGGGCACGCACGGTGAGTGGAGCCAGGACCTCGGCGGGCGCGGGCTGGTCCTCATGCCGAGCGTCTTCACCTGGCCCGAGATCATCGGCGGGCACGAGCCGCCGTGGCAGCCCGCCGTGATCTATCCGGCGCGCGGCATCGGCGGGCTGTGGACGGAGGCCGCCGACCGTACGCCGGACGCGCTGGCCCGGCTGCTCGGCCGGGTCCGGGCGGATGTCCTGTGCGCGCTCGACGAACCCGCCGGGACCACCGCGCTCGCGCACCGGCTGGGCCTCGCGCCCTCCTCGGTGTCCGCGCATCTGTCGGTGCTGCGCGACGCGGGGCTGCTGACGTCGCGGCGCCACTCGCACCAGGTGCTGTACGAGCGGACCCCGCTCGGCATCGCGCTGGCGGTGTCGTAGCACCGGAGAACGTGACCGTTATGTCACGATTGCCCAGTCCTGTGCTACTCCGGTCGTCAGCCGTTCAAGGGGGCTGGATGTCCAGCCGCACAACGCGCCTCGTCTCCGTCTCCCTCTGCGTCGCCACCGCTGCCGTGTTGGCACTCACCGGCTGCTCCGCCGGCGCCGGCCCCGCCGCCCGCGACGAGACCCGGGCCCCGGCCGTACGGGGCGAGGCCGCCCCCACCGCCGGGTCGCCGTTCTGGGTCGACCCGCAGAGCGACGCCGCGCGCCAGGTCGAGGAGTGGCAGTCGCAGGGCCGTACCGAAGACGCCAAGGTCCTCAAGCGGATCTCCGAGCGCCCCGTGGCCGACTGGCCCGCCGGTGACGACCCGGTGCCCGGGATCCGCAGGGCCGTGAAGGGCGCCGCCGGACAGCGCACGGTGGTCCTCGTCGCGTACAACATCCCGCACCGTGACTGCGGTCTCTACTCCGCCGGCGGCGCCCGTGACGGCCAGGCGTACCTCGACTGGATCGACTCCTTCGCGGACGCCATCGGCGACGCCCGCGCCCTGGTGATCCTGGAACCGGACGCCGTCTCCCATCTCGTGGACGGCTGCACCCCCGCCGAGCACCACGGGGAGCGCAGTCAGCTGCTCTCGGAGGCCATCGACCGGCTGAAGCGGCAGCCGGGCACCAAGGTCTATCTGGACGCGGGCAACCCGGCCTGGATCAAGGAGCCGTCGAAGATCGCCGAGCCGCTGCGCACCGCCGGTGTCGCCAGGGCGGACGGTTTCTCGCTCAACGTCTCCAACTTCCAGACGGACGAGGCCGTCAAGGCCTTCGGCACCCAGCTCTCCGGACTGCTCGACGGCGCCCACTTCACCGTCGACACCAGCCGCAACGGCGAGGGCCCCCTCCCCGGTGAGCGGGAGGAGGCCTGGTGCAACCCGCCGGGCAGGTCGCTCGGGACGCCGCCGACCGCCGAGACCGGTGACACCCTGGTCGACGCGTATCTGTGGATCAAGCGGCCCGGCGACTCGGACGGCCCCTGCCGGGGCGGCCCGTCCGCCGGTACGTGGTGGCCGGACTACGCCCTGGGACTCGCCCGCCGCGCCGGCGCGTAGAGCGCGCGAACGGCGTGGACTTCGCTCCTCAGGACTCGCCCTTCACCTGGATCCACTTCGCCTCCGACGACACCCCCGCCGTGTCCGTCACGAACAGCATGTACCAGCCCGGCGGCACCAGCGTCGGGTCCGACGGCACGTCCACCGTCACCGAACCGCCGCGCTTGGTGATCCCGAGGTCGATCGAGCGCTGCTCCACGTCCGTGCTGTGCGTGACGGCGCTCGGCCGCATCAGCCGCGCCTTCGCGATCCGGCCGGGGTTGTCCGTACGGAAGGTGGCCCGCCCGTTCTGGTCCAGCTCCGCGGGCCCCTCCCCCAGCACCGGCCGCCGCTTCGCGCGGTCGCCTTCCAAGGAGGGCGGCGTGTAGATCTCCACCCGCTGCTCGAACGTGCCGAGTTTGGTGTTGTCCGCGTCGTCAAAGAGCGGGTCGGAGCCGAACGTCGCCACCCGCCCGTCGGGCAGCAGCAGCGCCTCGGAGTGGTAGTTACGGCCCACGGTCGGGTCGGCCGCCTTGGTGAAGGAGTTGGTCTTCGGGTCGTAGAACTGCGCCTTGAGGATGTCGGACGCGCCGCGCCCCCGGTAGTCGGACGAACCGCCGCTCGTGAAGACCGTGTCGTCCGGCATGATCACGCTGCTCAGATAGCGCGTCCCCTGCGGCAGGTCCGGCCCGGCCCGGAAGGCCGGGCTGTCCTCCTTCAGGTCCACGATCGCCGTACGGGCCGTGGACTTGGACGACTCGCCGACCCCGCCGCCGCCCAAAACCATCACCTTCTGATCCTGCGCGGGCGGCAGCACCAGCGACGCCGAGGTCTCCGTCTCGTCGAGCCGGGTGAGTCCCTCGACCTTCGTGAAGATGTTCCGCTTCAGGTCCCACAGGCCCGGCTGCCGGCCGGCCGTGGCGGGGCCGTAGCCCGCGTTCGACCCCGAGTAGAAGACCTTGCCGCCCTTGGTGAGGAAGAGCGCGGGATACGTCGGGAAGTAGCGCGTCGGGCCCTTGGACCACTTCTTGGTCTTGGGGTCGTAGATCTCGTTGTCCCCGGTGAGCACCGCGCCGACGTCGTCCAGGCCCGAGACGGCGAGCACCCGGCCGTCCTGGAGGGTGACCAGCGTCGGGTACCAGCGGGCCTCCTTCATCGGGTCGACCGGTACGTACCGCTCCGCGACCGGGTCGAACTCGTACGCCGCCTTGATGCCCTGGAAGTCCTGCTTCTCCGTGGTCAGCTTCTGCGCCAGGCCGTAGTAGTTGTCCGCGTCCTTGCCCTTGAGGCCGACGATCTCGTACTGCGCGGCCTCCGTCGTCAGCGCCCGCGGCCCCTTGGACACGGCCTCCACGAAGACCCGGGCCTCGCCCGCCGTGACCTTGGTCTTCCAGGGCAGCATCCGGCCGCCCTTCGCGTAACTGATCTTGAAGTCCCGCTTCGCCTTGGGCACGGTGACGTCGAACTTGCTGACGTACTCGACACCCGACGGCGACCGGAAACGGGTGCCCTTCTTGAAGGTCCGCGCCCGGTCCGGGCTCTCGTTCTTCACCCGCATCCCGCCGCCCGCCCGCTCGACCTCGCCGTCGAGGACCTCGTAGCGCGCGGTGCCGCCCGCCACCAGCAGCCGCCCGTCGGGCAGTTGGGAGTGGCCGGAGCAGAAGAAGTCCTCGGGGGTGGGGATCTTCTTGTACGAGTTGTCCGCCGGGTCCCACAGGACCGTGTCGAAGGTGCCGGCGTCGAACTTCTCCTGGCTGTTGCCGGACCCGGCGATGAGCAGCACCTTGCCGGTGTGCAGCAGCGCGGCGTGGATCGCGTTGGTGCGGTACTCCTTCGGGACGTCCAGGACCTCCCAGGAGCCGTACCGCGCCTTGTAGCCGGGCTGCGCGATCTCGTACGCGTGGTACTTGTCCGTCGCGAAGGAGATGGCCGCCGGGGCGTTGAGCGACATCAGCACCACCACCGCCCCACCACCGAGCAGCGTCTTCTTGAACTTGTGCGAGGGCCGGTAGGCCATGACTCAGTTCCCTCCTGTCGTCGTCGTGGCGAGTGCGGGCTCCGGCTGCTCCGGCCCCTCCTCGGCGGCCGGCACCGGGACCGGCGCCCCGTCGCGGCGCCCGCGCAGCGTGGTCCAGCTCCAGATGGCGACCGGGGCGAGCGAGATGACCAGGGCCAGTACGGCCCAGGTGCGCATCGCGGCGTGGGTGTGGCCGAAGTACACGGACGCGGCGAGCGACGCCGTCAGCACGGCGGCCCAGAAGAGATGCAGGCGGAACGTCATGGGCCGGTCGGCACTGGTCTCCCCGCCCTTGGGGGTGACCACGAACCGGCCCCTGGTGCGCAGCACCGCCGAGCCGAGCGACTTGAGATAGATCGGCGCGCAGAGCGCCGACATGGCCATGCCGGCGATCCCGCCGGAGCCGCGGGGTTCGTGCGGGGAGACGTTGTGGCGCCGGTTCCAGAGGTAGAGGCCGATCTGGAGGGCCGCGGCGTCGCTGTAGAGCATGAGCCACAGCGAGGACGACACCTGGGTGCCGGAGGCGCCGAGCCAGAGGAACAGGACACAGCTGAGGATGCCGAGCAGCCAGTTGATCGCGGTCATCGGGTAGTACACGAGCATCAGCGTGTAACTGAGGAGCCGACCGGGCGGCACCCGGAACAGCGTCTTGCCGTACTGCTTGATGACCGTCTCGTACGTGCCCCGCGACCAGCGCAGCTGCTGGGTGAAGAAGTCGGTCCAGGAGGAGGGGCCCTCGCCGACGGCGAGGACGTCGGGCGTGTAGACGGACCGCCAGAAGCGACCGGTCAGCGGGTTCTTCCTGCGGTGCAGTTCGAAGCCGGTGGCCATGTCCTCGGTGATGGAGTCGTAGAGGCCGCCGACCTGCTTGAGTGCGGTGATGCGTACGGCGTTGTTGGTGCCGACGAACATGGGCGCGTGGTAGCGGTTGCCGGCCCGCTGGATCAGCGCGTGGAAGAGGAACTGCTGGGACTCCGCCGCCTTGGTGACCGCCGTGTCGTAGTTGCCGTACACCTGCGGTCCGACGACGAAGGCGACGTCCGGGTCGCGGAAGAAGCCCAGCATCCTCTCCAGGAAGTTGGGCAGCGGTACGTGGTCGGTGTCGACGGAGGCGAAGAAGTCGTAGTCGTCGCCGTACATCGCGAGCCAGGCGTTGTAGTTGCCGTGCTTGGTCCGGGCCTTATGGACGCCCTTCTTCCGGTTCCACTCGGGGACACCGAGGCGGCTGAAGTGACGCACCCCCAGCTCCCGGCAGAGCCGCCGGGCGGACGGGTCGTCGCCCTCGTCGAGAAGCCAGACGTCGAGGGGGCCGCGGTGGCGCAGGCGTGACGCTCCTTCGAGGGTGGCCCGCAGCATGGCGAGCGGTTCCTTGCCGGGGACGTACGTGGTGAGGAAGGCGACGCGGGTGCCGACCTCGGCGACGACCGGGACGGGGTCCCTGGCGACGAGCGTCGCGTGCGCGATGGAGGCGACGTTGACGAGCATGAAGAAGGCGATGAGCCCGATCGACACGAGCATCACGGTGTCGAAGACGACCAGCCAGCGGGCGCCGCCCTCGCGCTCGGTCCAGTGGGTGGGCCAGACCAGATAGACGAGCAGCGCCCCGGAGAGCAGCGGGGCCATGACCATCAGCAGCACGGCCCGCACACGGTGGGGCTCCTGGGCGAGCAGACTCCGGTACCGCACCCGGTAGGCGGCCGTCCGGTCCGGCTCCGTCAGCGGACCGGCGAGAACGCTGTGGGTGTCGTAGTCGTAGCCGTCCGGCCGCACGGTGCCTCCAGCAACTCCAGCGATTCAGCGAGGTCGATATCCTCAGAAAACGGGATATCCGACGGCGTGTCGACTGGAGACGTCCGTGCGGGTGGCGGTAAGGAGCACCGACCCACCGCCGCCCACGCCGAATCTGACGGCGGGCCGGGGGGCGCGGACCGGCGTCCGGGTGAGGGGACTTGACGGGGGGCCAGAGTCACGGGGCGTCCGGGGGGCGGACTCCGGCGCGGGACGGGGCCGCTGCGGGCCCGACGGCGCCTGACGGCGGGACAGGGCCGCCCGGCGCGGGACGGGGCCACGCGGGCCGGACGGCCGACAAGCGGGGGCAGGTCCGTCGCGGCTGGCTTGGCGGCGCCTGACGGCGGGACAGGGGCGCCCGGGGCGGGACGGGGCCACCATCGGACAGCCGCGGCGCGGCGGCCGGACGGGACGTCGCGCGTGGGCGGCCCGCAGGCGGCGACGTTGTGGACGACAGGCGGGGCGGCGGGCACCGACGGGAGAACGGCTGGACGGAAAAACGGCACCACGGGGCGGCTCCGTCGCACCGCCGTGCCGTTAACGCCCGGACGGGACGTCGCGCGTGGGCGGCCCGCAGGCGACGACGTTGTGGACGACAGGCGGGGCGGCCAGGCGGTCGTCGGGCTTCCCGCGCAGCGGGGCCGGGGCGACCGCGCGGGAGCCGGCCCCGGCATCAGGCCGACAGGTGCCTCTCCAGGGTTTCCACCTTCGTGTGGAGGCCGTCCGTGACGCCCGGGCGGATGTCCGCCTTCAGGACCAGGGAGACCCGTGGCGCGCGAGCCTCCACCGCGGCGACCGCGCGCTTGACCACGGCCATCACCTCGTCCCACTCACCTTCCACGGAGGTGAACATCGCGTCGGTGTGGTTCGGCAGACCGGATTCGCGTACGACGCGGACGGCGTCGGCCACGTACTCGCCCACGTCCTCGCCAACGCCCAGCGGTGTGATGGAGAAGGCGACGATCATGCGCTGACCGTGCCCTCGCGGCGGGCGCGGGACGCGATGACCTCGTCCTCGGCCTCGCGCTTGAGCTTGCGCTCGGCGAAGAAGCCGCCGGCCGGCAGGACCGACAGCACGAAGTACAGCGCGGCGGTGCCGAGCGGCCACTTCACGCGCCGCCAGGCGTCCAGCCAGAAGATCACGTACAGGACGAAGAGCAGCCCGTGGATCGCGCCCATCACCGGCACGGCGTTGAAGTCCGTCGTGCGCTTGAGCACGGAGCAGACGAGCAGCAGCAGGAACGACACGGCCTCCGGCGCCGATACCAGGCGGAGACGGTGGAGGGATGAGGCGGTCTTGATGTCCACGAGGCAGGCACCTTCGTCGTCGGGGCGTCGGGGGGCGTCACGATCGCCGTGCCCGTGATCATCTTGTGAACGCGTGCACAAGCGGGCTCCCATTGTGGCATCAGGCTTTGCCCGCTTTTTATCCGGGTCCGGCTATCTTCGGCCTGTGGCTCAGTTCCGACTCCAAGGCAGCAAGGTGCTCGCCGTCGACATGGCGGGCGACTCCGTGCGGGCGAAGAACGGCTCGATGGTCGCCTACGACGGCCGGATGGCGTTCAAGAAGTTGTCCGGTGGCGGTGAGGGCGTACGCGGCATGGTGACCCGGCGCCTCACCGGCGAACAGATGGTCATGATGGAGGTGAAGGGCGAGGGCACCTGCTTCTTCGCGGACCGCGCGAGCGAGATCACGCTCGTCGCGCTGCACGGCGACAAGCTGTACGTGGAGTCGAGCAACCTGCTCTGCACCGACGGCGGGCTGCGCACCGGCACCAGCTTCACCGGACTGCGCGGCGGCGCGAGCGGCAACGGGCTGTTCACGACGACCGTCGAGGGCACGGGCCAGGCGGCGATCATGTCGGACGGCTCGGCCGTGGTGCTGCGGGTCACCCCCCAGTACCCCCTCTCCGTCGACCCCGGCGCGTACGTCGCCCACCAGGGCAACCTCCAGCAGCACCTCCAGTCCGGGGTGAACTTCCGCACGATCATGGGCGAGGGCGGCGGCGAGGCCTTCCAGATGCGCTTCGAGGGCGACGGACTCGTCTACGTCCAGCCGAGCGAGCGCAACACCGTCGGGGGCGATGTCTGATGCCGTTCCGGGAGATCAACTCGAAGGTCGTCGAGGCGTCGGTGGCGCCCGGCCAGAAGATGTTCAGCCAGCGTGGCGCGATGCTCGCCTACCGGGGCGACGTCACCTTCACCCCGAACACGGCGGGCGGCCAGGGCGGTCTGGTGTCGATGATCGGCCGGCGCGTGGCGGGCGAGGCGACCCCGCTGATGACGGTCGAGGGAAGCGGCACCGTGATGTTCGGCCACGGCGGGCACCACATCCAGGTGATCGGGCTGACCGGCGACACCCTCTACGTGGAGGCGGACCGGCTGCTCGCGTTCGACGGGACGCTGGAGCAGGGCACGATGTTCATGGGCGCGCAGGGCGGTGTGATGGGCATGGTGCGCGGCCAGGTGACGGGCCAGGGCCTGTTCACCACGACCCTCAAGGGCCACGGCTCGGTCGCGGTGATGGCGCACGGCGGGATCATCGAGCTGCCGATCACCCAGGGTCGTACGGTCCATGTCGACCCGCAGGCGTACGTGGCCCACCACGGCGACGTACGGAACAAGCTGTCCACCGCCGTCGGCTGGCGCGACATGGTGGGCCGGGGCTCGGGCGAGGCGTTCCAGCTGGAGCTGAGCGGCAACGGTGCGGTGTACGTCCAGGCGTCGGAGGAGAAGCTGTGAGCACGCCGGTGATTCATGACCCGATGACGCTGCCGAGCGACGACAACGTCAACGCGTACACCTTCTGTGTGGAGCTGAAGGGGGGCCAGTGGTTCCTCCAGAAGGGCAAGATGATCGCCTACTACGGGCGCATCGACTTCAACGGGATCGGGCACGGCCGGCTCGACCGGCTGGTGCGCAGCAGCTTCCACTCGCCGCTGCACGCGGCCGACTGGGTGGTGGCGGAGGGCAGCGGCAAGATGCTGCTCGCCGACCGCGCGTTCGACGTCAACTCCTTCGACCTGGAGGACGGGAATCTGACCGTCCGGTCCGGGAATCTGCTGGCGTACGAGCCGTCCCTGGCGCTCAAGCAGTCGATCGTGCCGGGCTTTCTGACCCTCATCGGTACGGGGAAGTTCGTGGCCGCGTCGAACGGTCCGGTGGTCTTCATGGAGCCGCCGATCCGGGTCGATCCGCAGGCCCTGGTGGGCTGGGCGGACTGCCCGTCGCCGTGCCACCACTACGACCACGCCTATATGACCGGCGTGATGGGCGGGCTGCGGGCGATGACCGGGATGGGCGGTTCCTCGGGCGAGGAGCACCAGTTCGAGTTCGTCGGGGCGGGCACGGTGCTGCTCCAGTCGAGCGAGGCCCTGATGGCCGAGACGGCACGCGGCGTGGTGCCGGGCGAACCGGGCGTCCCTGGCGGCACCCCGGGCGGCCCCCGCCCCGCGGGCCAGCCGAGCGGCGTACCCCGGATGCCGGGACAACTGGGCGACCTCCAGCGACGCTTCGGGCTTTGAATCCTCCCCTCCCGCCCGGGAGAGGGTTTCCTCGCCTTGCAGGGTTGACCGGGGATTTCTGACTCACGCCGCCAGAGGGGGCTGCGCCCCGCCTGGTCTTCCGCGATCGGCGCCAGCCGGGTTGAGACCAGCCCGGACCAGCATCACGCGCGCGGAGTTCTTGTCCCGGGGAGAGACGGCTCCGCACGCGGTGCAGGCATAGGTTCGTTCCGAGAGAGGTAGTGCGTGCTTGGTTCTCGCTCCGCACTGTGCGCAGTCCATCGTGGTGTGAGCGGGGTGTACCAGGTGTACGGCGCGCCCGTGTTTGCGGGCCATTTCGACCAGGGCCGTCTTCGTCGCGCTGATCGCCGCGTCGGCGGCTTTGCGTGCCATGGTCGACCTCGCGAGGAACTTCGGGCGGAAGTCCTCGACCGCGATGGCGTCGTGGTCACGGACCACGGACTTGGCCCACTTGCGGCCGGTGTCCTGCCGCTGCCGGGCGACCTTCTTGTGCAGCTTCGCCGCCAGCCTCCTCGCCCGGCGGTACCCCTTCGAACCGGCCTGCCCCTTCCGCGGCTTCCTGCGGGCCATCATCCGCTGGTACCCGGACAGCCTGGCTGCGGCCTTCCCGCCGTACCCGGAGTGCGGCAGGTCGTGGGCGTCGCTGGTGGTGGTCGCCGTCTCCCTCACTCCCCAGTCGACACCGATCACCGCACCCGTCGCGGGCAACGGCTCGACGGTGGCGGGCACGACGAACGAGCAGTACCAGTGGCCGATACTGTCCTGGTGGACACGCACACTGGACGGGTCGCCCGGCAGGTCCCGCGACCACACCACCGTCAGCACGATGCCGCCCGCCAAGTGCAGCTTGCCGTCCTCCAACCGGAAACCACGACGGGTGTAGTTCAGGCTCGGCCGCGCCTCACGCTTCTTCTTGAACTTCGGCATCCCGGCCCGCCGCCGCACCGGCAGCCGCGCCTTGATGTCTCTCTGCGCCTTGGTACGGGACTTTCCGAAGTCCCGGACGATCTGCTGCTGCACCACCGAACTGCCGCCACGCAGCCAGCTGTTCCTGCTGCGGGCCTCGGTCAGCATCCTGTCCAGCCGCGCCGGACCGCACGTCCGCTCGTCCGAACCCTCGGGTCGGTGCTTGTTCCACTCGTGCGTCTGCTTCGACTTGGCACAGCACTCGTTCCAGATCCACCGACAGCGGTCCCACTCCCCCAGCAGCGCTGCGATCGAGGTCGAGGACACACGAAGCCGGAAAGTCCATCGGGCGTGCCCGGCGCCTTCGGCTGTCCGCCCTGTCGTCATGGGCCGATTTCAGCAGCACGCACTCACGTCGCTCACGAGTTCCCAGCAGAGCCACACGATCGACTGGATGCCCAAACTCACGTGCGGACTCACGGGCCCTCGATGAACCCGGTTCCTTCCGCCCTACGGCACGGAGCATCCCCGGAGGCACTCCGTGAACGGCAGCCTGCAGAGTGTAACCTCGAACGCGTGCACCCTTCCCAGTGCCGGACCTTCCCGCGACGGGCCCTCCTGTGCCCGGGGTCACACTCGCCGACTTCGTCCAATTTTCAACTTCTTAGGTAGAATTCATATATGGAGACCGAGACGGCCACTCGCTGGCTGAACGACGCGGAGCAGTGCACCTGGCGCACCCATCTGGATGTCAGCAGGCTGCTGATGCACCAGTTGGAGAAAGATCTCCAGCCGTTCGGACTGACCAACAACGACTACGAGATCCTGGTCAACCTCTCCGAGGCCGAGGACAGGCGGCTGCGGATGAGTGATCTCGCCGCCGCCACGCTCCAGTCCAAGAGCCGTCTCTCGCACCAGATCACCCGGCTGGAGACCGCCGGCCTGGTCCGTCGTGAGCACTGCGAGTCCGACCGCCGCGGTCTCTTCGCCGTCCTCACCGATCAGGGCATGGAGACGATGCAGGAGGTCGCGCCGCACCACGTCGCCTCCGTACGGAAGCACTTCTTCGACCTGCTGCCGCCCGAGGCGCTCGCCGCGCTGAGCCAGTCACTCACGCCGGTCGCCGAGCATCTGCGCGGGCGCCGCGCCAAGAGCTGACGCACCGGTGGGGACCGGCCGTTCCGGGTCCCGGCCGGCGGCGGGCAGGCGCAGCTCGAACAGCGCGCCGCCCGCCTCGGCGCGGCCGACGTCCAGTGTGCCGTCGTGCCGGTGTGCCACGTCGCGGGCGATTGCGAGGCCCAGCCCCGCGCCGCCGTCGTCCCTGCTGCGGGCGTCGTCGAGCCGTACGAACCGCTCGAAGATCCGCTCCCGCTCCGTCTCCGGCACCCCCGCCCCGTCGTCGGCGACCGCGAGCACCACCTGGCCGCCCTCCCGGCGCACCGTGGCACGTACCTCCCCCGCCGCGTGACGCTGCGCGTTGTCCAGCAGATTGCCCAGCACACGCGCCAACTGGCTCCGCGAGCCCGCCACTTCGACGCTCCCCCGGGTCTCGTGGACGTCCGCCGTCACCGGGATCCGGTCGGTCGAGCGCTGCGAGACCTCCTCGCGTACCAGCGCGGCCAGATCCAGCCGCGTACGCCCGGCCTGCTCCCCCGCGTCCAGCCGGGCGAGCAGCAGCAGGTCGGCGGCGAGCTGCTGGAGCCGTACGGTGTCGGCCACCGCGCCCGGCACGTCCAGCAACTCCGGGTGCGCCTCGCCCACTTCGAGCTGGGTGCGCAGCGAAGCGATCGGACTGCGCAGTTCGTGCGAGGCGTCGGCGACGAAACGCCGCTGGCGGTCGACGGACGCTTCGAGCGCGGTGAGCGTCTCGTTGGTCGTACGGGCCAGCTTGGCGACCTCGTCGTGGGTGTCCGGCTCCGGCACCCGCCTGGTGAGGTCCTCGGAGGCGGTGATGGCGGCCATCTCGCGCCGGATGCCCTCCACGGGCCGCAGCGCGCGCCGTGTGACCAGCCAGGTCACCCCGCCGACGACGACCAGCAGGGCGGGTACGCCGACGGCCATGGCGATGGTGGCCGCGCGGACGCCGCTCTGCTGGGGGCCGAGCGAGGAGCCGGTGTAGACGGTGTACGGGCCGCCGGCGAGGCCGCTGACCCGGCGCTCGGAGAAGACGTAGTCGACGGTCCTGCCGTCGACGGTCGCGCTTCCGGTGCGGTGCTTCCCGGGCTCGGAGACGGTGCCGTCGGCCGGGGCGCCGGGGGGCGGGGCGTCGTCGTCGCTGTCGTCCCCGCTGTCGTCGTCACCACCGCTGTCGTCGTCATCGTCGTCGTCACCGGTCGGGGTGGGTGTCGGCGTGGGGGTGGGGGTCGGGGCCGTCGTGGGAGCGGGCGACGCGGGGCGTACGGCGGCCACGCCGGTACCGGTGATCTTCGTCAGGTCCTCGCTGGCTATGAGCAGCCGGCCCTTGCCGTCGACGACCTGTGTCGGGTGCTCCTCGCTCCCCTCCAGTTCCAGCTTGCCGATGGGCACCCGTCGCGCGATCTGCTGGGCGACCTCGTTGGAGAACTGGTCGGCCTGGCCCGCCGCCTGGCCGGTCAGGTTCGAGCGCAGCGCGAACAGCAGGGCGAAGGCGGCGGCCACCAGCGCCACGGCCACCACGGCGGTCGCGGCGAGCGCGGCCCGGGACCGTACGGAGGAGAAGGGGCGTCCGCGCGGGCTCATACGGCCACCAGCCGGTATCCGGCGCCGCGCACCGTCTGGATGGTCGTGGCACCGAGCTTGCGGCGCAGCGCGCTGATGTAGACCTCGATGATGTTGGGGTCGCCGTCGTACGCGAAGTCCCAGACGTGCTCCAGGATCTCGGGCTTGCCGACGATCTGACCGGCCCGGACCGCGAGTTGTTCGAGGACGGCGAACTCCTTGGCGGTGAGGGTGACTTCGGTGTCCTCGCGATGGACCCGGCGGGCGGCGGTGTCGACGGTGAGGGTGCCGATGCGCAGGACGGGCGAGGCTCCGGCGGAGCCCCGGCGGCGCAGCAGGGCCTTGACCCGGGCGACGAGCACGACGTACGAGAACGGCTTGGTCAGATAGTCGTCGGCGCCGGTGTCCAGTCCCTCGGCCTCGTCGTACTCGCCGTCCTTGGCCGTCAGCATCAGGATCGGCACGTCGTTGCCGGCGGCGCGCAGGGCGGCGCAGACGCGGTAGCCGTTCATCCCGGGCAGCATGATGTCGAGGACGATCAGGTCGTACGCGCCCTCGCCCGCCAGATGCAGGCCTTCGAGGCCGTCGTGCACGACGTCCACCGCGAAGCCCTCGGCGCGCAGGCCCCTGGCCAGGGACACCGCGAGCCGCTTCTCGTCCTCAACAATCAACAGGCGCATGTGCACAGCCTCCCAAAACGAACCTGAAGAAACCTTCAGGTGGCTTCAGGCTGCCTTCAGCTTCCCTCAGCCAGATTGATGTCAAGCGAAACGGCCCGACGGGGAGGAACCCTCATGAAGCGCAATCTTGTCATCGCCAGCATCACCGCCGCCGCTCTGATCGGTGCCGGCACGTACACCACGGTCGCCCTGGCAGCCACCGACAACGGCGCGGACACCGCGCCGAAGACGGTCTCCTCGGCGTCACTGGTGAACGGTGCGGGTGCCACGGACGACAACCGGGACGACGACTTCAACGACGACGGGGACGACTTCAACGGGAACGGGACCGGGAACGGCAACAGCAGCGGCAAGGACGACACCAAGGCCCCGGCGACGGGCTCGAAGCTGACCGCCGAACAGGCCGCTGCGGCGGCGCTGGGGCAGCACCCGGGCAAGGTGGAGTCCGTCGACCTGGACGACGACGATGACGACGACGGCTCGTCCGTCGCCCGCCACTGGGAGGTCGACATCATCGGCCAGGACGGCAAGTGGTACGACCTGCGGGTCGACGCCGCGACCGGCGCCGTCCGCGTGGACAAGGACGACGATGACGACAACGACGACGACCGCCACGAGCGCGCCCTGGTGAACGGCGCCCAGGTGGACGCCCGCGCGGCGGCGGCAGCGGCCCTGAAGAAGCACCCCGGCGCCGTGACGTCGGTCGACGCGGACGACGACGACCGTAAGGCCGGCCACTGGGAGGTGACGGTGCGCGGCGACGACGGCGCCTCGCACACGGTGACGGTCGACATGAAGACCGGCGCGGTGGCGGCGGACCGGGACGACGACAGTGACGACCGGGGCGACCACGCGGACGACCGCGACGACCGCGACGACGACCACGGCGACGACGACGGCCGGGACGACGACCACGGCGACGACGACGGCCGGGACGACGACGGGCACGACGACCGCGGTGACGACGACGGCGACGACGACTGACCCGCCGCGTCTCCCGTAGCCGTAGCCGTACGTAGCCCGTAGCCCGTAGCCGTAATCCGTAGCCGTACCCCAAGGGCCCGGCTCGCGCCCGGGACAGCCGGTGGCAGAGGACAGTCCCCCCTCCTCTGCCACCGGCCTCCGCGTTATCCGCCCGTCAGCCCGGCCACGAGTTCGTCCGCCGCCGCGTACGGGTCCAGCTCGCCCGCGACGATCCGCCGGGCCAGCGCCCCCAGGCGCCGGTCGCCGCTCAGGTCGGCGATCCGTTCGCGGAGGGCCGTCACGGCGATGGCCTCCACCTCGCGGGCCGCGCGCCGGGCGCGCCGTTCGGTGAGGACGTCGTGCTTCTCCAGCCACGCGCGGTGCTTCTCCAGGGCGTCGACGACCTCGTCGATGCCCTCGTTGCGCGCCGCCACGGTCTTGACGATGGGCGGGCGCCAGTCGCCGGGACCGCGGGCCTCGCCGAGGCCGAGCATGTGGTTCAGCTCCCGGGCGGTCGCGTCGGCGCCGTCGCGGTCGGCCTTGTTGACGACGTAGACGTCACCGATCTCCAGGATCCCGGCCTTGGCCGCCTGGATGCCGTCGCCCATCCCGGGCGCGAGCAGCACCACCGAGGTGTCCGCCTGCGAGGCGATCTCCACCTCCGACTGACCGACCCCGACGGTCTCCACGAGGATCACGTCGCAGCCGGCCGCGTCGAGCACCCGGATCGCCTGCGGCGCCGCCCAGGCGAGCCCGCCGAGATGGCCGCGGGTCGCCATGGAGCGGATGTAGACGCCGGGGTCCGACGCGTGGTCGGACATCCGCACCCGGTCGCCCAGCAGCGCTCCTCCCGAGAAGGGGGACGACGGGTCGACGGCCAGGACGGCGACGCGCTTGCCCGCCTTCCGGTACGCGGACACCAGCGCGGACGTCGATGTCGACTTGCCGACTCCGGGCGACCCGGTGAGCCCGACGACGTACGCGCCGCCCGCCAGTGGCGCCAACGCGGCCATCACCTCGCGCAGTTGCGGCGACGCCCCTTCGACCAGCGAGATCAGCCGGGCCACGGCTCTGGGCCGGCCCTCCCGTGCCTGGGCCACCAGCTGGGGGACGTCCACCGTCATCCGTACCGCGCTCCGTTCCTGGTTGCTGAGGGGTCGAGAAGAGGGCGGTTACGCCTTCGGCACCCGCACGATCAGCGCGTCGCCCTGACCGCCGCCGCCGCAGAGCGCCGCCGCGCCCACGCCGCCGCCGCGCCGCTGGAGTTCGAGCGCCAGGTGCAGCACCAGCCGGGCGCCGGACATCCCGATCGGGTGGCCCAGCGCGATGGCCCCGCCGTTCACGTTCACCTTTTCAGGGGACACACCCAGCTCCTTGGTCGACTGGACGGCGACCGCCGCGAAGGCCTCGTTCATCTCGATGAGGTCCAGGTCCTCGACGGCGATGCCCTCCTTGCTCAGGGCGTGCCGGATGGCGTTCGCGGGCTGCGACTGGAGCGAGTTGTCCGGGCCCGCCACATTGCCGTGCGCGCCGATCTCCGCGATCCACTCCAGGCCCAGCTCCAGCGCCTTGGCCTTGCTCATGACCACGACGGCCGCCGCGCCGTCGGAGATCTGCGACGAGGAGCCCGCCGTGATCGTGCCGTCCTTGGCGAAGGCGGGCCGCAACTTGCCCAGGGACTCGGGAGTCGTCTCGGGGCGGATGCCCTCGTCCTGGTCGAAGATCACCGGGTCGCCCTTGCGCTGCGGGATCTCGACGGGGGTGATCTCGGCCTGGAAGACGCCGTTCTTCTGCGCGGCGGCGGCCCGCTGGTGGGAGGCCGCCGCGACCTCGTCCTGCTCGGGCCTGGCGATGGCGAGGCGGGTGTTGTGCTTCTCCGTGGAGGCGCCCATCGCGATGGACTCGAACGGGTCGGTCAGACCGTCGTACGCCATCGCGTCCAGCATCTCGATCGCGCCGTACTTGTAGCCCTCGCGGGACTTCGGCAGCAGATGCGGCGCGTTGGTCATGGACTCCTGGCCGCCGGCGACCACGATGTCGAACTCGCCCGCGCGGATCAGCTGGTCGGCCAGCGCGATCGCGTCGAGGCCGGAGAGACAGACCTTGTTGATCGTGAGCGCGGGGACATTCATCGGGACACCGGCCTTGACCGCCGCCTGGCGCGCCGGGATCTGCCCCGCCCCGGCCTGGAGCACCTGCCCCATGATCACGTACTGCACCTGGTCGCCGGTGACGCCGGCCCGCTCCAGCGCGGCCTTGATGGCGAAGCCGCCGAGGTCGGCGCCGGAGAAGGACTTCAGCGATCCGAGCAGCCGGCCCATGGGCGTACGGGCGCCCGCGACGATGACGGAAGTGGTGGTGTTCGAATCCGGCATGAGATGCGACCCCTTTGCCTGAGGATGGAGATTGAGGGTTAACGAGGGTTCACCAAATGTACTGAGCGCACAGGTCCCGGGTCACCCGGCCGCGAGTGTGACAGCGCGCACGTTGCGTAACCGCCCCGCGCGCGCTGCACTGAGCGCATGCTGACGCGAATCGACCACATCGGAATCGCCTGCCACGATCTCGACGCGACCGTCGAGTTCTACCGGGCCACCTACGGCTTCGAGGTCTTCCACACCGAGGTCAACGAGGAGCAGGGCGTACGCGAGGCCATGCTCAAGATCAACGAGACCTCGGACGGCGGGGCCTCCTATCTCCAGCTGCTCGAACCGGTCCGCGAGGACTCGGCCGTGGGCAAGTGGCTGGCCAAGAACGGCGAGGGCGTGCACCACATCGCCTTCGGCACCGCCGATGTCGACGGGGATTCGGAGGCCATCCGCGAGAAGGGTGTACGGGTCCTGTACGAGGAGCCGCGCGCCGGCTCGATGGGCTCCCGCATCACGTTTCTGCACCCCAAGGACTGTCATGGTGTGCTGACCGAACTCGTCACCTCAGCCGCGAAGCCTTCGGAGCACTGACCCGAACGATTCCCGGCCCGGTAGAGTGGGCCGCTCCGGGCCGGGGCCGGGTCGGGGCGGCGCCTCGGCCGATGATCTGTCACCATTCCCCGGGGGGCCGTTCGCCCGTCGGGCGGTGCCGAATGCGGAGTTGCCAGAGTTGCGACCAGGGGACGGATGGGACCGCGCAGTGCGGGGCTACGAACGCCAGGAGAGCCACCGAGCTGACGACGACCACCTTTCGCGGTTCGAAGCCGAGATGGATCGGCTGAAGACCGCGCGGGAGAAGGCCGTCCAGCACGCCGAAGACCTCGGTTACCAGGTCGAAGTACTGCGCGCGAAACTGCACGAGGCACGCCGCAACCTCGCGTCCCGGCCCTCGTACGACAACGCCGACATCGGCTACCAGGCCGAGCAGATGCTGCGCAACGCGCAGATCCAGGCCGACCAGTTGCGCACCGACGCCGAGCGCGAGCTGCGTGACGCCCGCGCGCAGACGCAGCGCATCCTCCAGGAGCACGCCGAGCACCAGGCCAGGCTCCAGGCCGAGCTGCACGCCGAGGCCGTCCAGCGCCGCCAGCGGCTCGACCAGGAGCTGGCCGAGCGCCGGCAGACCGTCGAGTCGCACGTCAACGAGAACGTCGCCTGGGCCGAGCAGCTGCGCGGACGCACCGAGACCCAGGCCCGCCGGCTGCTCGAAGAGTCGCGCAACGAGGCGGAGAAGTCCCTGGCCGCCGCCCGCGCGGAGGCCACGAGGGTCGCCGAGGAGGCCCGCCGCCGGCTCGGTGCCGAGTCCGAGACCGCCCGGGCCGAGGCCGAGGCGATTCTCCAGCGTGCCCGCAAGGACGCCGAGCGGCTGCTCAACGCCGCGTCCACGCAGGCGCAGGAGGCCACCAGTCACGCCGAGCAGCTCCGTACGACGACGACGGCCGAGTCCGACCAGGCGCGCCAGCAGGCCGGCGAGCTGAGCCGGTCGGCCGAGGCGCGGATACAGGAGGCGGACGAGCGGCTGCGCGAGGCCCGCGCCGAGGCCGAGAAGCTGGTCTCCGAGGCCAAGGAGGCCGCGGTCAAGCGGCTGGCCGGCGCCGAGACCCAGTACGAGCAGCGCACCCGTACCGCCAAGTCCGAGATCGCCCGGCTCGTCGGCGAGGCGACGAAGGAGTCGGAGGCGCTGAAGGCGGAGGCCGAGCAGGCGCTCGCCGACGCCCGCGCCGAGGCCGAGAAGATGGTCGCCGAGGCCGCCGAGAAGGCCCGTACGGCCGCCGCCGAGGACTCCGCGGCCCAGCTCGCCAAGGCGGCCCGGTCGGCCGAGGAGGTCCTCACCAAGGCCTCCGAGGACGCCAGGGCCACCACCCGCGCCGCGAGCGAGGAGGCCGAGCGGATCCGCCGCGAGGCCGACGCCGAGGCGGACCGGCTGCGCGGCGAGGCGGCCGAGCAGGCCGACCAGCTCAAGGGCGCGGCCAAGGACGACACCAAGGAGTACCGGGCCAAGACGGTCGAGCTCCAGGAGGAGGCGCGCCGGCTGCGCGGCGAGGCCGAGACGCTGCGGTCCGAGGCCGTCGCCGAGGGCGAGCGCATCCGGAGCGAGGCGCGCCGTGAGGCCGTCCAGCAGATCGAGGAGGCGGCCAGCACCGCCGAGGAGCTGCTGACGAAGTCCCGCGCCGACGCCGACGAGATGCGGGCCACCGCGTCCACGGACAGCGAGCGCGTCCGTACGGAGGCCATCGAGCGCGCCACGACGCTGCGCAAGCAGGCCGAGGAGACGCTGGAGCGCACCCGCGCCGAGGCGGACCGGCTGCGCGCCGAGGGCGAGGAGCAGGCCGAGGCGGTGAAGGCCGCCGCCGAGCGGGCCGCCGCCGAGCTGCGTGAGGAGACCGAGCGCGGTGTCGAGGCCCGTAAGGACGAGGCGTCCGACGAGCTGACCCGGCTGCACACCGAGGCCGAACAGCGCCTGAACGGCGCCGAGTCGGCCCTGGCCGACGCCCGCGCCGAGAGCGAGCGGATCCGCCGCGAGGCCGCCGAGGAGACCGAGCGGCTGCGCACGGAGGCCGCCGAGCGGCTGCGTACGCTCCAGGCGCAGGCCGAGCAGGAGGCCGAGCGGCTGCGGGACGAAGCGGCCGAGGACGCGGGCCGCTCCCGCGCGGAGGGCGAGTCGACGGCCGTACGGCTGCGGGACGAGGCCACGCAGGAGGCCGAGCGGACCAAGTCCGAGGCGCAGGAGAGCGCGGACCGGCTGCGCGCCGAGGCCGCCGCCGCGGCCGAGCGGGTGGCCGCCGAGGCCGCCGAGGCGCTGGCCGCCGCGCAGGAGGAGGCGAGCCGCCGCCGCCGGGAGGCCGAGGAGTTGCTGAGCGCCGCCCGTACGGAGGCGGACCAGGAGCGCGAGCGGGCCCGCGAACAGAGCGAGGATCTGCTGGCGTCGGCCCGTAAGCGGGTCGACGAGGCGCAGGCCGAGGCGGCGCGGCTGGTCGAGGAGGCCGAGTTCCGCGCCACGGAGATGGTGTCGGCCGCCGAGCAGACGGCGCAGCAGGTACGGGACGCGGTCGCCGGGCTGCACGACCAGGCCGAGCAGGAGATCGCCGGGCTGCGCTCCGCCGCCGAGCACGCCGCCGACCGGACGAGGTCCCAGGCGCAGGAGGAGGCGGACCGGGTCCGCTCCGACGCGTACGCGGAGCGCGAGAGGGCCGCGGAGGACGTGGCGCGGCTGCGTGCCCGCGCGCAGGAGGAGACGGACGCCGCCCAGGCGCTGGCCGAGAGCACCGTCGGCGAGGCGGTCACCGAGGCGGAGCGGCTGCGCGCGGAGAGCGCCGACTACGCGCAGCGGGTACGGACCGAGGCGTCGGACTCGCTGGCCGCCGCCGAGCAGGACGCGGCCCGCGCCCGCCAGGAGGCGCGCGACGACGCCAACCGCATCCGGGGCGACGCCGCGGAGCAGGCGGACCGGCTCATCGGCGAGGCGTCGAGCGAGTCGGAGCGGATGCGCGCCGAGGCGGCGGAGACCGTCAACTCGGCCCAGCGGGCGGCCGAACGGCTCCGCGCGGAGGCCGCGCAGATCAGGTCGGACGCCGAGGCGATGTCGGAGCGGACGATCAGCGACGCGATCACGGAGTCGGACCGGCTGCTCGACGACGCGCGGGCGAACGCGGCCAAGCGCCGTGCCGACGCGGCCGAGCAGGCCGACCAGCTCATCAACAAGGCCCAGGAGGAGGCGTTGCGCGCCGCCACCGAGGCCGAGACACAGGCCGACACGATGGTGGGCGCCGCGCGCTCCGAGGCCGCGCGGATCACCTCGGACGCGACGGTCGAGGGCAACTCCCTGGTGGAGAAGGCCCGTACGGACGCCGACGAACTGCTCGTCGGGGCGCGCCGGGACGCCACCGCGATCCGTGAGCGCACCGAGGAGTTGCGGGTGCGGGTCGAGGGCGAGATCGACCAGCTCCACGAGCGGGCGCGCCGCGAGACGGCCGAGCAGATGAAGAACGCCGGCGAACGCGTCGACAAACTGGTCAAGGCGGCGACCGAACAGCAGGCGGAGGCCGAGCAGAAGGCCAAGTCCCTGGTGGCGGAGGCCGGTTCGGAAGCGAGCAAGGTCCGGATCGCCGCGGTGAAGAAGGCCGAGGCGCTGCTGAAGGAAGCGGAGCAGAAGAAGGCCGAACTGACCCGCGAGGGCGAGCGGCTGCGCGCCGACGCCGAGGCGGAGGCCACCCGCACCGTCGAGGAGGGCAGGCGTGAACTCGACGTCCTGGTACGCAGGCGTGAGGACATCCAGGCCGAGATCTCCCGTGTCCAGGATGTGTTGGAAGCGTTGGAATCCTTCGAGACTCCGGCCGCGAGCGGCAAGACGGGTTCGGGCGGGGGCGCCGGCGGGGGTAGCGTCAAGGCGGGTGCGGCGGCGGGCGCTACCCGTTCGGGTGGCAAGCAGTCCGAGAGTTAGGGCCTGTCGTGTGGATACCACTCAAAAGGCTGGACATTCTCCAGATCAAACCGTCATCCGCTCGATGACACGCCGCTTCGGCCCCTAGGATTCCCCCTATCACCTCACCGGTCTCATTCGACAGGAACCCCATGAGCGACACTTCCTCCCCATTCGGCTTCGAGCTCGTGCGGCGTGGTTACGACCGCGGTCAGGTGGATGACCGCATTACCAAGCTCGTCGCCGACCGTGACAGTGCTCTCGCACGGATCACCGCACTGGAAAAGCGCATCGAGGAGCTCCACCTCGAAACGCAGAACGCACAGGCCCAGGTCACCGACGCGGAGCCGTCGTACGCCGGCCTGGGAGCGCGCGTCGAGAAGATCCTCCGCCTCGCCGAGGAGGAGGCGAAGGACCTGCGCGAAGAGGCCCGTCGCGCCGCCGAACAGCACCGCGAGCTGGCCGAGTCGGCTGCCCAGCAGGTGCGTAACGACGCCGAGGCGTTCTCCGCCGAGCGCAAGGCGAAGGCCGAGGACGAGGGCGTCCGCATCGTCGAGAAGGCGAAGGGCGAGGCCTCGACCCTGCGCTCCGAGGCGCAGAAGGACGCGCAGCAGAAGCGCGAGGAGGCGGACGCGCTCTTCGAGGAGACCCGCGCCAAGGCCGCCCAGGCCGCCGCGGACTTCGAGACGAACCTCGCCAAGCGGCGTGAGCAGTCCGAGCGTGACCTGGCGTCGCGTCAGGCGAAGGCCGAGAAGCGCCTGGCGGAGATCGAGCACCGCGCCGAGCAGCTGCGGCTGGAGGCGGAGAAGCTCCGTACGGACGCGGAGCGTCGCGCCCGTCAGACGGTGGAGACCGCGCAGCGCCAGGCCGAGGACATCGTGGCCGACGCGAACGCCAAGGCCGACCGGATCCGCAGCGAATCGGAGCGCGAGCTGGCGGCGCTCACCAACCGCCGCGACTCGATCAACGCCCAGCTGACCAACGTCCGCGAGATGCTGGCCACGCTGACCGGTGCGGCCGTCGCCGCGGCGGGTACCCCGGCCGAGGACGAGCCGATCTCCCGCGGTGTCCCGGCGCAGCAGTCGCGCTAGTCGGACATGACCCGGCCGGACATCCGGCCGGCCGGGTGTCTGGACTGCTGATGTACGGCTGATAGACGGATGCGTTCCGTAAGTAACGATCGTGCAAGCCCCCCGCCAGTGGAGTGGCGGGGGGCTTTGCGCGCCCTTAGGTTGTCCGCATGATCGAGGTCGAAGGGCTCACCAAACGTTTCGGGAAGAAAATCGCGGTCGACCATCTCTCCTTCCAGGTCCGGCCGGGCGTGGTGACGGGTTTTCTGGGACCCAACGGAGCCGGTAAGTCGACCACCATGCGGATGATGCTCGATCTGGACATCCCGTCCGGCGGCTCGGTCCGTATCGACGGGAAGCATTACCGGGAGCTGTCGGAGCCGGTGAAGTACATCGGCGCGCTGCTCGACGCGAAGGCCATGCACGGCGGTCGCAGCGCGTACAACAATCTGCTGTGTCTGGCGCAGAGCAACCGTATTCCGGTGAGCCGCGTCAACGAGGTCCTCGACACCGTCGGTCTGACGGCCGTGGCCAAGCAGAAGTCGAAGGGCTTCTCCCTGGGAATGGGCCAGCGGCTGGGAATCGCGGCGGCGCTGCTCGGTGATCCCGAGATCCTGATGTTCGACGAGCCGGTGAACGGTCTGGACCCCGAGGGCATCCACTGGATCCGCAATCTGATGAAGGCCCTCGCGGGCCAGGGCCGGACGATCTTCGTCTCCTCGCATCTGATGAGTGAAATGGCCCTGACCGCCGACCACTTGATCGTGATCGGCCAGGGAAAGCTTCTGGCGAACACCTCGATGGCCGACTTCATCCAGGAGAACTCGCGCAGTTTCGTACGGCTCCGCTCCCCGCAGCGGGAGCAGATGCGCGACGCGCTGCACGCGGGCGGGCTCTCGGTCGTGGAGGCGGCCGACGGCGCGCTGGAGATCGACGGCTCCACCGCCGAGGAGATCGGCGAACTGGCCGCCCGGAACCAGCTCACGCTGCACGAGCTGAGTTCCCAACGCGCCTCGCTGGAAGAGGCGTTCATGCAGATGACGGCCGAGTCGGTCGAGTACCACGCCCATTCCGGCAGCGCCGGCGGCGTGGGCCCGGCGGCTCACACGGCCCCGGGTCCCCAGTGGGGACAGCACGACAACCAGGGCAAGGGAGCCTGACCCATGGCATCGGTACCAGCGGTCCTCCGGTCGGAGTGGACCAAGATCCGTACGGTCTCCTCCACGATCTGGACCCTCGCCGTCGCGTTCCTCGTGACCGTGGCCATGGGCTTCGGTCTGTCGCTGCTGTTCAAGTCCACGTTCGACGATCTGTCGGACGCCGAGCGCGTGACCTTCGACCCGACCTTCGTGAGCTTCTCCGGGATGATTCTCGGGCAGCTGGCGATGGTGGTCTTCGGTGTCCTCGTGGTCGGCTCGGAGTACAGCTCGGGCATGATCCGCACCTCGCTCGCCGCCGTACCGCAGCGGGCGACCTTCCTCTTCAGCAAGCTCTTCGTCGCCGGGGCGCTGGCCCTGGTGGTCGGGCTCGTCACGGGCTTCGTCACGTTCTTCCTCGGCCAGGCGGCGCTCGGCGACCACGGGACGAGCATCGGTGAGCCGGACGTGCTGCGCGCGGTCATCGGCAGCGGTCTCTACATGGGGCTGATCGCGCTGTTCTCGATGGGCGTCGCGACGATGCTGCGCAGCTCGATGCTGTCGCTCGGCATTCTGATGCCGTTCTTCTTCCTCGTCTCGCAGATCCTCGCCTCCGTACCGAAGGCGAAGCAGGTCGCCAAGTACTTCCCCGACCAGGCGGGCTCGAAGATCATGCAGGTCGTTCCCGACGCGCTGAACTCGGAGAAGCCTCCGTACAGCCCCTGGGAAGGCATGGGGATCATGGCGCTGTGGGTCGTCGCGGCGCTGATCGGCGGCTATCTCGTACTGAAGAAGCGCGACGCCTAGGGGGTGTCTTGTCGATCAGGCCGGATCAGGGAGCGGGGGCTGGTGCGTGCGCTCGCAAGGCGGAGGAGGGAGACAACGCGGAGCGTTGGCGACCGACGACAACACGGCGAGGGCGCGTGCCAGGGACCGCGAGCCCGGCAAGATCGGCAAGACACCCCCTAGGGGGTGTCCGCCGGCAGGGCCGTAACAGGCGCCTGGGCCCTGTCCACCGACAGGGCCCAGGCGCCTGTTACGCGCGAGGAGTCGCCGCCGCTCCGTCGCAACGACTTGGCCGGAACCGTCAAGGCCCGGATATCCTCCTAACTCTTACGGGGGCCGTCGGCCCGGAGCGGCCACTGCCCCGACCACCTGACTGAACTGTCGATGGGGCTGGAGAATGATCGAGGCAGTCGGCCTGACGAAGCGCTACGGCGCCAAGACGGCCGTGTACAACCTTTCCTTCCAGGTAAAGCCCGGTACCGTCACCGGGTTCCTGGGCCCCAACGGTTCCGGCAAGTCGACGACCATGCGGATGATCCTCGGCCTCGACCAGCCGACCGCCGGCCATGTGACCGTCGGCGGGCACACCTTCCGGCAGCTTCCCAACGCGCCCCGCCAGGTCGGCGCGCTCCTCGACGCCAAGGCGGTGCACGGCGGGCGCAGCGCGCGCAACCACCTGCTGTCGCTCGCGCAGCTCTCCGGCATCCCGGCGGCCCGGGTGGACGAGGTACTGGGCGTGGTGGGCCTCCAGGACGTGGCACGGCGCCGCTCCAAGGGCTACTCCCTCGGTATGGGCCAGCGGCTCGGTATCGCCGCCGCGCTGCTCGGCGACCCGCAGGTGCTGCTCTTCGACGAGCCGGTGAACGGGCTCGACCCGGAGGGCATCCTCTGGGTGCGCAATCTGATGAAGCAGCTGGCGTCGGAGGGCCGTACGGTCTTCGTCTCCTCGCACCTGATGAGCGAGATGGCAGTGACGGCGGAACATCTGATCGTGATCGGGCGCGGGCAGTTGCTCTCCGACATGAGCGTCCGGGACTTCATCTCGCACAACTCGGCGGACTTCGCGCGGATCCGCCCCGCGCACACCACCCCGGAGGACCGCGAGAAGCTGATCGTCGCGCTGGGCGAGGCGGGCGGCCAGGTGCTGTCCGAGCCGGACGGCGCTCTGCGGGTCACCGGGCTGCCGCTGCCCCGTATCAGCGATCTGGCGCACGAGTCGGACGTACGGCTCTGGGAGCTGTCCCCGCACCAGGCATCGCTGGAGGAGGCGTACATGCGCCTGACGCAGGGCGCCGTGGACTACCGGTCGACGGCCGACCAGCTCGCCGGTTTCGCGCCGCCGCAGCCGCAGGGCTACGCGGTGCAGCTGTACCAGCCGCCGGTGGTGCCCGACGTGCCGACGCAGGGCTGGTACCCGCCGCCGCCTCCGGGCGGGAACCCGTACGCGACGGACGCCCCGGCACCGGCCGCTGCGGCTGCCGTGCCGCAGGCTGCCGCGCCGCACGCTGCCGCGCCGTCGGCGCCCGCGGACGCGCCCGCGAAGCCCGCGCCCGCCCCGGCGAGCGCCGCCGACTTCGCCAAGAGCCTCAACGACGCGAAGCCCGACGGCACCGCCGCCGGGACCCCAGCCGGCACCGCCGCCGCCCAGACCCCAGCCGGGACCGCAGCCGCGGCCGAGAGCACCGAGGACGCCCGATGACCGCCCCGTACGAGCAGCCGCAGGCCCCGATCTGGCAGGGCGGCCAGCCCCTCGGGTCGTACATCTCGCCGATCCCGGTCCGCCGGGCCACCCTCGGTGACGCGCTCGCCTCGGAGTGGACCAAGATCCGCTCCGTCCGCTCCACCGTGTGGACGCTCGGCGTCATGATCGTCCTGATGGTGGGCATCGGCTCGCTCGTGGCCTGGGCCATCTCCTTCTCGGAGCCCGCCCCCGCCGGGGAGTCGATGCTGCCGATGGGCTTCTTCGGCGTACTGCTGGGCTCGATCTGTGTGATCACCCTCGGCGTGCTGACGATCGCGTCCGAGTACGGCACGGGCATGATCCGCACCACCCTGACCGCCTGCCCCAGCCGGGGCCGGGTGCTGGCGGCGAAGTCGATCGTCTTCTTCCTGCTGGTGTTCACGACCACGACGGTGACGGCGGCCCTGGTGGGCGGCATCCAGATCGCGATCCTCGGCGGGCGCGCGCCCAGCGGCGAGGAGTGGCTGCGGGCCACCTTCGGCGTCGGTCTCTACGTGGCGCTGCTCGGCCTGCTGGCGCTGGCCGTCGGCGCGCTCATCCGGCACTCGGCGGGCGCGATCACCATCATGATCGGGGTGGTGCTGCTGCCGCTGGTGCTGGCGATGTTCATGTTCTCGCCGTCGCTGGCGGACGTGCAGGAGGCCCTGTTCTCGTACTCGATCCCGAGCCAGCTCGCGGTGCTCTACGACACCTCGATGACCGATGCCGGGCCGAGCGGCTGGGACCCGCTGTTCATCGGGACGGGTGTCACGGCGGCGGTGATGGCCCTCGCCGCGTACACGCTCAACCGGCGCGACGTGTAAGGCGAGTTGGCGCTCACGGCTGTCGGGCCGCCACGGCGCCGGCCGTGCCCGGCTCCCGCCCCGCGCCTCTCCCCCGGTTCAGAATTTCGGCGCGTTACGGGACCGCTGCACCCGCGAGGTGCGGCGGTCCTTCGCGTTCCAGCACGCCTTGTGCCAGTGCCGCCGGTCGTCCACGCCGCCGTACTCCGGCCACGCCACCACGTGCGGCACACCCGAGGGGATCTCCTGGTCGCAGCCGGGGCAGCGGTAACGCTTGCCCGCCGCGCTCGCGCCCGCGACGTTCCGCACCGCCCACTGCTCGCCCTGCCAGGACTCGGTCCGCTGGAAGCCGCCGTACCGGTCCGACGCCTCACCGGCGTGGTCGGTCGGGGTCTCGCCGCCTCGGGGGCGGTTGCGGCGCGGGGACACATGACACCTCACGGGGCAGACAGCACGGTTCCCCTCCAGCGTACGGGCCGCTCTCGCCGTGCCAGGCCCGCGCGCGTGAGACCGTGGGCACCCGCACGGCGCAGTTAGCGGACAATCGCAACAACTTCCGCCCCGCCCGTGCCCATGGCACGTGTCAGACGTTAATGCCAGTAGGGGGGAGCCGCGTCAGCCGCAAGGAGGCAGAAGGCGATGCGAGTTGGAGCTTTTGTACTGGCGGCCCAGTTCCCGGGCCAGGGCCAGGGAGAAGCACTGCACAGAGCCGTGCGCACCACAGAGGTCGCCGAGGAGTCCGGGCTGGACTCGGTGTGGCTGGCCGAGCACCACTTCGTGCCGTACGGCACATGCCCGTCGGCCGTGACACTGGCCGGCCTGCTGCTGGGGCGTACGCGGCGCATAAGGGTGGGTACGGCGGTCAGCGTGTTGCCGAACATACATCCAGTGGCGCTCGGCGAGCAGGCGGCGCTGCTGCATCTGCTCTCCGGCGGGCGCTTCTCGCTCGGCGTGGGCCGGGGCGGCCCCTGGGTCGATCTCGAAGTCTTCGGATCGGGACTCCGGGCGTACGAACGGGACTTCCCCGAATCGCTCGACCTGCTGCTGCGCTGGCTGCGCGACCCCCGGGTGTCGGCGGACGGCGAGCGCTACCGGTTCCGCGAAGTCCCCGTCGTACCAAGGCCCGACGAACTGATCGACGGCGCCGGCGGGCCCGAGGTGGTCGTGGCGTGCACCTCCGCGAAGAGTGTGCGGCTGGCGGCCGAGCGCGGGCTGCCGATGCTGCTGGGGATGCACTGCGGGGACGAGGAGAAGGCGGAGATGGTGGCCCTGTGGCGGACGCACGCCATCGCCGCCGGCCACCCGCCCGAGCAGGCCGTCGGCGCCGCGCACGTGTCGGCGGGGGTGGCGCAGATCGCCGACACCCGTACGGAGGCGACCGAGACGCTGGTGAAGGCGATGCCGGGCTGGCTGCGGCTGGGGCTCGGCGCCCATGTGACGGTGGACGGCAGGCCCAGGTCGATGCGCGATCCCGTCGCCTACACGGAACTGCTGTGCGGTCTGCATCCGGTGGGGCCTCCCCGGCTCGCCGCCGACCGGCTGGCGGCCACGGCGGAACGAACCGGAATCACGCGCTTCGCGCTGCTCGTCGAGGGCTCAGGAGACCTGGTCGCCACGGAGGAGAACGTACGGCGGATGGGGGCCGAGGTGCTGCCCCGGCTGAGCTGAGCGAGCCGGTGCGACGCGGTGGGGGCCGCCCGGCGGATCCCTGTGTCGGCCCAGGAATCCGCCGACGGACCGTACATCCCGGGGTCAGCAGTCCCGCAGCTCAGGGGACTGGTTGAGCAACTGCCCCCTGATGGAAGTGAATCGGGCGAGCCTCTCGTCGACCGAGGGGTCCAGCGGGAACACCGCGACCCGGTGACAGTTCTGGAATGCCAGACGCACTCCGAAGTGGCGCTGAAGCGCACCGCGGATCGCGTCACTGGCGAGTGCGCGCAGCAGCTGACCACGTGCCTGCTCGTCCGGCGGCGGCGTCTGGTTGTCGGCGAACTCTCCGCCGTCCACCTTCAGCTGGGCCACCAAGGAGCTGATCATCTCCCACGCGAACGGCAGGGAGGTCCGGACGCAGTCGACGAATTCCGCTTCGTCGACCTCGCCTCGCTCGGCCTGCTCCAACAGTGCCGGTGAGACGTCGAGCGACATGGGGTTCTCCTCTCGCGACCCCAGCAAACTGGGGCCTTACGGGCAGGGAAGGGGGAGACGACGACGCAGCGTGCACGACCGGCGACCTCCTGCATCCACGTTATGCGTGCTGTCCGGACCGCACCAGGCGAATGGGAACACAACCGGCCACAAACGAACGGGGCTTGAGGGTCGAATCGCGGCGAACGTCGACAGTCGAGTAGCGTTGCGGACCATGCGTCTCGTCATCGCCCGCTGCTCCGTCGACTACGCGGGCCGGCTCACCGCCCACCTGCCCTCCGCCCCCCGTCTGATCCTGGTCAAAGCTGACGGGAGCGTGTCGATCCACGCGGACGACAGGGCGTACAAACCGCTCAACTGGATGTCTCCGCCGTGCGCGCTCAAAGAGGGCACCGGTGACGATGTCGGAGTATGGACGGTCGTGAACAAAGCGGGCGAGAAATTGATCATCACCATGGAGGAGATCCTCCATGACTCGTCACATGAACTCGGAGTCGATCCGGGCCTGATCAAGGATGGCGTGGAAGCACACCTCCAGGAGCTTCTCGCCGACCGCATCGAGACACTGGGCGACGGCTACAGCCTGATCCGCCGCGAATACCCCACCGCCATCGGCCCGGTGGACATCCTGTGCCGCGACGCGGCCGGCGCGACCGTCGCCATCGAGATCAAACGCCGGGGCGACATCGACGGTGTCGAGCAACTGACGCGCTATCTCGACCTGTTGAACCGCGATCCCCATCTCTCCCCGGTACGCGGCCTGTTCGCGGCCCAGGAGATCAAGCCCCAGGCCCGGGTGCTGGCGACGGACCGGGGCATCGGCTGCGTGGTGCTTGACTACGACGCGCTGCGGGGCATCGAGGACGACAAACTGCGCCTGTTCTAGGGCCTGTCCTGGCCGGCGCCGTCGCGCTTCCCCCGGGCGTACGGCGCGAACAGCAGGTCCCAGTTGGCCACGGTGGCGCCGGGCAGGTGCCCCTCCTCCGCCGTGGCCGCGTCGCGCAGATAGAGCAGATGCCCCTGCGCGGCGCCCACGTCTCCGCTCTCCAGCGCCCCGGTGGTGAAGGCGCGCTGCTCGTCGCGCCACACCAGATCCGAGCTGTCGACCGAGGCCCGGACCAGCCCGGCCCAGTACGCCTCGTCGTGGGCGCCGGTGCGCTGACGCATGTGCCGTGCCGCGTAGCGCGCCATGGCGTCCGCGTCGCCGATCAGCGGGGAGAGCACCTGGTCGGACGTGAAGTCGAAGCCGAACCAGAGGCGCCGGCCATCGAGGACCAGCGACTCGATGCCGCCGATCGCGCCGGTACGGCCGGGCAGTCCGGCCACGAGGTCCGCGGCCTCGCCCACGGTCTCGTTCGAGGTCTCGTCCATCGGTGGGGCCTTTCGTCGGTCGCCGCTGCGGGAGTTGTCCGCGACGTGTCTATCGCATCGCACTGACACCCGTGTCGCGCCGACCGGCACTCACCAGCTGATCCGCGCCGCCACCGGCAGATGATCGCTCCCGGTGGCCGGCAGCAGCCACGCGCTCACCGGCTCCACGCCGCGTACCAGGATCTGATCGATCCGCGCCACCGGGAAGACCGCCGGCCAGCTGAAACCGAAGCCGCTCCCGGCCGCCTCCTGGGCCGAGCGCAGCTGGGAGGTGACGGAGTCGAACGCGCGGTCGTCCATGGTGCCGTTCAGGTCGCCGAGCAGCACCACCCGCTCGGTCCGCTCGGCGGCGAGGGCCCGGCCCAACGACCGCGCGCCGGCGTCCCGCTGGCCCGACGAAAGGCCCCCTCTGGGATTGACGCGTACGGAGCCGAGGTGGGCCACGTACACCGCCAGCGGCCCCTGGTCCGTGGCCACGGTGGTCCGCAGCCCCCGGTTGTACTCCAGCGTGACCTCGTCCGGTTTGCTCTCCCCCAGCGGCCCCATGTCCATCTTGACGTCGACCGGGCGGGTGTCCGACAGCGGCAGCTTGCTCCACAGTCCGACGGTGCCCCGCACCGTGTGGTGCGGATATGTCTTCGCCAGGCCCTTCTCGTAGGTCTCCCTGGCCTGTTGGGACAGCTCCTCCAGGGCCAGCAGGTCCGCCCCGGAGGCGGCCAGGTCGCGGGCGGTGCCGGCCGGGTCGGGGTTGTCGGCGCCGACGTTGTGGCTGACCACGGTGAGGTCGCCGCCCGGCCGGGACTTGTCGGTGAGCAGCCCGCCGTAGAGGGTCAGCCACGCGGTGACCGGCACCAGCAGCGCGACCGCGGCGGAAGCGGAGCGGCGCCACAGCGCCCCGGCCAGCAGGACGGGGACGAACAGACCGAACCACGGCAGGAAGGTCTCCACCAGGCTGCCGAGGTTCAGCCCCAGGCTCGGGATCCTCGCGTGCAGCAGCATGAGCGGACCGAGCAGCAGCGCCAGCGCCGCGAACACCGGCCCTCGTCTCCAGGGCTCCGGCCGGGAGAGGGAGCGCAGAGCCCGGCGGATCCTCGTACGCCGGTCACCGGAGCCCGTGTCCCGGCGCTCCGCGCCGCCCGTCGCGTCGGGTACGGCGCCGTCGGCTTCGCCGGGCGCACCGGGATTCTTGGGACGATCGGGAGCCGGCGCCGCTGAAGTTCGAGTCACACCGCCAGTCAAGGTGGTGGGACGTTGCGGGAGCGTATGCGGTTTTGGATACGCCGACGACAGGTACCCACTCGTAGCATCGGCGGCGCCCGGCCGTCCTGGAGGTCCCGGGGCGTCCCGGGGCGTCCCGGGGCGTCCCGGGGATCAGCGCTCCGTGGCGACCATGGCCTCGATCTCCTTGAGCACGATGTCGGGACGGTCCTTCGGCACGTCGTGGGAGCTGCCCTCGGCGGTCACCAGTGTCCGGTCGGGACCGTCCTCGACGAACGACGCGGCGGCGTCGCGCCAGCGCTGCGCGTCCACCGGGGACCCGTCCATCGGCGTCTTCTCGGAGACTATGACCGTCGCCGGTACGGAGTCGGGCCAGGCGATCTTGTGGAACGCCCGGTGCGCGGCGGCGAAGCCGTCCGCCGTGGCGAGCAGCTGGCGGTTCGCCGGGTTGTCGGGGTCCTTCTTCGCCGCGTCGACCTGCGGCTTGCTCGCGGCCACGAGACGGGGAATCTCCTCGTCCGTGAAGAACGGGGGGAGGTTGGCGTCGACCAGGACCGCGCCGAAGAGCATCCGCGGATTGTCCTTGGCGAAGTGGTTCGCGATCTCCCCGGCCTGGGAGTGGGACACCAGAGTCACGTTCTTGGTGATGCCCAACTGATCGAGCCCCGCCTTGAGATCACCGACAGCGCTCTCGACCTTCCACGGGCCGGGCACCACGTCGCTCCTGCCGAGACCGGCCCGGTCGTAGGTGACGACGGTGGCGCCGGTGTCCCGGTGAAGCCTGGGAACGAGGTCCTTCCACTGCGAGGAGTCCTCACCGCCGCCGGAGTCCAGAACGATGGTGCGGTCGCTGCCCCGGACGACATGGAAGGCCAGACGATGCCCCTCGTTGGTGACCATGTGCAGCTTCGACGCACCCGTATCCCCGGCCCCCGGCGAGCCGGAGGCCGAGGCGGCGTGCTCGGGTGCGGAGTCCTTGTCGTTGCCGTCGTCGCCACAGGCTGTGGCGGCGCCGGCGGTCAAGGCCAGCAGGGCGAGGGCCGACAGAACACGACGGGTGGACCGGCGCTCGCGGAGGGTGCGGGACATGGTTGATCCTTCGGCGACTGAGGGGCTGTTGTGCTGTCGGTCCCATCATTCGGCGCCCCGGATGACCAGAGAATCCGACTGGCACGCCTGTCACCGGTGTCGCTGAGGCCAGCGAGCACAGTGGGGTTATCCCCCGCGAGCCACCACTGCTGGCAGCATGACCCCATGGACGCAAGGGAGTTGGGCGACATCGTCGTGCGCCGCGTGGGCGAGGGGGATGCAGGCGCGTTGATCGGGGTTGACTCCGTGGCCGCCGGTGGGGACGAGGCGCGGCGGGATGCCGTTCGGCGGTGGTGTCGAGAGGGTGTCGCCGTCGTGGCGGAGGGGGCGGACGGGCCGCTCGGGTACTGCGTCGTCGAGTACACGTTCTTCGAGCAGGGCTTCGTCACCATGCTGATGGTGGCGCCGGCCGCCCGTGGCAGGGGGGTCGGGCACCGGTTGCTCGACGCCGTCGCCGAATCGTGCGCGACGCCGAAGCTGTTCACCTCGGCCAATGTCTCCAACCAGCCCATGCAGCGGCTGCTTCGACGGGCCGGCTGGAGCCCCGTCGGTCTTCTCCACGGTCTTGACGAGGGTGACCCCGAGCTGTTCTACCTCTGCCCGTGAGCTCGGGGTCCGGCCCCGTCAGGACGCCAGCTCGGCCGGTACCTCGGCGGCTGTGACTTCGACGAAGTCGTCGACCCTGACGAGCTTCATGAGGAAACGGGACCAGCCGGGCAGCAGCCGGCGTCCCGGCTGGCCGTGAATCCGTTCCGGCTTGGTGAGCTGGTAGCGACGGCCGCCGCGGATCAGATGTCCGCCGTCGGCCGCGATCACGTTGCGGACCCAGTCGACGTCCTTGCCGTAGGCCAGCGCGACCACCCAGCCGCGGTCGGTTCTGAACGCCTGGACCGGGGTCCGGTACTGCTTGCCGCTGCGGCGGCCTACGTGTTCCACCAGGGCGAGGGGCGGCATGCGGCGGGCGAGGGGCATCACCACCGGATTCACGACTCGACCGAGGCTCCGGAAAGCGCGTGGCATTGTCATTTCTTATCTCCTTGCACGGCGTGGGAGCTGACAGTCGCCGCCGGACTCTGCTGCGACCTGGGCCTGTCTCATATAAGAAACTCTGAGTATCTTCCGACTCAAGGCTAAGCTAGCACGACAAGGAACTCAACGACTCTTAAGGACGGGCGATGGCAGAGCCGCCGGCCACTCGGCGCCGCGGGAAGGCGCTTGAGGCGGCGATCATGCGGGCGGTCTGGGACGAGCTGGCCGAGGTCGGATACGCCGCGCTGACCGTCAGGGACGTCGCCGTACGGGCTCGTACGAGCAAGGCGGTGCTGTACCGCCGCTGGCCCGGCCGGGCGGACCTGGTCTTCGCCGCGATGGTGCACGACGTGCCGACGGCCGACGGCCTGCCCGACACCGGAGCCCTCAGATCGGACCTCTACGCGCTGCTCAAGCAGATGGTGGACAGGTTCGCCGCGGTGGACGTGGATGTGCTCTGGGGGTTGCTCGCCGAGAGCGCCCGTGACCCCCGGCTCTTCGAGCTGGTCCGGACCGAACTCCTCAGCTCCGTGCACCGTGGGCCCACGGCGGCCCTCCTCGAACGTGCCGCCGAGCGGGGCGAGATCGATCCCGCCCGGGTGACCGAGCGGCGGATAAGCCTGCCGCTGGATCTGATGCGCAACGAGTTGCTCATCCAGGGTTCGATCGCCGAGGACGCCATCGCCGAGATCATCGACGAGATCTTTCTGCCCCTCGTGTGCCCGGCCGCGGCGGCACCGGGAGCGCGCGTCACGGCCTGACCGCCGCCGGCGACGGAGAAGGGGCGGGCCCCGGGCGGGCCCCCCCCGGCGGGGGCCCCCCGGGGGGGGGGGGGGGGGGGGGGCGGACCCCCCGGGGGGGGGGCGGGGGGGGGCCGCCGGGCCCCCCCCGGGGCCCCCGCCCGCCCCCCCCCCCCCGGGCGCCCCGCCCCCCCCCCCCCCCCCCCCCCCCCCCCCCCCCCCCCCCCCCCGCCCCGTTGTCGTGTCCGGGCCGGTCAGATCACCGACGGGGTGGAGTCCGGGGAGGCCGACGAGGACGCCGACGGGGACGCCGACGTCGGTTCCGCCGGATCGCCGGTCACCGTCGCCGACTCCATGGGCGGCGGCTCCGCGTCGTCCGTCGGAGTCGGCGTGGGTGTCGGGGTCGGCGTCGGTGTGGGCGTCGGCGAGGGGCTGGAGTCCGTGGGGTCCGGGCCCGGGGTGCTCTTCGTCGGCGTCGGCTCGGAGTCCGACGGATCCGGGTCCGGGTCCGAGGGATCCGGGTCCTCGGACGGGCTGTCTGATGGGTCCGTGGATTCGGAGCCGCTCGTGCTGGGCGTCGGCGCGCCCGAGCTGGTCGTGGCGGGCACGCCGCCCGGCTCGGCCGGCTTCTTCGTGCTCGCCGCCGGTTCCTGGCTGTCGTCGTCGTATCCGCCTGCGCCGTCGTCCTCCGCCGACTGGTCCGTCTGGACCCGGTCGTCGGGCGAGCTGTCGTTGCCGGACGCGCCGAGTGTCACGACCGTGCCCAGTACGGCGGCGAGCACCGCGCCCGCGCCGGCGGCGACCAGGTTGCGGCGGGCCCCGCCCAGCACCGGACGGCGCCGGCGTACGGACGATCCCGCGGTGGCGGCTTTCCCGGCCACCGGGGTCTCGTCTTGGCGCGTCACGAGCGTCATCCGGTCGTCCGGCTGCGGACGGCCCAGCACGGGTACGACCATCGAGACCCCGCGCGGCGGCGACACCGCCGACTGGTCGTCGGGCGTGCGGAAGGCGGCCGGCGTGTTGCCGTTCTCGCGGTCGGTGACCAGGGCCAGCGCCCTGCGGCCGGACACGGTGCCGCGCTTGTCCGCCACCGCCCCGCGCATGCCGATCGAGGTCTCCAGTTCGGCGCGGGCCCGGTCGAGGCTGCCGACGCAGAGCGCGAGGATCCCCAACTCATGGTGGAAGTACGCCTCTTCGGCGACCTCTCCGGCGATCCTGGCCGCCTCCTGGCCCATCCGCAGCGCGCGCTCCCAGGCGCCCCAGTGCAGTCCCGCCAGGAAGGCGGGTGCCGCGCCCCTGGCCAGCAGGACGGCCGCGCTGGCGTGCCCCGCCTCGCCACTGGCCACCAGGGGTGTCATCGCGGCGAGCAGCGCGTCCGCCTCCGTGGCGGCCCGGCGCGGGGTGACCGACGGGTGCCCGGCCCACCAGGTGAAGTGCTGGACGGCGACGTGCGCGCGGGACGTGGCCTCGTCGCCGTAACCGTGCGCCTGGAGTTGGGCGAGTGCCCCGGCGGCGAGCCGGTAGCGCGGGCCGACGGGCGAGAGGAGACCGGCGTTCATCAGCTCACCGACGGCGGCGTCGGCGTGGGTGTCGCCGACCAGGGCCGGCAGATGGGCCTGGTGCGGCACCTCGCCGCCGAGCGCGACGGCGAACCGCAGCGTCTCCCGCGCGGCCTCGCCGAGCCGGGAGGCGAGCAGCGCGGCGGGCGCGGCGCCCTCGCCGAGGGTCGGCAGCGGTGCGTCGTACCCGTCGGCGGTGAGCCCCTCGCCGGTGAAGTCCTCGTCCCGGCGCCCCCCTTGACCGTACGGCGCGTCCGCCAGCTCATGGACGAAGACACCGTCGGCCTCGTACGGCTCGGCGTCGCCACGCGGTCGGTCGCGTCCGCGCAGCAACGCCCCGGCCTGGACGAAGCGCTGCGGCAGCCCCTCGGACTCGAACCAGAGATCGCCGGCCCAGTTCGCCTCCTCGTCCGTCAGCGGGCGCCCCGTGGCGCGCTCCAGCAGATCGAGCGAGGCGCCGCGGCCGAGCCCGCCGAGCAGGACCTCTTCGAGCCGCGAGCGCGAGATGGGCGCCTCGACGTCGGGGGTGACGGCGAGCAGGAAGGCGCATTCGGGCGCGGCTTCGAGGAGTTCGTCCAGCGGCTCGCCGCCGAATTCGAGGTCGTCCACGACGACGATCGCGCCGATGCCGTTGACCAGCCGCAGGAGTCCCGCGCGGTCGGGGCGGTGCAGGACGGACCGGTACACGGCCGCGTACAGCTCGTACAGCAGCTCGGTGACGGTGCGGTGGTGGCCGGAGAGCCGTACGACCCCGTCGGGCGCGAGGTCTTCGCAGTCGGCGGCGACGGCTTCGAGGAGTGCGGTACGGCCGGAGCCCGCCGATCCCGTGAGGCGTACGGAGCGTCCGCGGCCCAGCAGTGCGACGAGTTGTTCGCGCTCCTCCTGGCGCTCCAGCAGCGGGAGCGGGGGCGCGCCGGGGCCCGGCGGTATGGGCGGCCGGCCGGCGCGGCGCAGTTCGGCGCGCTCGTCGGCGTCGAGCCGGACGGGGGTGGACGGCTGCGAGCCCGGCGGGCACGGCTCGATCTCGCTGCCGTCGACGGGGTTGACGGTGATGAGGAAGTCGCCCGAGATCAGTTCGACGGTGCGCGCGGGCGTCGGGTGGGTGAGCCACGGGTTCGGCCGGTCGGCGGGCTCCGCGGGTCTCTCGTCGGCGCGCCCGGCGTCGGCGGGGTCCGTCGGGTGGGTCGGGTCGGTCGGGTTCATCGTCAAAGCCCCCAGATCGTGGCGTGCGGGTTGCCCTCCCGGCCTCGCACGCCCCGCCGTCTCTTCTGGTCGGGTGCCGCCGTATGGGTCGTCGGTCGGCCGACGGCCGAAACCCTAAACCTCCGCACAGTATCCAGGAACAGCCGGGGTGCCACCCCGTCCGAGACGTCACGGTCTCGTGAGGATTGTGCGCGGTCCCGCGGGCGGCTGCACGGGTCGCTTCCGGGCGGGGTCTTCCGGGCGGGGTCGGTCGGTCGAGCGGTACGGCCGGTTCAGACGCGCGGAAGCGATTCTGCTGCGATGCCGCCCTCGATGGCGAGGATGCGGTGCAGCCGGGTGGCCACCAGCAGGCGCTGCATCTGGGCCGGCACGCCGCGCAGGACGAGTCTGCGCCCGCACCGGCCGGCCCGTCGGTGCGCGCCCATGATGACGCCGAGGCCGGTGGCGTCCCAGGAATCGAGTCCGGTCAGATCGAGCACCAGGTCGCCGGCTCCGTCGTCGACGGCCGAGTGCAGGACCGTACGGGCGTCCGCCGCGCTGCGGACGTCGAGGCGGCCCTCGACGACCAGCTCGGCGTGGTCGCCCCTGATGTACATATGCGCTCCCCGAATGCTTATGTGCTCCGCGTTCGTCTTCTCGGTCTGTGTGCCAGGTCGTCGTGCGATGTCTTCGTGCGATGTCTTCGTGCCAGGTCTTCTTGCGATGCCTTTGTGCGATGTCTTTGTGCAACAACTGACAGCCGCGCGGCTGAGGAAGTTGTCGTTCGTGAGCGAACCGATACCGAATTCACCCGGTGGGGTGAGGGCGGAACGGCCGATGTCAGTGCTTGTAGAAGCCCTGCCCGCTCTTGCGCCCGATGTCACCCGCGTCCACCATCCGGCGCATCAGCTCGGGCGCCGCGAACTTCTCGTCCTGCGACTCGGTGTAGATGTTGTCGGCGGCGTGCAGCAGGATGTCGACGCCGGTGAGGTCGGCGGTGGCGAGCGGCCCCATGGCGTGGCCGAAGCCGAGCTTGCACGCGATGTCGATGTCCTCGGCCGTGGCGACGCCCGACTCCTGGAGCTTGGCGGCCTCGACGACGAGGGCGGTGATCAGCCGGGTGGTGACGAAGCCCGCGACGTCACGGTTGACGACGATGCAGGTCTTGCCGACCGATTCGGCGAACTCCCGTGTGGTGGCGAGAGTTTCGTCGCTGGTCTTGTAGCCGCGTACCAGTTCGCAGAGGTTCATCATCGGTACGGGCGAGAAGAAGTGCGCGCCCACGACCCGGTCGGGGCGCTCCGTGACCGCGGCGATCTTCGTGATCGGGATGGCCGAGGTGTTGGAGGCGAGGACGGTGTCGTCGCGGACGAGTCCGTCGAGCGTCCGGAAGATCTCGTGCTTGATGTCGAGCTTCTCGAACACGGCCTCGACGACGATGTCGGCGTCGGCCGCGGCGTCCAGGTCGGTGGTCGTGGTGATCCGGGCGAGCGCGGCGTCCGCGTCCGCCTCTTCGAGCTTGCCCTTGGTGACGAATTTGGCGTACGAGGCGCGGATCGCGTCCTTGCCGCGGGTCAGGGCCTCGTCGGTCACATCTCGCAGGACGACGTCCCAGCCCGCCTGGGCCGAGACCTGCGCGATTCCGGACCCCATGAGTCCGGCACCGATGACGGCGAGCTTCCTGGCCACGACGTACCCCTTGATTTCCGCTCCGGAACGGCGCGCGGCTTAACACGCGCTTTACATTTCCCTCAGCCGGAGGTTATCGGTCGTGAGCTGCCCTGTGGTGGCGAAGAGATGCGCGTCACGTCTCACATGACGGACATCACATCCGGCAGGGCGCCGGGGCGGCTCATCAGCCTTGCCGTACAGCGTACTTGAGCACTTTCGCGCCCAGTACCTCCTCGATGTCGTCCAGCAGCGCCAGGGCCTCGCGCGAGGTCTCCTCGGGGGCCTTGCCGGCGAGCATCAGACGGCCGATGAACGCCATGAGCGTGCCGTGCGCCCAGGCGAGCTGACCGGCCACCAGGGTCGGCAGCGAGTCCGAATCGGCGGCGCCGGTCTCCTCGCGGAGCGTCTTCTCCAGATGGACCAGCAGATCCTGCTGGATGAACCAGAGCCGGGACCGGAGCGAGTGCGACTCCTGAACCACCTTCATGAAGCGGTCGTAGCCGGTGTGCAGGCCGAGGGCGGGCGAGACGGCCTCGGTCGCCTCGCGCAGTTCGCGCAGGACGGCGTCGGCCGCCGACTCGCCGGGATCACGGGCGCGTACGAAACGGGAGAGCCGCTCGACAACGCCCTGACTCCGGTCGAGGAAGAGATCTTCCTTCGTCGAGAAGTAGTTGTAGACGGTGTTGACGGAGACGTCCGACGCCTCGGCGACCTCGGCGATGGTCACCGCGTCGAAGCCGCGCTCGATGAACAGATGCGTGGCGACGTCGGAGATGTACTGCCTGGTCTGGCGCTTCTTGCGCTCCCTGAGCCCTTCGGACATGCCCCACAGCTTAGGGCGCGCGGCGCGCCCGGCGGGATGGGTCACTGGGCTCGCTGCATTTTTTAAGTCGTTGCAAAATTTAAGTGACTCTGTTTTTCTGGGGTCATGGCAATCATCAGTACGGCCGGGCTCGCCCGGTCCTTCTCCACCAAGCGGGGCACCGTCGAAGCGGTGCGCGGCATCGACCTGACCGTGCGCGCCGGGGAGATCCTCGGCCTCCTCGGTCCCAACGGCGCGGGCAAGACCACCACCCTGCGGATGCTCACCACGCTGCTGGCGCCCACCGGCGGCGCCGCGACGGTCGCCGGGTTCGACCTCGTCCGGGAGCCCGCGGGGGTACGGCGCCGGATCGGCTACGTGGCGCAGTCCGGCGGCGTCGACCCCCAGCTCTCCGTACGCGAGGAACTGATCACCCAGGCCCGGCTCTACCGGCTGACGAAACCGCAGGCGGCGGCCCGCGCCGAGGAGTTGGCGCACGACCTGGACCTCGCCGACCTGCTCGACCGCCCGTGCGCGACGCTCTCCGGCGGGCAACGGCGGCGCCTGGACATCGCGATGGGGCTGACCCACCGCCCCGAGGTGCTGTTCCTGGACGAGCCGACCACCGGTCTCGACCCGGGCAGCAGGGCCGGGCTGTGGGACCTGGTCCGCCGTATCCGCGACGAGCACGGCACGACCGTCGTCCTCACCACGCACTACCTGGACGAGGCCGACGAACTGTCCGACCGGCTCGTGGTCGTCGACCACGGCGTGGTGGTGGCCGAGGGCACCCCCGCCGCGCTGAAGAGCGAGTACGGCGGCTCCCCCGGCGCCTCGCTCCAGGACACCTTCCTCGCGATCACCGGCCGGGCCCCCGCGCCGGACGACACCGTCCCCGTAGCCGTCTAGGAGGCTCCCGTGCTGTCCCCACACCTGTCACCGTTGCTCTCGGACACCGCGCTCGTCTTCGGCCGGTACGCCCGCCAGACCGTGCGGTCCAAGTTCCAGATCCTCTTCGGCACCCTGATGCCGCTGCTGTTCCTGTTCTTCTTCGGACCCCTGCTGACCGATCTGCCGCTCGGCGCGAAGACCGACTCCTGGCAGATCCTGGTCCCCGGGCTGGTGCTCCAACTCGCCCTGCTCGGCGCCTCGTTCGCGGGCTTCTCGATCCTGATCGAGAAGCAGACCGGGGTCCTCGAACGGATGCGGGTGACACCGGTCAGCCGGCTGGCCCTGCTGCTGGGAAGGGTGCTGCGGGACGCGGCGCTCTTCGTCTTCCAGTCCGTGCTGCTGGTCCTCGCCGCGCTGGTGATGGGGTTGCGGGCGCCGCTGGGCGGGGTGCTGATCGGGTTCGCGTTCGTCGGGGTGCTGGCCGCCGCGCTGGCCTCGCTCTCGTACGCCCTGGCGATGAACGTGTCGACGCCGCAGGAGTTCGGCCCCGTCATCAACGCGCTCACGATGCCGGTGATGCTGCTCTCCGGTCTGGTGCTGCCGATGACCCTGGCCCCCGGCTGGCTGGACCTGCTGTCGCGCGTCGTGCCGCTGCGGTACCTGGTGGACGCGGTACGGGCCGGTTACGTGGGCGACTACGCGAGCGCCGCGATGCTGTACGGCTGCCTGGTGGCGGTGGCACTCGCGGCGCTGTCGCTCATCGCCGGCACCCGGGTCTTCCGCAAGGCCGACGCCTGACCGCGGAGCCCCCGCGGCCTACAACGCGGCGAGGCGCCGTGCCAGGCGTCGCGGGCCGGGCGGGACTTCGCAGACAGGTCCTAGGCTGGGCCCATGGTCAATCTGACGCGTATCTACACCCGTACCGGCGACCAGGGCACCACGGCGCTCGGCGACATGAGCCGTACCGCCAAGACCGATCCGCGGATCGGCGCCTACGCCGACGCCAACGAGGCGAACGCCGCCCTCGGTACGGCGATCGCGCTGGGGCAGCTCAGGGACGATGTCGTGAAGGTCCTCGTCCGGGTCCAGAACGACCTCTTCGACGTCGGCGCCGACCTCTCCACCCCGGTGGTCGAGGCGCCGGAGTACCCGCCGCTGCGGGTCGAGCAGTCGTACATCGACAAGCTGGAGTCGGACTGCGACCGCTTCCTTGAGGAGGTCGAGAAGCTGCGGAGCTTCATCCTGCCGGGCGGTACGGCGGGGGCGGCGCTGCTGCACCAGGCGTGCACCGTCGTACGGCGCGCGGAGCGCTCGACGTGGGCGGCGTTCGAGACGCACGGGGAGATCATGAACCCGCTGACGGCGACCTATCTCAACCGGCTCTCCGACCTCCTGTTCATCCTGGCCAGGGTGGCCAACAAGGAGGTCGGAGACGTGCTCTGGGTGCCGGGCGGCGAGCGGTAGACCGTACGCCGCTCAGCGGTCGCTGAGGGACTTGGTCCGCTCCGCCTCGGCGGTCCCGCCCGGGGCCTTCTTCGGGAAGAGCGTGTAGCTCGACGCCCACACCACGTTGATGCCGATCAGGAAGAGCATCTTCTGCTGCCACATCTGGAGCGACCCGATCTCGCCGTCGGAGCCGACGTACCAGATGGCCGCCTGGAGCAGCGCGACGGCGATGGCCGACGCCACGATCCAGCGGGCCGCCGTCTTCCACTCGTAGACCATGCGGGCCTTGCCGTACTTCGGCGTCACCGGCGGCGGCGGGCCACCCGCGAAGCGATGGGCGAAGCGCGCGTCGGCCCACTTGATCAGCTGTGGGCCGAGGGCCACGGAGAAGCCGATGTAGACGGCGGCGAGGCCGTGCTTCCAGTCGGGCTCGGCGCCGTTCTTGAGGTCGATCGCCGTCACGACCAGCAGCAGGACCTCCAGCAGTGGCTCGCACAGCAGCACCGCCACCGACGCGCGCGGCATCTTGGCGAAGTACCGCAAGGACAGACCGAGGCCCAGCAGGACCCAGAATCCGACCTCACAGATGATGATCAGCGTGACGATCACGACAGCCCCCTTCCAGCTCCTTCCAAGCCTCCCGCCCCGCCGGGCTTGGATCGTCGTCAGCAGTGACGAACCGTGACTGCATCCTTCGATGTACCGCCGCCTCGGCCGGTACGTGGAGGTGCCCGCGCGCGGCACCGTGTTTGATGGTGGGATGACCGATTTCCCGCGCCCGCACCGCGAGGACGTCCTGATCGGCGCGGGCGGTCTGCTGGGCGGTCTGCTGCTGTGGTCACTCGGGCTGCACACCCAGGGCGGCCGTGAGCTGTCCGGCCTCTGGGTGCTGGTGCCGCTGGTCGCCGTCTCGCTGGTGGAGCTGGTGCGCAGGAGCGCGCCCCGCACGGCCCTGGCCGTCGGCACCGTCGCGCTGGTCGCCGACCAGTTCACCACCGGCAGTGTCGCGACGATCGCGATGTTCACGGATCTCGTGTACGCGGCGGTGCTGTACGGGAGTCCGTCCGCCGCCCGCCGGATCCCCTGGGGCACGGCGCTGATCACGATCGCCGTCACCGTGGGCGCCCTGAGCTGGCTCCGTTCGGCCGAGGCGCTGCTGCTCGGTGTCGTCGCCGCCGCGATCGGTGTCGCCCCGGCCACCACCGGTCTGCTGGTGCGCAACCACCGCGACGCCGCCGAGGCCGCCCGGCTGCGAGCCGAGCAGACCGCGCTGCTCGCCGAGGTCGACCGCACACAGGCCGTGATGGCCGAACGCGCGCGGATGGCGCGCGAGTTGCACGACATGGTCGCCAACCATCTGTCGGCCATCGCGATCCACTCCACCGCCGCGCTCTCCCTCGACGACGCGCGGACCACGAAGGACGCGCTGACGGTGATCCGGGAGAACAGCGTCGCCGGGCTGGCCGAGATGCGCCGGCTGATCGGGCTGCTGCGGGACGCCGGGGTGGACGGGGAGCCCGCCCCCGCGCCGACGCTGCACGCGCTCGACTCGCTCGTGGAGCAGGCCCGTACGAACGGCGCGTCCAGCGGGCTCACGTTCACCCTCGTGGACCGGCGGGACGAGGGGACGCCGCTGCCCACGCCGGTGGAGATGGCGGCGTACCGCATCGTCCAGGAGTCGCTGACCAACGCGCTCAAGCACGCGGCGCGAGGGCCGGTGACCGTGACGCTGGACCGCTCACGGCGCGCCCTGTGCGTCGAGATCGTCAGCCCGTACGGTGACCGGCCGGGCCCCCGGGCGCCGGGCTCCGGCGCCGGGCTGGTCGGGATGCGCGAGCGGGTGGCGCTGCTGGACGGCGAGTTCGAGGCGGGGCCGGTGGTGGCGGAAGAGACCGGCGGGGACAGCGACGGCGCCGGCGGCGGCGGCGACAGCGGCAAGATCTGGCGGGTACGGGCCGAACTGCCCGTCGACGAGGGGAACGGCGCGTCATGACGATCCGGGTTCTGGTGGCCGAGGACCAGTCGGCGGTACGGGCGGGTCTGGTGCTGATCCTGCGCAGCTCGCCGGAGATCGAGGTCGTGGGCGAGGCGGGCGACGGCGAGGAGGCCGTTCGCCTGGCCCGTGAACTGCGCCCGGACCTGGTGCTGATGGACATTCAGATGCCGCGTCTCGACGGGGTGTCGGCGACCCGGCAGGTGGTCGGCGAGAAGCTGGCCGATGTCCTCGTACTGACGACGTTCGACCTCGACGAGTACGTCTTCGGCGCGCTGCGCGCCGGCGCGTCAGGGTTCCTGCTGAAGAACACCGAGGCGCGGGACCTCATCGAGGCCGTACGGACGGTGGCGCGTGGCGAGGGTCTGATCGCGCCGGCCGTGACGCGCCGGCTGATCGCGGAGTTCGCCTCGCCGCGGGCCGTACGGACGGCGGACGCGCCCGATCTCACGGCGCTCGACTCCCTGACCCGGCGCGAGCGCGAGGTGCTGTCGTGCCTGGGCGGCGGGCTGTCGAACGCCGAGATCGCGGTGCGGCTGGACATGGCCGAGGCGACGGTCAAGACGCATGTCAGCAGGCTGCTGGGGAAACTGGAGCTGCGCAGCCGGGTGCAAGCGGCGGTGCTGGCGCAGGAGTTGGGGATCTGACCCAGCCGGGCCCGCCTTTGGTCTGGACCTATTGACGATTGGTCCAGACCTCCTTACTCTCACGCCACTGACTCGTACGCGAGCTGTCGCAGGAGTCGGCTCTCACGGACCCACCCGGACCACCCCCGAACTGCTCCGAACCCACTCGTCGAGGAGTACCCCTTGAGCACGAAGACGACCGTCCGAAGAAGCAGATTCAGATCCAGATCCGTCGCGGCGCTGACCGCGCTCCTCCTCCCCCTCGCCGCCATGGTCGGCCTCGCGTCCCCCGCCGAGGCGGCCACGTCCGCGACCGCCACGTACACCAAGAAGTCCGACTGGGGCAGCGGCTTCGAGGGCTCGTGGACGGTGAAGAACACCGGCACCACCACCCTCAGCTCCTGGACCGTCGAGTGGGACTTCCCCGCCGGCACCGGCGTCGGCTCCGCCTGGGACGCCACGGTCACCAAGAGCGGCACCAACCACTGGACCGCCAAGAACGTCGGCTGGAACGGCACCCTCAACCCGGGCGCCTCCGTCACCTTCGGCTTCAACGGCACCGGCTCCGGCGCCGGTTCCCCCACCAACTGCAAGCTCAACGGCGCCTCCTGCGACGGCGGCAGCGTCCCCGGCGACACGGCCCCGACCGCCCCGGGCACACCCACGGCGAGCGAGATCACCAATACCTCGGCGAAGCTCAGCTGGAGCGCGGCCACCGACGACAAGGGCATCAAGAACTACGACGTCCTGCGGGACGGCGCGAAGATCGCCACGGTCACCGGTACGACGTACACCAGCACCGGCCTGACCGCGGGCACCAGCTACTCCTACAGCGTCCAGGCCCGTGACACGGCCGACCAGACCGGACCGGTCAGCGGCTCGGTCGCCGTCAAGACCACCGGCGGCGGTACGGACCCGGGCACCCCGCCCGGCGACCAGATCAAGCTCGGCTACTTCACCGAGTGGGGCGTCTACGACCGCAACTACCACGTCAAGAACCTGGTGACGTCCGGCAGCGCCTCCAAGATCACCCACATCAACTACTCGTTCGGCAACGTCCAGGGCGGCAAGTGCACCATGGGCGACGCCTACGCCGCGACGGACAAGGCGTACACGGCCGACCAGGCCGTCGACGGGGTCGCCGACACCTGGGACCAGCCGCTGCGCGGCAACTTCAACCAGCTGCGCAAGCTCAAGGCCGCCAACCCGAACATCAAGGTCCTCTGGTCCTTCGGCGGCTGGACCTGGTCCGGCGGCTTCGGTGACGCGGTGAAGAACCCGGCCGCCTTCGCGCAGTCCTGCTACGACCTGGTCGAGGACCCGCGCTGGGCCGATGTCTTCGACGGCATCGACCTGGACTGGGAGTACCCGAACGCCTGCGGTCTGAGCTGTGACACCAGCGGCCCGGCGGCGATGAAGAACATGATGCAGGCCATGCGTGCCAAGTTCGGTGCCAGCTACCTGGTCACCGCGGCCGTCACCGCCGACGCCTCCAGCGGCGGCAAGATCGACGCCACCGACTACGCCGGCGCCTCGCAGTACATGAACTGGCTCAACGTCATGACGTACGACTTCTTCGGCGCCTTCGCCGCGCAGGGCCCCACGGCCCCGCACTCCCCGCTCACCTCGTACCCGGGCATCCCGCAGGCCGGCTTCAACTCCGCCGACGCGATCGCCAAGTACAAGGCGCAGGGCGTCCCGGCGAAGAAGCTGCTGCTGGGCATCGGCTTCTACGGACGCGGCTGGACCGGCGTCACCCAGGCCGCTCCGGGCGGCACCGCCACGGGCGCGGCGCCCGGCACGTACGAGGCGGGCATCGAGGACTACAAGGTCCTGAAGAACACCTGCCCCGTCACCGGCACCGTCGGCGGCACCGCGTACGCCAAGTGCGGCAGCAACTGGTGGAGTTACGACACCCCGGCGACGATCGCGGGCAAGATGACCTGGGCGAAGAGCCAGGGTCTGGGCGGTGCGTTCTTCTGGGACTTCACCGGTGACACCGCGAACGGCGAACTCGTGACCGCGATCAGCAACGGTCTGAAGTAACACCGGGCGGCAGCGCACAGCGAGGGGGACGGCGCCCACGGGCACCGTCCCCCTCGTCATGGTCCGGGCGGCTCAGGCGACATTCACCCGCTGGCCGGGCGGCGCCGCCTCCAGCCAGGCCAGAAAGCCGGTCAGCGCGTCCTCGCTCATCGCCAGCTCCAGGCGCGTCCCCTGATGGACGCAGCCGAGCACGACGGAGTCGGAGAGCAGCGCCAGTTCCTCCTCGCCCTCGGGCGCGCGCCGGGCGCGCACCTCGATGGCGGAGCGCTCAAGGCTGCGGCGGGGCCGCGGGGAGTACGAGAACACCCGGAACCAGTTGATCCGGTCGCCGCTGTAGCGCGCCACGCCGTACACCCAGCCCTTGCCCGACGTGTCGGGCTCCTCGGCCACGTTCCAGCGCAGCGAACAGTCGAAGGTCCCTCCGGACCGCTGGATCAGCCGTCGGCGCAGCCCGAAGACGAAGAGCCCCACCGCAACCAGTACGACGACCAGTCCGCAGACAAGCAGAGCGAGGACCATCAATACCGACCTCCTCGCCTCATCGAGTAACCCGTACGAACGAACTACAAACAGCTGCCGCATCGCCTCAGCCGCGACACGGTCTGGATGACTCCAGAACGGGCCGCGGCTGAGGGTAATTCCAGAAGCGGTGCGTCAACGCACCGCCACAGCGCGCAGTCGGACATCGGCGCGACGCTCGGCGGCGTCGTCCTCACCCGACTTCGCACGCTCCAGCGCGCGCTCGGCGCGCTGGGCATCGATCTCGTCCGCCAGCTCGGCGATCTCCGCGAGCAGCGAGAGCTTGTTGTCCGCGAACGAGAGGAAACCGCCGTGCACAGCGGCGACGACGGTGCCGCCCTCGCTCGTACGGATGGTCACGGGGCCCGACTCCAGCACACCGAGCAGCGGCTGGTGACCGGGCATGACGCCGATGTCGCCGGACGTGGTGCGCGCGACGACCAGGGTGGCCTCGCCGGACCAGACACTGCGGTCCGCGGCGACCAGCTCGACGTGCAGCTCAGCAGCCAAGGGTGGCTCCTCGGGTCACCACCCGGCTCTGTCGCCGGGTGTTGGTCTTGATTCTATGGGGTTCACGATCGGCGGTCCGGAGGGGGGCGGTTCGAGCCCGCCCCCCGCCGAACGAACCGAGGACTCCGGGGAGTCGACGGCTCAGGAGACGCCGAGCTCCTTGGCGTTCGCCTTCAGGTCCTCGATACCACCGCACATGAAGAACGCCTGCTCGGGGAAGTGGTCGTAGTCCCCGTCGCAGATCGCGTTGAACGCGGAGATCGACTCGTCGAGCGGCACGTCGGAACCGTCCAGGCCGGTGAACTGCTTGGCGGCGTGGGTGTTCTGCGACAGGAAGCGCTCGACACGACGGGCACGGTGGACAACGAGCTTGTCCTCCTCGCCCAGTTCGTCGATACCGAGGATCGCGATGATGTCCTGGAGGTCCTTGTTCTTCTGAAGGATCCCCTTGACGCGGCTGGCCGCGTCGTAGTGCGCCTGCGAGATGTAACGCGGGTCCAGGATGCGGGACGTCGAGTCCAGCGGGTCGACCGCCGGGTAGATGCCCTTCTCCGAGATCGGACGCGACAGCACGGTCGTCGCGTCGAGGTGCGCGAAGGTCGTGGCCGGGGCCGGGTCGGTCAGGTCGTCCGCCGGCACGTAGATCGCCTGCATCGAGGTGATCGAGTGGCCACGGGTCGAGGTGATGCGCTCCTGGAGCACACCCATCTCGTCCGCCAGGGTCGGCTGGTAACCCACCGCGGACGGCATACGGCCGAGCAGCGTGGAGACCTCGGAACCGGCCTGGGTGAAGCGGAAGATGTTGTCGATGAAGAGCAGCACGTCCTGCTTCTGCACATCGCGGAAGTACTCCGCCATGGTCAGGGCGGACAGGGCGACCCGCAGACGGGTGCCCGGCGGCTCGTCCATCTGGCCGAAGACCAGCGCGGTCTTGTCCAGAACGCCCGACTCGGTCATCTCGTCGATGAGGTCGTTGCCCTCACGGGTGCGCTCACCGACACCGGCGAACACGGAAACACCGTCGTGCAGCTTCGCCACACGCATGATCATTTCCTGGATGAGGACCGTCTTGCCGACGCCCGCTCCACCGAAGAGACCGATCTTGCCGCCCTTGACGTACGGGGTCAGCAGGTCGACGACCTTCAGTCCGGTCTCGAACATCTCGGTCTTCGACTCGAGCTGGTCGAAGGCCGGGGCCTTGCGGTGGATCGGCCAGCGCTCGGTGATCTGAGCGGTGCCCTCCGGGTCGTTCAGGATCTCGCCGAGGGTGTTGAACACCTTGCCCTTGGTGACATCGCCGACGGGCACCGAGATGCCGGAGCCGGTGTCGGTCACCACGGCCTGGCGGACCAGGCCGTCGGTCGGCTGCATCGAGACGGCGCGGACGACTCCGTCACCCAGGTGCTGGGCGACTTCGAGCGTCAGCGTCTTCTTCTTGCCGTCCTCGGCGGGGTCCGCCACCTCGACGTGCAGTGCGTTGTAGATCTCCGGCATCGCGTCGACGGGGAACTCCACGTCGACGACCGGGCCGATGACCCGGGACACGCGGCCCGTGGCCGTGCTTCCCGGGGTGGCCGCCTCAACAGTGGTCGTCATTACTTTTCACTCCCCGCGGTCGCGTCGGCCAGGGCGCTGGCGCCACCGACGATCTCGCTGATTTCCTGGGTGATTTCGGCCTGGCGGGCCGCGTTGGCAAGCCGGGAGAGGCTCTTGATGAGATCCCCGGCGTTGTCGGTCGCCGACTTCATCGCGCGGCGGGTGGCCGCGTGCTTGGAGGCGGCGGCCTGGAGCAGCGCGTTGTAGATACGGCTCTCGACGTAGCGCGGCAGCAGGGCGTCGAGGACGTCCTCCGCCGACGGCTCGAAGTCGAACAGCGGCAGGATCTCGTGCTTCTGCTCCGCTTCCTCGTCCACCGACGTGTCGTCGAGGGAGAGGGGCAGCAGCCGCTTCTCCACCGGCGTCTGCGTCAGCATCGAGACGAACTCGGTGAAGACGATGTGGAGTTCGTCCACGCCGCCCTCGGCCGTCTCCCGCTGGACCGCCGCGATCAGCGGTCCGGCGACGTTCTTGGCGTCCGCGTAGGTCGGACTGTCGGTGAAGCCGGTCCACGACTCCGTGACCTCGCGCTCACGGAAGCCGTAGTAGGCGACACCCTTGCGGCCGACGATGTACGTGTCGACCTCCTTGCCCTCACTCCGGAGCCGCTCGGTGAGCCGCTCCGCCGCCTTGATGGCGTTGGAGGAGTAGCCGCCGGCCAGTCCGCGGTCGCTCGTGATGAGCAGGACCGCGGCCCGGACCGGAGACTCGACCTCCGTGGTCAGGGGGTGCTTGGTGTTGGATCCGGTCGCCACCGCCGTGACCGCGCGGGTGAGCTCGGTCGCGTACGGCGTGGAGGCCGTCACCTGGCGCTGCGCCTTGACGATGCGCGAGGCGGCGATCATCTCCATCGCCTTGGTGATCTTCTTGGTCGCGGTGACGGATTTGATGCGACGCTTGTAGACCCGGAGCTGGGCTCCCATGAGTCAGGTCCCTTCCGTCGTCACTTGGAGACGTTGACGCCGGCCGGGGCGTCGTCGCCCAGAAGCTTGCCGTCCGAGGTCTCGAACTGCTTCTTGAAGTTGGCGATGGCGTCACCGATGGACTCGACCGTGTCGTCCGACATCTTGCCGCCCTCGGCGATGCTGGTCAGCAGCTCCTTGCGCTCGCGGCGCAGGTGCTCCAGCAGCTCCGTCTCGAAACGGCTGATGTCCTCGACCGGGACATCGTCCATCTTGCCGGTGGTGCCGGCGAAGATGGAGACGACCTGCTCCTCGACGGGGTACGGCGCGTACTGCGGCTGCTTCAGCAGCTCGACCATGCGCTGACCACGCTGGAGCGACGCCTTCGACGCGGCGTCCAGGTCGGAACCGAAGGCGGCGAACGCCTCCAGCTCGCGGTACTGGGCGAGGTCCACGCGCAGACGACCCGACACCTGGCGCATGGCCCGGTGCTGGGCGGAGCCGCCGACTCGGGAGACCGAGATACCGACGTTCAGCGCGGGCCGCTGGCCGGCGTTGAACAGGTCGGACTCCAGGAAGCACTGGCCGTCGGTGATGGAGATGACGTTGGTCGGGATGAACGCCGACACGTCGTTCGCCTTGGTCTCGACGATGGGCAGGCCCGTCATCGAACCGGCGCCCATGTCGTCGGAGAGCTTGGCGCAGCGCTCCAGCAGACGCGAGTGCAGGTAGAAGACGTCGCCCGGGTAGGCCTCGCGGCCCGGCGGACGGCGCAGCAGCAGCGACACGGCGCGGTAGGCGTCGGCCTGCTTCGACAGGTCGTCGAAGATGATCAGGACGTGCTTGCCCTGGTACATCCAGTGCTGGCCGATGGCCGAACCGGTGTACGGGGCCAGGTACTTGAAGCCCGCCGGGTCGGACGCCGGGGCGGCGACGATCGTCGTGTACTCAAGGGCGCCGGCCTCCTCCAGGGCACCGCGTACGGACGCGATGGTGGAGCCCTTCTGGCCGATGGCGACGTAGATGCAGCGCACCTGCTTGTTCACGTCGCCCGAGCGCCAGTTGTCGCGCTGGTTGATGATGGTGTCGACGGCCAGGGCGGTCTTGCCGGTCTGGCGGTCGCCGATGATCAGCTGACGCTGGCCACGGCCGATCGGCACCATCGAGTCGACGGCCTTGTAGCCGGTCTGCATCGGCTCGTGCACCGACTTACGGACCATGACGCCCGGAGCCTGGAGCTCCAGGGCGCGGCGGCCGTCGGTCGCGATCTCGCCGAGACCGTCGATCGGGGTGCCGAGCGGGTCGACGACACGGCCGAGGTAACCCTCGCCGACGCCGACGGAGAGCACTTCGCCGGTACGGGTGACCGACTGACCCTCCTCGATACCGCTGAACTCACCGAGGACGACCGCGCCGATCTCGCGCTCCTCCAGGTTCAGGGCGAGACCGAGGGTCCCGTCCTCGAACTTCAGCAGTTCGTTCGCCATGGCCGAGGGCAGACCCTCGACCTTCGCGATGCCGTCACCGGCAACGCTGACCGTCCCGACCTCCTCGCGCGAGGCCGCGTCCGGCTTGTACGACTGGACAAAGTTCTCCAGCGCATCCCGGATCTCCTCCGGCCGGATCGTGAGCTCCGCCATCTGGATTCCCTGCTCTCCTTGTTGGGCCCGAAGTTCTATGGGGGTCTGGGGGCGACCCCCAGGAATCTTCTGCAATTTCTGCACGGCCCAACCGGGCCGCAGTTCTTGATCTCTGTATATGTGTGTCTGTAATCGGGCTATGACGTACCGACCGTCGGTCGTCAGCCGGCCAGCCGCCGTGCCGCCTCGTCGAGACGTTCGGCGACGGTGCCGTCGACCACCTCGTCACCGACGCGGACCGAGACTCCGCCGAGGACCTCGGGGTCCACGTCGAGGTTCAGATGCATCGGGTGGCCGTACAGCCTGGCCAGGGCCGCGCCGAGACGCTGCTTCTGGCCCTCGGTGAGAGGCACCGCCGATGTGACGACCGCCACCATCCGCTCCCTGCGCGCCGCGGCGAGCCGGGACAGGGTCTGGAGACCCGCTTCCAGGCTACGTCCACGGGGCTGGGTGACGAGGCGGACGACCAGTCGCTCGGTGCTCGGGTTGGCCCGGCCGCCCAGCAGGCTGGTCAGCAGCGCCGTCTTGGCGGGCACCGTCGCCGCCTGGTCGGTCAGCGCGGCCCGCAGACCGGTGCTCGACTCGACGATCCGGCCGAACCGGAACAGCTCGTCCTCGACGTCGTCGAGGCCACCGGACCGCTGCGCGGCGGTCAGCTCGGCGAGAGCCGCCAGCTCCTCCACCGCGTCGACCAGGTCACGCGGCTGCGACCAGCGGGACCGGACCATGCCGGTGATCAGGTCGGAGCTCTCGCCGCCGACCTGCCCGCGGAGCAGTCCGCCGGCCAGGTCGGCCTTGGACTCGCCCGACCGCGCCGGGTCGGTCAGGACCCGGCGCAGCGACACCTCGCGGTGAAGCAGCGCCGTGACGGCGGTCAGCTCCTCGGCGAGCTTCGAAGCGTCGACCGAGGTGTTGTCGGTCAGCGCTTCGAGACGCTCGCGTGCGGCGGCCAGCGCCGCGCGGCTCGCGCCATTCATCGGGCCGCCTCGGCCTTCGACGCGCCGTCTTCCAGCTCGTCGAGGAAGCGGTCGATGGTGCGGCTCTGCCGGGCGCTGTCCTCAAGGGACTCACCCACGAGCTTGCCGGCGAGGTCGGTGGCGAGCTTGCCCACGTCCTGGCGCAGCGCCGAGGCCGCGGCCTTGCGGTCCGCCTCGATCTGGGCGTGACCGGCGGCGACGATCTCCTCGCGCTGCCGCTGCCCTTCCGCCTTCATCTCCTGGATGATGGTGGCGCCCTGCTCGGTCGCCTCCTGGCGGAGACGAGCCGCCTCGTGACGTGCTTCGGCGAGCTGGGCCTTGTACTGCTCCAGGACGCTCTGCGCCTCGGTCTTGGCCTCCTCCGCCTTCTCGATGCCGCCCTCGATGGCCTCACGGCGCTGCTCCAGAACCTTGTTGATGTTCGGGAGGAGCTTCTTGGCGAGGAAGCCGAAGACGATGACGAAGGCGATCAGGCCGATGACGAGCTCGTCAAGGTGCGGGATGAGCGGATTCTGAGGCTCCGCCGCTGCCGCAACATAGAGAGCGTTCACATCAATGCCTTCCGTGAAAGGGGTAGGGCTGTCGGTCCGGCTTACTGGTAGACGAAGCCCATGACGATGCCGATGAGGGCGAGCGCCTCACAGAAGGCGAAACCCATGATCTGGTTGGTGCGGATCAGGCCGGCCGCTTCGGGCTGACGGGCGAGGGCCTGGGTGCCGTTACCGAAGATGATGCCGACGCCGACGCCGGGACCGATCGCGGCCAGGCCGTAGCCGATCGAGGCCACGTTGCCGACGACCGTGGTCTTGGCGGAGGCGAGGTTGACCAATTCGAGAGCAGCGGACATGCCGTTACTTCCTTCTCTTTCACGGACCGGATGGGGGTTGGCCACCCGACGTCTGTTGGTTCTGGTGTCGTGCTGGAATTACGGGGCTGGACTCAGTGGCTCTTGGCGAGCGCGCCCTGGATGTAGCTGCAGGCCAGGAGCACGAAGACGTACGCCTGGACAGCCTGGATGAAAAGTTCGAAGACGGTCATGATGAGCACCATCGCGAACGAGGCGCCGGCGTAGACGAAGCCCAGTCCGTTCAGCAGGTAGTACGTCGCCAGCGTGAACATGACGATGAGCAGGTGACCGGCGAACATGTTCGCGAACAGTCGGACCGCGTGGGTGAAGGGCCGGATCAGCAGGTTCGAGAAGAACTCGATCACGACGACGAGCGGCAGGACCCAGCCGAGCGACTTGTCGTAGCCCGTGATGTTCTTCCAGCCGCCGACGAATCCGTGCGTCTTGAAGGTCAGGCTGACCCACAGGATGTACACGATGATCGCGAGAGCGGCGGGGAAGGCGATCAGTGAGGTGACCGGGAACTGGGCGACCGGGATGATCGACCAGAGATTCATCAGCCAGACGAAGAAGAAGATCGACACCATCAAGGGGACGTACTTCTCACCGTCCTTCTTGCCGATGATCTCGTAGACGATGCCGCGGCGGACGAAGTCGTAACCGGCCTCGCCGATCATCTGGACCTTGCCCGGCACCAGCTTCGGCTTGTTGAAGGCCGCCCAGAAGAACCCAATGACCACGATGGTGCTCAGCAGCGCGAGCAGCATCGGCTTGTTGAATTCGAACCCGCCCACCTCGAAAATGGGCTTGTACATGAACGTATGGAGGCCCGGAGCCGGGAACCCGCAGCCGGAAAAGATATGGCAGCTCGCATCGAAGGCGAGGGTCTGGGGCTCAGCACTCACCGCGGGCTCCTTCAGCGTGGCGCATAGGTACGGCAACCTCGTTGTGTCGGCGCGGCACGAAGCCGCGGTTCGGCACTGGACTGGTGTGACAGATGTGGGGGCGGCTCTCAGGCATGGAGCCTCGCGATGGAACAGGCGTCAGCTCGGATGCCCGCGCCCGCAATGCCGCAGTTGGAACCGGACGATAGCAGGATCCCGAACGGGCACTTATCCCGGCCCTACCCTTCACGCCGAGGACCCCGTCTTCTCCGCTTTTCCGGCGGTCGAGGACTCGGGTTCGACGTAGAGGATCTTGGCCTTCATGTACGCACGGGCCTGCGCGGCGATCCAGACGAGGGTGGCCGCGAGGAGGGTGAAGCCGAAAGCCTTCGGGTTGAACAGCGTGGTGTCCTTGAAGACCGCCAGGAAGACCAGCAGCAGCAACAACTGGGCGGTGTAGAGCATCAGCCCCATCGCCTGGAAGAGATGCGGGAGCGACTTCGCCGTGCGCTGGAGGACGGTGAGCCCGACACCCATGAAGAGGATGACGACCAGCACACCGACAGCGGCTCCCAGAGCGCCCTTGCCGCCACTGACCACACCGCTGATCACCGCGGCGATGACGCCGACGGCGGCGGTGGGTACGGCGGAATTGAGCAGGATCCGGACGTCGTTGGTCGGCATGGCGGCAGCTCCGCTTGCTGGGTGGGGCAGATGGTGTCGTCATGGACGAGCGTAGGCCCGGTCCGAGAGTTGGATTCTCGGGCCAACGGACCGTCGCACTACGGTCCTTCGGCTCTGGCGCCGGGTCTCGTGAACGGTATCACAAACTATTTGATGAGGTCTTTACCATGAACGTGTGCTTACCGTCACACATGAGGCGTAATTCGCGCGCCTGAGCCGGACATCGTTCCGTCTTGTCTGGTAATGGGGCCCGTTGAGGCAATTCTCAATGCGACGAATCCGCTTTACGTCGGTCGGGAAAGTGAGATCGCGGGCCGATCGCGGTCGCTCCGTTGACGCCCGCCGGGACCGGGGCCGGCCCGTCCGCCGTGACGCCGTCGGTCCCGTGTGAATCGTGAGGCACCTGTGACCCGCCGCCCCGGGCGCTCTCCCGCGGCTCGGGCGCCTCCTGGACGCCGTCCGCCAACTCCCCCTGGCCACGCCGCCGGCGGCGCCGGTAGCGGGGCGGCACGACCGCCTCCGCCCAGCGCGGGGCGCGCGGTGTGAAGCGGGGCAGCAGCAGGAGCAGCAGACCCAGGGCGCTCAGCACGACCACAGCGAACACGATCCACATCGTGGACTTGGTGGACGAGGAGTGGACCGAGTACAGCACCACACCGAAGGCGATCAGCGCCGACCAGAAGTACATGATCAGTACGGCCCTGCTGTGCGAGTGCCCGATCTCCAGCAGCCGGTGGTGGAGATGGCCCCGGTCGGCGGCGAACGGCGACTGGCCGTTCCAGGTACGGCGCACGATCGCCAGGACCAGGTCGGCAACCGGGATCGCGATGATCGTCAGCGGCAGCAGCAGCGGGATGAAGACCGGCAGCGCGGCGTGCGTCGCCTCACGCGTCGAGCCGTCCGCGTAGATCTTCAGGGCGTCCGGATCGACCTGCCCCGTCACGGAGATGGCACCCGTCGCGAGGACCAGACCGATCAGCATCGAGCCCGAGTCGCCCATGAAGATCCGCGCCGGATGCATGTTGTGCGGCAGGAAGCCGATCCCCATGCCCATCAGGATCGCGGCGAAGAGCGTGGCGGGGGCGGCGGCCTCGATGCCGTAGCCGTACCAGATCCGGTACGCGTAGAGGAAGAACGCCGCGGCGGCGATGCAGACCATGCCGGAGGCCAGCCCGTCGAGCCCGTCGACGAAGTTGACCGCGTTGATGGTGATGACGACGAGGGCGACGGTCAGCAGCGTGCCCTGCCAGGAGGTCAGCGCGACGGTGCCGACACCGGGCACCGGGATCCACAGGATCGTCAGACCCTGCATCACCATCACACCGGCGGCGATCATCTGGCCGCCGAGCTTGATCAGGGCGTCGATCTCGAACTTGTCGTCCAGGACGCCGATCAGCCAGATCAGCGCGGCCCCGGAGAGCAGCGCGCGGGGCTCGTTGGACTGCTCGAAGACCCCGCTGAGGTTCTGGAGGTTGCTCGCGACCAGAAGTCCGGCGCACAGGCCGAAGAACATGGCGATACCGCCGAGACGCGGTGTCGGTTCGCGGTGGACGTCGCGGGCGCGGATCGCGGGCATCGCGCCGATCGCGATGGCGAACTTCCGCACCGGACCGGTCAGCAAATAAGTCACCGCGGCCGTCACGCAGAGCGTCAGCAGGTAATCACGCACAGGCTGCCCCACAGGAATCGCCGACCATCTGAGCCACACACACTAACTCGGAGAAGGACGGCTGTTGGAATGCGCGTAGCCACATGAGGTAAGGACATACACGGCGGCGCGATGGTTGCACAAACTCGTCACACCCTATGCCCCGCCGCGTTTCTCACCGTACGTCGCCGCAGTTCAACGGTGTGCGAGGGGGCCGGTGTCAGTGCCGGGTCGGTACGCCCGTGAGCGCCGTCACCACCGGGTCCAGCGCCTGGTGGATCTCGTCGCCGATGGAGCGGAAGAACGTGATCGGGGCGCCGTACGGGTCGTAGACCTCGTCCGCCTCCGCGTTCGGGGCCAGCAGCCAGCCGCGCAGCGCGGCGGCGGCACGCACCAGCGCGCGGGCGCGCTCGACCACGCCCTCGTCGAGCGGGTCGGGCAGCGTCGCCGGGTCTATGGCCCGTACGAGACGCGTGAACTCCTTCAGCGTGAAGGTCCGCAGCCCCGCCGAGTGCCCCATCGAGATGACCTGCGCCCGGTGGTCACGCGTCGCGGTGAGGACCAGATCGGCGCGGATGACGTGCTCGTCCAGCAGTTCCCGCCCGACGAAGCCGGACGGGTCCGCGCCGAAATCCGCCAGGACGGCCTCCGCGTTGGCCTCCATCGAGGCCCCCTCGTGCCCCCAGGTGCCCGCGCTCTCCACGATCAGCCCGCCCGTCAGCCGCTCGCCGAGGCGGTCGCTGAGGGCATGGCGGTTCAGCCGCTCGGTGATGGGCGAGCGGCACACGTTGCCGGTACTGACGTGGAGGATGCGGAAGGTGTCGGGGAGTCCCGCTATGCCACGCCCCTCAGGGGCGGTCAATTGGCCACCTCGAGGTCGGGTACGACCTTGCGCAGCTCGTCGGCGTCGACGGCGCCCGCGCGCAGCAGCAGCGGGACCTTGCCGGTCACGTCCACGATCGAGGACGGCACGATGCCGGGAGTCTTCCCGCCGTCGAGGTAGACCGAGACGGCGTCCGCCAGCATCTCCTGCGCCGCGTCGCAGTCCTCCGGCGCGGGGTGTCCGGTCAGATTGGCGGAGGAGACGGCCATCGGGCCGACCTCGGTCAGCAGCTCGATGGCGACGGGGTGCAGCGGCATCCGGATCGCGACGGTGCCACGGGTGTCACCGAGGTCCCACTGGAGCGAGGGCTGGTGCTTGGCGACGAGGGTGAGCGCACCGGGCCAGAAGGCGTCGACGAGCTCCCAGGCCTGCTCCGAGAAGTCCGTGACCAGGCCGTGCAGGGTGTTCGGGGAGCCGATGAGCACGGGTGTGGGCATGTTGCGGCCCCGGCCCTTGGCGTCGAGGAGGTCGGCGACGGCCTCGGAGCTGAAGGCGTCGGCACCGAGCCCGTACACGGTGTCGGTGGGCAGGACGACGAGCTCGCCGCGACGGACGGCGGACGCGGCTTCACGCAGACCGGTCGTACGGTCGGTCGCGTCGTTGCAGTCGTATCGCCGTGCCATCTAACTGCCCTCTTTCTGTGTCATTTTGTGTGCTCGGTTCGCCTCCGGGGCGCGCCCCTCCGGCGCACTCGCGGGGACGGTCGCGGCGGTCACGGCATGGCCTTGCGGGCCGTCGCGAAGCGCGGGCGCTTGTTCAGGTCCGGGTGGTCCGCCGCGTCCGCCCAGCCGGCCTCCTCGCTGAAGATCCACGGGACCTGTCCGCCCTGGGTGTCCGCGTGCTCCACGACGACGAGACCGCCGGGCCGCAGCAGCCGGTGCGCGGTGCGCTCGATGCCGCGGATCGTGTCGAGGCCGTCCTCACCGGAGAAGAGCGCCATCTGCGGGTCGTGGTCACGGGCCTCGGGCGCCACGTACTCCCACTCGGTGAGCGGGATGTACGGCGGGTTGGAGATCACCAGGTCGACCTGGCCGTCGAAGTCCGGGAGGGCCGTCAGAGCGTCTCCGCGGTGCACGGTGACCCTGGACCCCTCGGCGTTCCTCCGCGTCCAGGTGAGGGCGTCCTCGGACAGCTCCACGGCGTGCACACGCGAGCGCGGCACCTCCTGGGCCATGGCGAGCGCGATCGCGCCTGATCCCGAGCAGAGATCGACGATCAGCGGCTCGACGACATCCATCGCGCGGACCGCGTCTATGGCCCAGCCGACGACGGACTCGGTCTCCGGCCGGGGTACGAACACCCCTGGCCCGACCTGGAGTTCCAGATACCGGAAGAACACCCGCCCGGTGATGTGCTGGAGCGGTTCGCGGGCCTCGCGGCGCGCGACGGTCTCCCAGTAGCGGGCGTCGAACTCCTCGTCCACGACGCTGTGCAGCTCTCCGCGCTTGACGCCGTGCACGAACGCGGCGAGTTCCTCCGCGTCGAACCGCGGCGACGGCACACCCGCGTCGGCCAGCCGCTGGGTGGCCTGGGCCACCTCGGCAAGCAGCAGACTGCGGGGGGCGGGCCCGCGGCGGAGCCGCTGGGGGTCGCTGGGCCCCCCGGAAGGTGGCTGCACGCTGGTTCCTCCTTCAGACGTGGACGGGGAGGGGGACGTGATCGGTACGGACGGGGCGGTGGCGCTCAGGCCGCCGCGAGCTTCGCCGCCGAGTCGGCGTCGACGCAGGCCTGGATCACTGCCGCCAGCTCACCGTCGAGCACTTGGTCCAAGTTGTACGCCTTGAAGCCGACGCGGTGGTCCGAGATCCGGTTTTCCGGGAAGTTGTACGTACGGATCTTCTCGGACCGGTCGACGGTACGCACCTGGCTGCGCCGGACGTCCGCCGCGTTCTTCTCCGCCTCCTCCTGTGCCGCGGCGAGCAGCCGCGAGCGCAGGATACGCATGGCCTGCTCCTTGTTCTGGAGCTGGCTCTTCTCGTTCTGGCAGGAAGCGACGACGCCGGTGGGCAGATGCGTGATCCGGACGGCGGAGTCGGTCGTGTTGACGGACTGGCCGCCGGGGCCCGACGAGCGGTAGACGTCGATCCGCAGGTCGTTGGCGTGGATCTCGACGTCGACCTCCTCGGCCTCCGGCGTCACGAGGACACCGGCCGCCGAGGTGTGGATCCGGCCCTGCGACTCGGTGGAGGGCACCCGCTGCACACGGTGCACCCCGCCCTCGTACTTCAGCCGCGCCCAGACGCCCTGTCCCGGCTCGGTGGCCCCGTTGCCGCCCTTGGTCTTCACGGCGACCTGGACGTCCTTGTAGCCGCCCAGCTCGGACTCGGTGGCGTCGATGATCTCGGTCTTCCAGCCGACGCGCTCGGCGTAGCGCAGATACATCCGCAGGAGGTCGCCGGCGAACAGCGCCGACTCGTCGCCGCCCGCGCCCGCCTTGATCTCCAGGATGACGTCCTTGTCGTCGCTGGGGTCGCGCGGGACGAGCAGCAGCCGAAGCTTCTCGGTCAGCTCGTCGCGCTGCTTCTCCAGCACCTTGACCTCGGCGGCGAACTCGCCGGCCGACGCGTCGGTGGGGTCCGCCGCGAACTCACGGGCCGTCTCGATGTCGTCGCCGGTCTGCTTCCAGGCGCGGAACGTCCCGATGATCGGGGTGAGTTCGGCGTACCGCTTGTTGAGCTTGCGGGCATGCGCCTGGTCCGCGTGGACCGACGGGTCGGCGAGCTTCTTCTCCAGGTCGGCGTGCTCGCCGACCAGTTCCTCGACCGCCTCGAACATTCGGGGGCTCCTGGGTTGCGTACGGAAATGCTGCGCGAAGGTGCTGCGGGACGGCAAAGCGCCGGTCCCGACGCCCCAGTGCTGGGGCGTCGGGGACCGGCGCAGTTGGCTCGCTACTTGTTGGCGGAGCCGGCGGCAGCCTTGCCGAAGCGGGCCTCGAAGCGGGCCACGCGGCCACCGGTGTCGAGGATCTTCTGCTTGCCCGTGTAGAACGGGTGGCACTCGGAGCAGATTTCGGCACGGACCGAGCCCGATTCGATGGTGCTGCGAGTGGTGAACGACGCACCGCAGGTACAGCTGACCTGGGTCTCGACGTACGTGGGGTGGATGTCGCGCTTCAAGGTGTCTCCTAGGGAACATCCTCGCCAGGCGAGGAAGGCGCCGGGTCGCACGCGCGGATGCTCGTACGTGAACCGGGGCCGACGGACCAGTCTGCCAGGACCGGGCGTATCTCCAAAACCGGGGTGGCCGCGGATCTATTCCACCGCCACGGGGCGCGTTCCCGTCGCCACGGGGTGCGTTTCCTCCGCCACGGGGCGCTCATCCACGGTCATCCGCCCGTGACCACCTCGGCCGCGTCCCCCTTGTCACCGGCGGAGTCCTCGGTCGCCGACGCGGGGATCGGCCTGTCCGATCGGAGGGCGGTCCACACCTGCCGGGACGCCTTCTCCAGCGGTACGACGCGGTTCGGGTCCGCCGGGTCGTACTCGACGGGCAGGGTGATCATGTTGACGTCCGAGGCCCCGAGGCTCTTGAGACCGCCGGCGAAGCCCACGAGTTCCTTGACCGAGTCCAGCTCGGAGTCGGGGGTGATCGCGCGGGTCGCGGTGTCGCCGATCTCGTACAGCTTCTTGGGGCTGCTGAGCAGGCCGATCTCCTTGACCTGGGTGATCAGCGCCTTGATGAAGGCCTGCTGGAGCTGGATCCGGCCCAGGTCGCTGCCGTCGCCGACGCTGTGGCGGGTACGGACGAGGCCGAGCGCCTGCTCGCCGTCGAGGGTGTGGGGGCCGGGTTCGAGTTTCAGATGGCTCTCGGGGTCGTCGATGGGCTCCTTGGTGGTGATCTCCACCCCGCCGAGATCGTCGATGAGCTGCTTGAACCCGGTGAAGTCGACCTCGATGTAGTGGTCCATGCGGATGCCGGACATCTTCTCGACGGTCTTCACCGCGCAGGCCGGGCCGCCGACCTCGTACGCCGTGTTGAACATGGCCCGCCGCGCGCCCTCGGCGGTGCCCTTGTCGGTCTCGCAGTCGGGGCGCTCGACGAGCGTGTCCCTCGGTACGGAGACGACGCTGGCGCTTCTGTGCCCCTCGTCGACGTGCACGATCATCGCGGTGTCCGAACGGGCTCCGCCCTGGTCGGAGCCGTACTCGGAATTGGCACCGGAGCGCGAGTCGGAGCCGAGGACGAGGATGTCCATCGAGCCGTTGTCGACGTTCACGGGGCGGTCCGTGCCGAGCCTGGCGTTGATGTCGACGCCCTGGATGTTGCCGTTGAGCTTGAAGTACACGTAACCGAGACCGGATCCGCCGACCAGGACCAGGGCGGCGGCCGACCAGGCCGCCAGGGTCGTGGCGCGTCGGCGCGTGCTGGGCTTCCTGCGGCGTGACCCGGTCGCCCGTATTCGGCCGCCCCTGCTCTGATCGGACATGTGCTCCTCAGCTCTCGTCGGCAAGCTGGCAGGGTCGCACAACGAGCTGTGGCCCCCGCCGGGGGCGGGGGCCACAGAGACATACCGGTCGGAGACCGGTCAGCCGGTCCTCACCTGCGGTTTCACGCGATGGTGTGGTAGCCGGTCCAGCCGGAGCCGATCTTCACGCCTGTGGCGAAGATCTCGGAAGTGGCCTTGCCGGTGCCCTTGAGGAGGTACAGGCTGCCGGCCGCGTTGCGGACGACGACGTCGGGCTTGGCGTCGCCGGTCACATCACCCGGGGTGGCGATGGTGGTGTACGCGGACCAGTTGGTGCGGACCACGACGGGCGTCTCGAACGGGGCGGCGGCGTCGCCGGTGCCCTTGGCCAGCAGGAGGTCACCGGTGCTGCCCCGGCGGACCAGCAGGTCGGGCTTGCCGTCGTTGGTGAAGTCACCGTGACCGCGGACCTGGTTGTGGAGCTGGTAGCCGGTGCCGACCGCGGTGGAGGCGTCGAACTTGCCGTTGCCCTGGCCCGGGTAGAGCCGCAGCTGTCCGGTGGAGGCGACCGCGAGCAGGTCGGGCTTGCCGTCGCCGGTCACGTCACCGGGGGTGACGATGGCGCGGAACGTGCTCCAGGCGCTGAAGATCTTGGTCTTCGCGTAGGTGGAGCTGGTGGCCGAGCGGTGCAGCCAGTACACGTCGCCGGAGTTGCCGCGGGCGACGAGGTCCTCGTAACCGTCCCTGTTCAGGTCGGTCTGGACGACCAGGTTGTACGCGCTGAAGGTGCCGGTGAACGCCTTGCGGGACGCGAACGTCGAGCCGGTGGAGTTGAAGGTGTAGGCCTTGCCGTCCGAGCTGGTACGGGCCCACAGGTCGGCCTTGGTGTCACGGCTGAAGTTGGTGTCCTCGATGCGCGGCTGGAGGGCCGGCATGTAGGTCGACACCTTGGTGTACACGTCGTACGTGCCACCGAAGTTGCACAGCTCGGACTGGGTGGCGACACCCCAGGAGGTGACGCCGATGATCCGGCCGTTGACCATCATCGGGCTGCCGGAGTCACCGGGGCAGGTCGCCTTGCCCGTGGAGTTGTCGCCCGTGCCGCCGTTGCCGGCGCAGATCATGTGCCCGGCCTTGAACGCGCCCGGGACACCGAGCGAGGTGTCGAGGTTCTCGCTGCACTCGGCGTCCGAGCGCAGCGGCTGGGTGACGCGCTGAAGGGTGTCCGACAGCGTGTCGAAGTCCGGGTCCGAGCCGGTCATGCCCCAGCCGTAGGTGGTGGCGGTGGTGCCCGGCGCGTAGCGGGTGGTCTCGCGGTACGGCGCGGGCTGCGCCGGGGTGCCCGTGAGGGGCTTGGCGAGCGTCAGCAGCGCGACGTCGTTGTCGATCGTGTCGGCGTTGTACGAGCCGGCGTAGTACGAGCGGCTGATGGAGACCGCGGTGCCCTCGTCGTTCGGACCGCCGGCGAGCTTGGCCGTGTTGGCCAGGATCATGCCGCGGCCGGCCATGTCGAGCGCCTTGCCGTTCTCGTCGGTGACGCAGTGCGCCGCGGTGAGAACCTTGTTGGGCGCGACGAGCGTGCCACCACAGGTGAAGTAGAAGTAGCCGTCGTTGTCCCACTCGAAGAGCAGCTGCACCATCCAGGGGGCGCTGCTGATCGAGGTGTTCGTACCGCCGATGATTCGCGGCGAGACGTCCTTGGAACTGACGACCTTGGAGTCCTTGGGCGGCAGGAACCTCTGGGCTCCGCCGTCGTCGTCGGCCTGGGCCGTGCCCACCAGTCCGCCGGCGAGAACGGCAACCGCCGCCGTACCTACGGCAATCAGTCTTCGCAGTTTCGAAACAGGTCTGCCATGAGGCGACACACGCACGCAAATCTCCCGCTGATCAAGGGAATTGGTTTGGCGCCGTGTGGGGGGATGGAACGGCTGATCGATTATTACATGCAGAAATCCGCCCCGTCACCGGAGTAACGGGGCGGATCCATACGGAAGTTGAGCAAACGGACGTCAGTCGTTGCCGTTTCCGGGGGACGGAGTCGTCTTCTGGATCTGAAGCAGGAACTCCGCGTTCGACTTCGTCTTCTTCATTTTGTCCAGCAGCAACTCAATGGCCTGCTGCTGGTCGAGCGCGTGCAGCACCCGGCGCAGCTTCCAGACGACGGCCAGCTCGTCACTGCCGAGCAGGATCTCTTCCTTACGGGTGGAGGACGCGTCCACGTCGACCGCCGGGAAGATGCGCTTGTCCGAGAGCTTGCGGTCGAGCTTGAGCTCCATATTGCCGGTGCCCTTGAACTCCTCGAAGATCACCTCGTCCATGCGCGAGCCGGTCTCGACGAGCGCGGTGGCCAGGATGGTCAGCGAACCGCCGTCCTCGATGTTGCGCGCCGCGCCGAAGAAGCGCTTCGGCGGGTAGAGCGCGGTCGAGTCGACACCACCGGACAGGATGCGTCCGGAGGCCGGGGCGGCGAGGTTGTACGCGCGGCCCAGGCGGGTGATGGAGTCCAGCAGGACGACCACGTCGTGACCCAGCTCCACGAGGCGCTTGGCGCGCTCGATGGCCAGCTCGGCGACGGTGGTGTGGTCCTCGGCGGGGCGGTCGAAGGTCGAGGAGATGACCTCGCCCTTCACCGACCGCTGCATGTCGGTGACCTCTTCCGGACGCTCGTCGACGAGGACGACCATCAGGTGGCACTCGGGACTGTTGACCGTGATCGCGTTGGCGATGGCCTGGAGGATCATGGTCTTGCCGGTCTTCGGCGGGGCCACGATCAGACCGCGCTGGCCCTTGCCGATCGGTGCGACGAGGTCGATGATCCGGGTCGTCAGCACACCCGGGTCGGTCTCCAGCCGGAGCCGGTCCTGCGGGTAGAGCGGGGTGAGCTTCTGGAACTCCGGCCGCCCGCGGCCCGATTCGGCCGCCATGCCGTTCGCCGAGTCCAGGCGCACGAGCGCGTTGAACTTCTCGCGGCGCTCGCCGTCCTTGGGCTGGCGCACCGCGCCGGTGACGTGGTCACCCTTGCGCAGGCCGTTCTTACGGACCTGGGCGAGCGACACGTACACGTCGTTCGGGCCCGGCAGATAGCCGGAGGTCCGGATGAACGCGTAGTTGTCGAGGATGTCGAGGATGCCCGCGACGGGGATCAGCACGTCGTCGTCGGCGACCTGCGGCTCGCCGCCGCCACCGAACTCCTCGCGGCCACGACGGCCCCGGCGGTCGCGGTACCGGCCGCGCCTGCCGCGCCGGCCGCCCGCCTCGTCGTCGAAGTCGTCCTGCGGGCCGTTGTTCTGGTTCTGGTTCTGGCCCTGGCGCTGCTGGCGCTGACCGCCGCCGGCCTGCTGGCCACCGCCGCCCTGCTGGTCGTCGCCCTTGCCACGGCGGTCGCGCTGGCGGCTCTGCCGGTCCCCGCGCTCACCGCGCTCGCGGTCGCCGCGCTCGCCCCGCTGGCCGCGCTCCTGGCGGTCGCCGCGGCGTCCGTCGGCGTCGCCCCGGTCGGAGGCGGAGACGGCGGCCTCGGCCTTGGCGTCGGGCCGCTCGTCCACGACGGTGTCGGTACCCGACTCGCGGCTCTCGGTCTTGCCGTCCGGGCTGCCCGCCTGCGCGGTGGCCCTGCGCCGACGACGCTCGCCCGCGGGCTGGTCGTCACTGGCCGGCTGGCCCGGGATGTCGATCGAGGAGTCGGCCTTGTCGGCCTTCTCCGTCTTCTCCGCCTTGGCCGGGGCCTGGTCGGCCGGGGCGTCGGCGGCCGGGGCCGCGTCGCCCGTACGGGCCTTGGAGGTGGCGCGCCGCTTGGGCTTCGCCTCTACGTCGCCGCCGGAGGCGTCGGCGCTCTTCGGCGCGGACGAACCGCCGCCCTGCGCCTCCTTGATGACCTCGATCAGCTGGCTCTTGCGCATCCGCGCGGTGCCCCTGATCCCGAGGCCTGACGCGACCTGCTGCAGCTCGGCCAGGACCATGCCGTCGAGGCCGGTGCCGGAGCGGCGGCGCCGTGAGGTGGTGCCAGTGGCAGCACCTTCGGCGGGCGCGGTGGTGTCGACGCTGTTGTCGGCGCTCACGCCCATCAGATCGGTGGTGTCGCTCACGAAGGGTCCTTCCCTGGAGCGGACGTCGGCCTTCTGGCTCGGCGACCGGTTGTGCTGTCCGACCGCGGGTTGTGATCGTGTCGATCACCGGCCGAAGTCGGGGCGATGGTCCCGCCGGGTACGGCGGAAGACTTGCGTACGTGCAATGGGTCCGGCCCGAGGTCCCCCTGCTCGGCCCACTCCTGGACATAGCGAGGGGTGTCGTGCCGGTTCCGGGGCGTGCTCAAAACTGCTCAGGCAGGCTGCTCAGGCAGTCGGGGAGGCTCCCGGAAGAATGGTGGTCCCGAATGGGGACGCGAAGCACCGAGCCACAAAGACGTCGGGTGCAGACTTGAGGTTAACACTACCGGCTCCAACAAACATTCCCCCTCTCACTCACCGGCAATCCACCGTCACTGAGAACCCAGCGGCAGAACGCTCGCTCCCGTGCCGTCGAGGCCGAGCCTGTTCGCCGCCCAGCCCTCGCCGGCCAGCCGTGCGACCTTGTCGGCCGCACTGTCCTCGGTCAGCGCCAGGACCGTGGGGCCCGCGCCGGAGATGACCGCCGGGACGCCGTCGGCCCGCAGTCGGTTGACGAGTTCCACGCTCTGCGGCATCGCCGGGGCGCGGTACTCCTGGTGCAGCCGGTCCTCGGTGGCGGCCAGCAGCAGCTCGGGACGCCTGGTCAGGGCCTCCACGAGCAGCGCCGCCCGGCCCGCGTTGAAGCTCGCGTCCACATGGGGGACGGCGCGCGGCAGGAGCCCGCGCGCGGTCTCGGTGAGGACGGGCCGGTCGGGCACGAACACCACGGGGACCACGGAATCGGCGGCCTCCATACGGATGGCGCGCGCCGCTCCCCCGTCGGTCCAGGCGAGGGTGAATCCGCCGAGCAGACAGGCCGCCACATTGTCGGGATGGCCCTCGATCTCGGTGGCCAGCTCCAGCAGCGCCGTGTCGTCGAGCCTGGCGTCACCGCCTATCGTCACGGCGCGCGCGGCGACGATCCCGGCGCAGATGGCGGCGGACGAGGAGCCCAGGCCGCGGCCGTGCGGGATCCTGTTGGCGCAGACGACCTCCAGGCCGCGCGGCTGGCCGCCGAGCAGGTCGAACGCGGTGCGCAGGGACCGTACGAGGAGGTGGTTCTCGTCGCGGGGCAGTGTCCCGGCGCCCTCGCCGGCGATGTCGACGTGCAGCCCGGAGTCGGCGACGCGCACCACGACGTCGTCGTAGAGCCCCAACGACAGGCCGAGGGCGTCGAATCCCGGCCCGAGGTTGGCGCTGGTGGCGGGGACGCGCACCCGTACGGCGGCGGCGCGGAAAGCTGGACCGGCCATCGCTTAGACGACTCTCCTTGTGTGACTGCGAGGAAGGCTGAACGGAGACGAGGCGAACAGGGCGGGACGGACGGAGACGAGGCTGCGAGAACTGCGGGGTTTCGGCGAGATACGTCAGACACCCGACGGCCACGAGGGCAACAACACCGCGGCATATGCGGCGGGGCGGGTCGGGCACAGCTTATCGAAGGAAGGTTCTGTGGCGACATAGGGCGCACAGGAGGCGCACGATGCGTGTCGCGTGGCTTCCTGTGCGCCTATGAAGCGTCTTGGTGTGCTTTGTGCGGGTGTGGGGCCGGCCTCCGTGGCCCCGGGGGCGCGCGCTACGCGAGTCCGAGCCGCTCCGCCGCCGTCACCGCGTCCACCGGCACGGTGACCGGCTGCGGGGCTCCCGCGACCGCCCAGTCCGGGTCCTTCAGTCCGTTCCCGGTGACGGTGCAGACGATCCGCTGCCCGGGATCGACCTTGCCCTCCTCGGCGGCCTTGAGCAGGCCGGCGACGGACGCCGCCGACGCGGGCTCGACGAAAACACCCTCCTGCGCGGCCAACAGCCGGTAGGCGCGCAGGATCTGTCGGTCCGTCACCTCGTCGATGAAGCCGCCCGACTCGTCGCGGGCGGCGAGCGCCTGCTGCCAGGACGCCGGATTGCCGATCCGGATCGCCGTGGCCACGGTGTGCGGGTCCTTGACGACCTCACCGCGGACGATCGGCGCCGAACCGGACGCCTGGAAGCCCCACATGCGCGGCTTGCGGGCCGCCGGACCGTCGGCCTCGTACTCCGTGTAGCCCTTCCAGTACGCCGTGATGTTGCCGGCGTTGCCGACGGGCAGCACATGGATGTCGGGGGCGTCGCCGAGCGCGTCGACGATCTCGAAGGCCGCGGTCTTCTGTCCCTCGATACGGGACGGATTGACCGAATTGACCAGCGCCACCGGGTAGTTGTCGGACAGTCCGCGCGCCAGCGTCAGACAGTCGTCGAAGTTCCCGTCGACCTGGAGGATCTTCGCGCCGTGCACCAGCGCCTGGCCCATCTTGCCCAGCGCGATCTTGCCCTGCGGCACCAGGACGGCGCAGACCATGCCGGCCCGTACCGCGTACGCGGCGGCCGACGCCGAGGTGTTGCCGGTGGAGGCGCAGATGACGGCCTGCGCGCCCGCCTCCTTGGCGTGCGTGATGGCCATCGTCATGCCGCGGTCCTTGAACGACCCGGTCGGGTTGGCGCCCTCGACCTTGAGGTGCACCTCGCAGCCCGTGAGTTCGGAGAGGACCTGGGCGGGGACGAGCGGTGTACCGCCCTCGCGGAGCGTCACCACCGCCGTCGTGTCGGTGACCGGCAGCCGGTCCCGGTACTCCTCGATGATGCCGCGCCACTGGTGGGTGCCAATGCTCGTCATGGGTCCCTTACTCCCCTTCAACACGCATGATGCTGGCGACACCGCGCACGGTGTCGAGCTTGCGCAGCGCTTCGACGGTCCCCGAGAGGGCGGCGTCGGGCGCGCGGTGGGTGACGACGACGAGAGATGCCTCGCCGCCGAGTCCTTCACTGTCCAGCCGGCCCTGCTGGCGCACGGTGTCGATCGACACGTCGTGCTCGGCGAAGACCGTGGCGACCTGGGCCAGTACGCCCGGCTTGTCGGCCACGTCGAGGCTGATGTGGTAGCGCGTGACGACCTCGGCCATCGAGCTGACGGGCAGCCGTGTGTACGCGGACTCGCCGGGCCCCGTCGACCCGCCGAGCCGGTTGCGGCACACCGCGACGAGGTCGCCGAGCACGGCGGACGCGGTGGGCGCGCCGCCCGCGCCGGGGCCGTAGAACATCAGCTGACCGGCCGCCTCGGCCTCCACGAAGACCGCGTTGTACGCCTCGCGCACGGAGGCGAGCGGGTGGCTCAGCGGGATCATCGCCGGGTGCACGCGGGCGGTGACCGACTTGCCGTCGGCGGCGCGCTCGCAGATGGCCAGGAGCTTGACGGTGCAGCCCATGCGCCGCGCGGAGGCGATGTCGGCGGAGGTGACCTCGGTCAGTCCCTCGCGGTGGACGTCGTCGAGGCGTACGCGGGTGTGGAAGGCGATCCCGGCGAGGATCGCGGCCTTGGCGGCGGCGTCGAAGCCCTCGACGTCGGCGGTCGGGTCGGCCTCCGCGTAACCGAGCGCCGTCGCCTCGTCCAGCGCCTCCGAGTAGCCGGCGCCGGAGGAGTCCATCCGGTCGAGGATGAAGTTCGTGGTGCCGTTGACGATGCCGAGCACCCGGTTGACCTTGTCGCCCGCGAGGGATTCGCGCAGCGGGCGCAGCAGCGGGATGGCGCCGGCGACGGCGGCCTCGTAGTAGAGGTCCTTGCCGTGTTTCTCGGCCGCCGCGAAGAGCGTCGCGCCGTCCTCGGCGAGCAGCGCCTTGTTGGCCGAGACGACGGACGCGCCGTGCTCGAAGGCGGTGGTGATCAGTGTGCGGGCGGGCTCGATGCCGCCGATGACCTCGACCACGACGTCGATGTCGCCGCGTTTGACCAGCGCGGTCGCGTCCGTGGTGATCAGCGCGGGATCGATGCCCTCGCGCACCTTGGACGGGCGGCGGACGGCGACCCCGGCGAGTTCCAGGGGGGCGCCGATCCGCGCGGCCAGGTCGTCGGCGTGCGTCGTCATGATGCGCGCCACCTCTGAGCCGACAACCCCACAGCCCAGCAGCGCCACCTTCAGCGGACGCGTACGCATCATGCGACCTCGATTCCTTCACTCAGCAATGTGGACCAGTCTCACGCACCGGACGGAAGTTTCACCCCTCCGTCCGTCATGCGAGACGTCTATCTCAGTTTTTCCGGGTGCCTGGCGGGTGCCCACCCGGTGCCTGCCGGGCGCCTAACCGACGTCGAGCCGCAGGAGATCCTCCTCCGTCTCACGCCGGACGATCACCCGTGCCCCGCCGTCCTTGACGGCGACGACGGGCGGGCGCAGCGCGTGGTTGTAGTTGCTCGCCATCGAGCGGCAGTACGCGCCGGTGGCGGGCACCGCGATCAGGTCGCCCGGCGCCAGGTCGGCGGGCAGGAACGCGTCGCGTACGACGATGTCGCCGCTCTCGCAGTGCTTGCCGACGACGCGGGACAGCATCGGCTCGGCGTCGGAGCGGCGGGAGACGAGCGCGACGCTGTACTCGGCGTCGTACAGCGCGGTGCGGATGTTGTCCGACATGCCGCCGTCGACGCTCACATACGTCCGGAGCCCCGGCAGCGGCTTGACGGTGCCGACCTCGTACAGCGTGAAGGCGGTCGGGCCGACGATCGCGCGGCCGGGCTCGACGGAGATCCGGGGGGTGCGCAGTCCGGCGGACTCGCACTCGCGGGTGACGATCGCGGTCAGGGACTTGGCGATCTCGTGCGGCTCGCGCGGGTCGTCCTCGGGGGTGTACGCGATACCGAGGCCGCCGCCGAGGTCGATCTCCGGGAGTTCGACGCCGTGTTCGTCGCGGACCTCGGCCAGCAGCTCGACGACGCGGCGCGCGGAGACCTCGAAGCCCGCCATGTCGAAGATCTGCGAGCCGATGTGCGAGTGGATTCCGATGAGTTCGATGCCGTCGAGCCGCAGCGCCCGGCGGACGGCCTCGGCGGCCTGGCCGTCGGCCAGCGCGATGCCGAACTTCTGGTCCTCGTGGGCGGTGGCGATGAACTCGTGGGTGTGTGCCTCGACGCCGACGGTGACGCGGATCTGCACGGGCTGGACGCGGCCGAGGCTCTGCGCGATGTGCGCGACGCGCACCATCTCCTGGAACGAGTCGAGGACGATGCGTCCGACGCCCGCGGAGACGGCGCGCTCGATCTCCGCCACGGACTTGTTGTTGCCGTGCAGCGCGATGCGCTCGGGCGGCATGCCGGCGTCGAGCGCGGTGGCCAGCTCGCCGCCGGAGCAGACGTCGAGGTTGAGCCCCTCCTCCTTGAGCCAGTGGACGACGGCGCGCGACAGGAAGGCCTTGCCCGCGTAGAAGACGTCGGCGTCCTTGCCGAAGGCGTCGGTCCAGGCGCGGCAGCGAGCCCGGAAGTCGGCCTCGTCGAGGAAGTACGCGGGGGTGCCGAACTCCTCGGCGAGGCGGGTGACCGGCAGACCGGCGACGGTGGCGACACCGTCCTCGTCGCGGCGGACCGTACGCGACCAGATCTTGTCGTCCAGCACGTTGAGGTCGGCGGGCGGCGGGGAGTAGTGGCCCTCGGTGTGCACGTCGGCGTAGCGGGGCCCGGCGGGGTGGGCGGAACGGCTCATGGTCTTGTGGCTCTCTCAGAGATGTTCGGGCGCGTCGATGCCGAGGAGGGTCAGGCCACCGGCCAGCACCGTCCCGGCGGCTTCGGCGAGTGCGAGCCGGGAACGGTGGGCGGCCGAGGGTTTCTCGTCGCCGGCGGGCAGCGGGCGGCACGTCTCCTGGAAGTGCAGGAACGCCTCCGCTGTGCGTTCGAGATGGCGGGCGACCCGGTCGGGGGCGCGATGGCGGGCGGCGGCGGCGAGTACGCCGGGGTGGTCGCCGATGCTGTCGATGAGCGGGCGCGCGCCGGCTTCGTCCGGGTGACCGCCGCTCGCCGGCACGCCGAGGGCGGCGCCGTTGCGGACGAGGGCGCGGGTACGGGCGTGGGCGTAGCGCACCGTGAACAGGGCGTTGCTCTCGTGCTGGACGAGGAGGTCGTCGCCCGTGCGGGGCAGGTCGTGGGCGGCGGGCCGCAGCAGGCCCCAGCGGGCGGCGTCGGGCCCGAGGCGGGCGAAGAGGTCCGCCGCGAGGGGGGTGGGCACCGGGCGTACGGTGACCCGCTCCGCGCCGTCGCCGTCGCCGTCGCCGTTGCCGTTGCCGTTGCCGTCCGTGCGGGCGTCGGCTCCCTGCGCGCGCAGCAGCCGTACGACGGTCTCGGCCCAGACGGCGGCGCGCGGCTCGTCGGCGGGGGCGAGGACCACGGTGGTGCCGGCGAGGGTGTCCCCGTGCCCGTACCGGATCCCGGCGTCGAGGACGGCGCGGACGAGGTCGGCGCGGCTGCCGGGGGTGAGGGTGAAGTTCAGGAAACCCGGCCCGGTGACGTCGACGCGGCTCAGGTCCGGGGCGGCCCGCAGGATCTCGGTGCGCAGGATCTCCGCGACGTCGCGGGGGCTGCGGCGGGCGGGGCCCGCGAGCCGGAGCGCCACGGAGGTCGCGTAGTCGCCGCTGCCGCCGGGGCCGGGGCGCGCCACCTGGACGCTGTCCGGTACGGGCCCGGCCAGCACGCCCCCGTCGACCGCGCGGCGCACGGCGCGCAGCACGGTTCGGGAGAGGTCGGCGGGGGTCACGGCACCAGCGTATGGGAGGAGGGGGGCGTCTTCGCGAACCGGTTTCGCGATATGGGCGGCTCCCCGGGGCCGGTGGGTCCCGTGGGTCCGGCGGGGCTCGCGTCGCCCGCTCAGCCTCGTGCGCTTCCGGGCGTGCTTCCCGCACGCCCGGCCCCATGCCTGCCGTCCACGGACGGCGGGCCCTCCCGGCGCATCAGCTGGCGTACGACCCTGACCAACTCGGACGGCTCGAAGGGCTTGGCGAGGAAGGCGTCCACCCCGGCGACCATTCCGGTCTCCACCTCGTGCCGCGTACAGGCGCTGATGATCGCCACGGGCAGGTGCGAGGTCGCCGGATCGGCCCGCAGCCGAGCGGCGGTGCGGATGCCGTCGAGGCGCGGCATGACGACGTCGAGGGTGATCACATCGGGCTCGACCTGGTGAACGACGTCCAGACACTCGGCACCATCGGCCGCGGTCACGACCTCGAAGCCCTCCAGCTCCAGGTTGACCCTGATCAACTGCCGGATGACCCTGTTGTCGTCGACAACGAGCACCCGGCCTGACGCGCCTGACACAGCTTGAGAGTAGGTCGGCCTCCCGGGCCGCGTCCGGGTTTTCCCCACTTCTCCCCCCGCGCGAGGGACCACCGGGGACGGGCCGGCCGCGCGGCGCTCGCCAAATACCTGTTCACGACGACCCTGTCGGGGCTGGTAAGGTTTCACCCGTCGCCAAGATATTCACGGCGATACGCCCCCGTAGCTCAGGGGATAGAGCATCGGCCTCCGGAGCCGGGTGCGCAGGTTCGAATCCTGCCGGGGGCACTTCCGGAACAAGGCTCTGACCAGCAGAAATGCCGGTCAGGGCCTTCTTTGCGTCACCGTGCGCCGATTCCCAACGCGCGTGGCGCGCCACGGACTTCGGCCGCCGGTTCCGCTTGGGTCCGTCACGACGACCGGGTCAGTTCGAACACCCGGCACACGTCGGGATCACCGAGCTGGTCGAACAGCACGACGCGGCCGTCCCTCTCGCCGACCTGAAGCCGCTCGACCGGCAGCCCGGCGCGCTCCGGTGGTTCCCCGTCGAACTGAAGCCCGACGCCATCGCCCCCGCCCGAACCACCCTCGATCCGCCAGGTGCCGTCACCGTCGAAGGCGGCGGGCTTCGTCTCCAGAATCTCCGGATCGCCGGTCACCGGCCAGTCGGTCGCCGTGAAACCAACTGTGTTGTCTCCGTTGTCGCGCAGCGCGAGGCGGGCGCCGTGGGGACCCGAGTAAGTCCCGTACAGATCCTTCCTGAAGACATCCCCGACCGGACGGGGACCGCACCGCCCGCCCCCCTCCGAACAACCGCCGACCGACGACACCACCACACCCAGCACCACGCCGACGGCCAGCAGCCCACACCGGCCTCCCGGCGGCCGGGCGGCACCGCTCATCGGCTTGTCCCGGGGATGCGCTCGGTCAGGGACGGCGTTGGCTCGTCGTCGTTGTCGGCTTCCGGTTCCGTACTCATCCCGCGGTTCCCCCTCATCCATGCGGACGAGTCCCGCTCGAACGGGCCCCTGACGGAGGCCAACCAACGCGGGAAGCCGCCCGCGACCGCCATGCGCGGTGGGCGTTTATGACCGAAATGCCGTCCGTGGCAGGCCTGTTCAACTCCGGGGGCGCACTCGTCCCTAACGACATTCTGACTGCCTCGGCCCCAGTCAAGTCGACACGCCGAAGCATCCCGCCGGGGCGTTCCGGTGCCCGGCTGAAGGGAGGTGCCTGAGGCAACTAAGGGCAGGTCAGATATGGTGAGGATGAAACGATTTGGTGATTCCGCTTACGGTTCCGCGTGGGGCTTGTGTCGTTGGAAATGGCCGAGTTGGATCGTTCGTGGCTGGTTGGACACCTGCATTTTTCGAGGATGTACGCATCCGTAGTGAGGTGCTACGGCATAGGATCAAGCCGCGCCACGGGGGCCTCGCCAGTCCCTTCCGTAACGTTGCACACGATCTACTCGCGATCCCCACCGACACCCCCCAACCCGTTAATAGGTATCTGCGTGTCACCGATACTCAGCACCGGTTCCGGCGATGGAGCCGCGCAGTGAAAATCAATCGTCGCCTCGTCCTGCTGGTCACCGTGCCGCTCGTAGTGGCCGTCACCTTCGCGGTACTGGCCCTCGCCCCCGCGACCCAACAGGCGCTCCAGGCCAACCGGCTCACGGCCATGGTCGATGTCGCCTCGTCCGTCAGCGAGTTGACCCACCATCTCCAGCGTGAGCGGGCGGCAGCGACCGCGCTCGTCTCCACCCAGGGAGATCCCGAAGCGTTCCGCGAAACATCCAGTGCGACAGACAAGAGTGTCGCCGAATTCCGGTCCCAGCTCGGTCGGTTGTCGTCCGTGCCGGGCAACGCGCAGCGCGCGCTCGACCGGATCGACCGCTTCATCGACGAGATGCCCTCGCTGCGCGCCCAGGTGCGCTCCGGAGGAAGCACCGTCACGGCGCTGACGTTCGGCTACCGGATCGTGATCGCCGACCTGATCGACTACCGCGACGGTATCGCCCAGGCCGACGGTGTCGACGCCGACGTCGCTGACCGGATCCGCGCCGCCGCCGCGCTCTCGCGGGCCTCCGAGCACATGGGCCAGCAGCAGGTCGCGGTGATGAAGGCTCAGGCCACGGGCGGTTTCACCGAGGCTTCCAAGCGGACCTTCGACGCCACCAGGCTCGGCTACACCGAAGCGACCGGCTCCCTCTTCGACCTCGGACCGCAGCAGTGGCGGACCTGGCTGGAGCGCACCCTCTCCGGCCCGAAGGCCCTGGAGGCGCGCCGGCTTGAGGACACGGTCAGCCGTACGGCGCCGGACGAGGAACTCACCGTCGAGCCGGAGGAATGGCAGAAGGCGACGGCCGACCGGCTGACCCTGCTCCGCTCGGTCGAGAGCCGGATCGACGCGTCGGTGCTCAAGACCGTCACCGACACGCGCACCACGCTCGCGTGGGTGGCCGGCGCCGAGGTGGCGCTGGTGCTGCTCACCCTGGTCGGCGCGGTCGTCGTCGCCATCCGGCTCGGCCGCGTGATGATCCGCCGGCTGCGGGATCTGCGCAACGCCGCCCACGAGGTGGCCCACACGGGTCTGCCGCGGGTGATGACGGAGCTGTCCCAGCCCGGCGCGCTCAGCGGCGCCACCCCCGAGCAGGTCGCCGAGCGGTCGGGCAACCCGGTCAAGACCACCGGCCTCGACGAGATCGGCGAGGTCGGTGAGGCGTTCAACGCCGTCCACCACGAGGCCGTACGACTCGCGGCGCAACAGGCGCACATCCACGAGCAGTTCGCCGAGACGCTGGTCGGTGTCGCCCGCAGGGGCGCCCAGTTGACCACCGTCATGGTGTCCGAGCTGGACACGGTGCAGCGCGACGAGGCCGACCCCGAGCGTATGAAGACGCTGTTCGCGCTCGACCACCTCGCGATCCGCATGGAGCGCAACACCAACAACCTGCTGGTGCTGGGTGGTTACGGGCACGGCCGGGTCCGGTCGGCGGACATCTCCTGCTCGACGGTGATCGTGGCCGCCGCGCAGCAGATCGAGCGTTTCGACCGGGTCTCCCTCGGAGTCATCGAGTCGGGCATCGGCATAGCCGCGCGCGTCGTCCATGACGTCGCGCACATCCTGGCCGAACTCCTCGACAACGCGACGCGCTTCTCGCCCCCGGACAAGCAGGTCGGGGTCGCGGTCTGGCGGCTGTGGGACCGGGCCGTCGTCCAGATAGTCGACGAGGGCGTGGGTATCACCGCCGAGCGCCGCGCCAACCTCAACAAGGGCCTGCTGGAGCCGAAGTCCGGTATCGGCGACGTGCGTTCCATGGGTCTGCACGTGGTCGCGCGGCTCGCCGCCCGGCACGGCATCGTGGTCGAGCTGCGGGACTCCTCGGGTCCGGGCACCATCGCCGAGGTCACCCTCCCGGCGAACGTACTGGCCGCGGCCCCGCAGGAGACCACACCGCCCGCGCAGGGCTCGCTCGGTGAGCGTCCCGGCGTACGGTACGAGACACCGCGCCCGATCACCGGGCCCGGTCAGCTCGGCCGCCGTACGACCGCCGGGGCGGGCGCCCCGGCCGGCCGGGGCGGCATCGGCAGCAACGGCGACGCCGCCGAGGCCGGCGACTACAACCCGGGCGGGGCGGGCCCCCAGGGGTCCAACGGATCGGCGGGGGCGGGCGGTTCGACCGGTTCCAACGGGTCCGGCGGCGCGCAGGAATCGCCGAGCCCCCGGAGCGACGACCGCGCCGGCGCCACCGCGCCTTCCCAGCACCCCGTCCACGCCGAGCCTGTCTCCCGTATCGCCGGGGTCAGTTCCTCGGGACTTCCGCTGCGGCAGCGCAACACGCCCAAGCAGTGGCCCACCTTGGGCAAACGCGACGGCGCCGACCAGCGATCCGGCGCCGCCCCCAAACCGTCGCCCCGCCGCCGGGACTCGCGTCAGGTCTCTGACGTCCTCGCGGCCTACGCACAGGGGATCAACAGGAGCACGAGCCACCGCGGGCGCTCCGCCACCGACGACGACACCCAACGGAGCAAGAAATGACGTCACCCAACGACCTCAGCTGGATCCTGAGCGGCTTCGCCGGACGTATTCCAGAGGTCACCCAGGCCATAGCCGTGTCCGTGGACGGCCTCGCGCTGGCCTACACGGGGGTGGAGCGGGACGACGCCGACCGGCTGGCCGCCATCGCGTCGGGTGTCGTCAACCTGCTCTCCGCAGCGGCCCAGTTGACCAACACCGACCCCGTCGAGCACAGCCTGACCGCCATGGAGGGCGGCTACATGTTCTCGATGGCGGTCTCCAGCGGCGCCTCGCTGCTGGTGACGACCACCAGGGACGCGGACATCGGTGAGGTCAGCTACATGATGTCCGAGCTGATCAACCAGGTCGGCGACTCCTTGACTCCCCAGGTCCGCGACGCGAACGCGCAGCCCTCGCGCTGACGTCCGGGTCGTACCACGCCCCACCGTTCGGTTCGTTTGCCGTTCGTGCACGTGCAGTTCCCGCTCGTCCGTTCCGTCCGTTTTTCACTTCCTCCCGATGAGAGCCCTCATGTTCTTCGACATATCCCTCCCGCGAGGCCGCCGCAGAGTCCGGCCGGTCGGCGCAGCCGCCGTCGCACTCGGCCTGGCAGCCGTCACCGGGTGCAGCAGCGACAGCGGCGCCGGCGACGACACCGTGAAGGTCGGCCTGGTGGCTTCGCTGTCAGGCACGTACGAGCCGGTCGGCACGGAGCTGCGGAAGGGCTTCGAGCTGTATCTGGCGACCCACGACAACAAGCTGGGCGGCCGTGAGGTCGAGCTGGTCGTCGCGGACGAGGGCGACGGTCCGCCCACCGCGGTCCCCGCGGCCACCAAGCTCATCAAGAAGGACAAGGTCGACGCGCTGACCGGTCTCGTCGGCGGTGGTTCGGTCAACGCGGTGCTGCCGCTGATCAACCAGGCCAAGATCCCGCTGCTCGGCTCGAACGCCCGCCCGCCGGTCAAGGACATGAAGTACGTCTGGACGACGAGCTTCCTCTCCGACGAGCCGGGCAAGGCCATCGCCCCGTACATCAAGGAGAAGGTGGACGGCCCGGTCTACGCGATCGGCCCGGACTACCAGGGTGGCTACGACGAACTGCGCGGTTTCACCGACGAGTTCAAGAAGGTCGGCGGCGAGCTCGCCAACCCGGACGGCAAGACCAAGTGGACGCCGTTCCCGAAGACCACGAACTTCATGCCGTACTTCGCCGACATCGCCAAGACTGACGCCAAGGCGGTGTACTGCTTCTACGCGGGCAAGGCCGCGATCGACTTCGCCAAGCAGTACGCGCAGTCCGACGTCGCCGACATCCCGCTGTACACGGCCTTCGTGACCGAGGGCAGTGTGCTCCAGGCGCAGGGCGACGCGGCCAAGGACGTCTACTCGGTCCTGAACTACGCGGCCGACCTCGACAACGAGGCCAACCGCAAGTTCGCCGCCGACTGGACCGCCAAGCACGACACCCAGCCGACGACCTACGCGATGGCCTCGTACGACGCCGCCGCCGTGCTGGACCAGGCGATCGCGGACGCCGCCGAGAAGGGCGAGGTCACGCCCGAGACGATCAACACCGCCATCGGCGGACTCGGCCAGATCGACAGCCCGCGCGGCTCCTGGGAGTTCGGCGACAAGGCGCACTCGCCGGTGCAGCAGTGGTACCTGCGCCAGGTGCGCAAGGACGGTGACCAGCTGGCCAACGTCATGGTCCAGGACCTGGCGACACTCGGCAGCTGAGCATGAATCTCCTTGATGCCCACCTCGTGCCGGCGGTCGACGGCGTGGCCTACGGGCTGCTGCTGTTCGTCGTCGCCGCCGGCCTGAGTCTCGCCTTCGGCACCGCGGGCGTGCTGAACCTCTCGCACGGCACGCTGTACGCGATCGGTGCCTACACCGGCGCCGAGTTGAGTGACGGGACCTGGGGCGGACTCGCCGTCGGGCTCGCGGCCGGCACCGCCGCGGCAGCCGCCGCCGGGGCCGGTCTGTCCGCGGCCACGATCCCCCTGGCCCGTCGTGGGCATCTCGCGCAGGCACTGCTCACGTTCGGACTGGCCCTGATCGGTGGCAATCTGCTCATCGAGTTCTTCGGGGCCGACGAACTACCGGTACGCGTCCCCGAGGCGCTCGACTCCTCGGTGACGCTGCTGGGCCACCGGTACCCCGCGTACCGGCTCTGCTTCATCCTGATGGCCGTGCTGCTCGCGGCGTTCGGTACGTGGGTGCTCACCCGCACCCGGGTGGGGGCGGCCGTACGCGCCTCCGCCGACGACCCGCAGATGCTGGCCACCACCGGGCACAGCCCGCGCGCCGTGCACACCGGGGTCCTGGCCGCCGCGGGAGCGCTGGCCGGGGCCGCCGGGGTGCTGGGCGCGCCCATCATCGGGCCGGGGGCCGGCACGGCCGACACGGTCCTGATGCTGTCGCTCGTGGTGGTCGTGCTCGGCGGGCTGCGGTCGCTGTGGATGACGTTCTTCGCGGCGATCGCCGTCGGTGAGGTGCAGACGCTCGGTGTCTCGCTGGCACCGGACTGGGCGCCGTACCTGCTGTTCGCGGCCATGGCCGCCGTACTGATCCTGCGGTCCCAGTTCACCGAGCCGGCGACGGCCGGGCACGGGGGCGAGGACGCGGGCTCGGACCCGGTGACCTGGCTACGGCGGCGGCTGTCCGCGTCGTTCGGCGCGCGCGGGCGGGGCGCGGCTCCGGCCGCCGCCGTCACGGATTCCGCCGCCGTCACGGACTCCGCGACCGTCAAGGACTCCACCGCCGTCAAGGGCTCCGCGGCCGTCAAGGCGCCGCCCGTCCGGCCCGCCGGGCGCGGCGGGCCGTTGGCGCGGCTGCTGCGCGGCGGACCCGACGAGAGCACGCTCGCCTCGCGGGGCCGCCGGGCCGCGCCGCTGCTCATCCTGCTGGGCGTACTCATCGCCCTGCCGACGCTGCTCGACGCGTACAGCATCTCGCTGGCGGGCTCCGCGCTCGCCCTCGGGCTGCTCGCCGTCAGCGTCACCATCCTGACCGGCTACGCCGGGCTGCCCACCCTGGGCCAGACCGCGCCGTTCGCCGTCGGCGCGTACGCCACCGCGAATCTCGCCGACGCGGGCTGGACGGTCGGCCCGGTGCAGATCGTCGTCGCGGCGATCGCCGCCGCGCTGTTCTCCGTCGTGACGGGGCCGGCGGTGATCCGGGCCCGGGGCACCACGGTCCTGATGATCACGCTCGCCATCGGTGAGCTGGCCAGCGCCGCCATCAACCAGATGAAGTCCGTCACCGGCGGCGCCGACGGTCTCGTCGGCTTCCCGCCCACGCAGGCGCTGTGGGGCGGGGAGGGGATGATCGACGAGAGCCAGGTCTACAACTACGCGCTCGCCGTCGCGGTCGTCGCCGTCGTCGTCACGCTGGCCGTGCTGCGCTCCCCCGCCGGAAAGCTGCTGACCGGCAGCCGTAACGCCGAGGCGCGGATGCGGGCGTCCGGCCACCCGGTGGGGCGCTATCTCTTCATGGCGCACATCGGCGCCGGTGCGCTGGCCGGGATCGGCGGTTCGCTGATGGTCACGGTCCAGCAGTACCTCTCCCCCGCCGACGTCGGCTTCGAGATCGCGGCGTTCGCGCTGCTGGCGGCCGTGATCGGCGGCAGCACGTCGGTGATCGGCGGTCTGCTCGGTGCCGGTCTCATCGTCTTCACCCGTGACTGGGTGGCCAGTTCGTGGCCGGGTCACGGGCCGCTGCTGCTCGGCGCGCTGTTCGTCGCCGCCGTCTATCTGCTGCCGCGCGGGCTGGCCGGGCTGCGCGGCGGGCCCGGTACGCGGGGCCCCGCCAAGGGCGCCGGACTCCCGCCCGACCACGCACGCGTTCCGGCCGGGAAGGTCGCCCCATGACAGCCGTACCGGATGTGCCGGACGTACTGGATCTGAAGAACCTCACCCGGCGCTACGGGAGCCTCACCGCCGTCGACGATGTCAGTCTCCGGCTCCCCGCCGGGGCGCGGCACGCCGTCATCGGGCCCAACGGCGCGGGCAAGACCACCCTGTTGAACCTGATCGCCGGTACCGACCGCCCCGACCACGGCACCATCGCCCTGGGCGGCGCCGACATCACCCGTACGGCCACCGCCAGACGCAGCCGCCTCGGGATCGCCCGCAGCTTCCAGCAGCCGTCCGTCATCGGCGAGTTGTCGGTCCTGGACAACATCGTGCTGGCGGGCTGGCTGCACCATCCGCTGCGCCGGGGCGCGTGGCGGCGGCCGTCCCGCTACCGGCAGCACGCGGAGTCCGCCGCCCGCCATCTGGAGGCCGTCGGCCTCGCCGACTCCGCCCGCAGGCCGGCCGCCGACCTGTCGCACGGTCAGCGGCGCATGCTCGACCTCGCGGCGGCCCTCGCGGGCGACCCGAGGCTGCTGCTGCTGGACGAGCCCGCGGCCGGTCTGACGGACGGCGACATCGGCCGGCTGCTCTCGATCCTGGGCGGTCTCCCGGACAGCGTCGCCATCATCCTGGTGGAGCACCATGTCGAGGTCGTCGCCGAACTCGCGGAAACGGTGACCGTGTTGGCGGCGGGCCGGGTCCTGATCACCGGGCCCACGGCGGAGGCGCTCGCCCATCCGGAGGTCCGCGACGCGTACCACGCCACGAGTGCCACCGGTGGCGGCGGGAGCGGCGCCGTACCCGGCACGACCGTACGTGACACCGCGGAAGCGAGAGGGTGACCGACCACCGATGCTGGAACTCACCGGCCTGACGGCGGGCTATCACGGCGGCACCGTCCTGCACGACCTCGACCTGACCGTCCCCGCCGGCTCCGTCCACGCGATCGTGGGCCACAACGGGGCGGGCAAGACCACGCTCGTCCACACCGTGGCGGGCTTCATCCGCCCCTCCGCCGGATCGGTGCGGCTGAACGGCCGCGACATCACCGGGCAGCCCGCGCACACGGTGGCGCGCGCCGGTATCGGGCTCGTACCGCAGGGCCGCCGGGTCTTCGCCGGACTCACCGTCGCGGAGCATCTGCGGCTCTCCCACCGGCCCCCGGGCCGTGGCGACGCGACCCGCCCCAGCGAGTGGACCCCGGCGCGGGTCCTGGAGCTGCTGCCCCGGCTGGGCGAGCGCCGGGGCAACCGGGGCACCGATCTGTCCGGCGGCGAGCAGCAGATGCTCGCCCTGGCGCGCGCGCTGCTCGGCTCGCCGAGTGTGCTGCTGCTGGACGAGCCCACGGAGGGGCTGGCGCCCGGACTGGCCAAGCAGATCTACGCGTTGGTCGGCACGCTGGCGGAGGAGGGCATCGGTGTGCTGCTGGTGTCGCCGAGTCCCGCGCAGGCGGCCGAGTGCGCCCGTACGGTCACGGTTCTCACGTCGGGGCGGGTGACGCTCCAGGTGGACGGGGCGGACGCCCGCAAGGATCCCAGTGCCCTGCACGAGGCGCTGGAGCTGGCGCCGGTGCGGTCCGCCGCGCGCTGAGTCCGGTGCACGGCGGGGCGCCGCGCTGAACCGTTTCGCCGGGCCGGCCGCGGAGGCGGTCGGCCCGGCGCGCTGTCACAGCGCCTACCGTCACGGCACTTACGGGCGCTTCATGCTGTGTCCGCCGAAGCCGCTGTTGCGGTCGGAGCCGCTGTTCTGGTCCTGCCACCACCCGTCGAACTCCGCCTTGTCCATGGCGCTCCAGTCCGGCGTGTTCTCCACCTGCGCGGCGCCCATCCTGCGGGCGAGCGCGACCATGGCCGCGCCGACGGGGCCACGGCTCATGTCGTACGCCTCCAGGATCTCCTTCCAGCTGCCCCCGGCCACCGCGGCGGCCTCCAGGGCGCTGGCGTCCTGGAGGGCCTTCACGCTGCCGCCGCCGATGTGCGGCCGGGCGACGCTGGCGGCGTCGCCGACGAGCAGCATCCGGCCCGAGGTGTAGTGCGGCACCTCCAGGTCGTAGATGGGCTGGATGAACGTGGTCTCGGGCGGCGTACGCAGCACCTTGGCCGCCCAGAAGGGCGGGAAGTTGTCGGCGACCAGGGCCCGGAGGTGGTCGGTGAGCGCCGAGTTGAGCCTGCCGGGCGGCAGCGAGGTCGGGGTCCGCAGGTCCGGGTGCAGGTCCTCGGACTCGGGCGGGGCGGTGTAGAGGACCCAGTTGAGCCGGTGGCCGCCGAAGCCGTCCGGGATGCGGTAGATCATGCAGTGGCCGCCGGGGAAGGCGACGTTGTGCGCTTCCTTGCCGTCCTGGGGGAGGTCGGCGACGTCGGCGGAGGTGCCGCGCCAGCCGATGTAGCCGGCGTACGTGGCGTCGAGGCCGGGGAACATGGCGTCGCGTACGACGGAGCGGTAGCCGTCGGCGCCGACGACGGCGTCGAAGCGTTCCCGCTCTCCGCCGGCGAGTTGGACGGTCACGCCGTCGGAGTCGGGCTCCACGGCGGTGACGAGCGCTCCCGAGCGGTAGGTGACCTCTTCGGGCACCCGTCGCCGCAACTCGCTCCACAGGGAGCCCCAGTTGTAGGCGCGGAACGGGAAGTTCTGCGCGGCGATGCCGCGTCCGTACTCGGACTCGCCGTCCCGTACGGTCCACACCCGGTGGGTCAGCGGCGCCCATGGCATCTCGGGGGCCACATATCCGGCGCTCTCCAGTTCGGTGTACCGGTCACCGTGGAGAGCTATCCCGACGCCTCTGTCGCGGAGTTCGGCGTCGGCCCGTTCGAAGACGGTGACCTTCTCGGCTCCGCCGCGGGACACGGCCAGGGCTGTGGCACATCCCGCGATGCTGCCGCCGATGACGGCGACGCTGCCTCCACGCATACCGGACTCTCCACTCGGTCGAAGTTGTTGGTGCTGCTGGTGGTGACCCTGGTGTGGAATCCTATTCGAGTGACGTACGCCCCTACGATTGCCGGTGGGGCAGGAGTTGGCGGTGGTGGGCACATGCCGGGACAGCGGAAGCGCAGAAGGGGCGTCGAACGGCGCTCGTCGGCCGCCGAGTTGGGGCCGGGCCGCTGGACGGTCCTCTACGAGACCGCCGACGAGGCGCGGTGGCGCGCCGAGGTCCGCCGCCGTATCGCCGCGCATGAGGTGAAGGACCCCTCGATGTTCCGGCTGGACACGCTGTGCGGCCGGACGGTGCTGCCGACGACGTACCGGCTGAGTGTCTTCGTCCCCGACGCCGCGGCGGGGCGAGTTCCGGGGAGAACAGACCGGCCGAGCCCCTGACGGAGTGTCAGAAGCCCGGCCGGCGCGGTGACTACGCGGCCCGCTTCTCCCTCAGCTGGGCGTCCGCCCAGTCCGCGTGGTCCGAGTCGATGCCGTCGCCGCCGTCCGTGACGCGCAGCGTCAGTTGGCGTACGCCGCTCACGTCGACGTCGAAGGCGTACGGCGCGTCCGCCGGTCCCAGGACGCCGCTGCGGGCCAGTACCTGGCCGTCGCCGAGGACCTCGAAGACCACCGTGCCCTTGTCCGGCTTCTCCTCGTCGATCCCGGCCTGGGCCGTGAAGCGGTCGTAGGCGCCGTTCAGGTCGACCGTCACCTCGGACCGGGCGTGGACACCGAGTCCCTTGTCGTACGTCGTGTCGCCGAGCCGCAGCGGACCGCCGTCCGCCGGGGCGTTCTCGCCGTTGGAGAGGTCGCGTTCGACGGGGCCCCAGCCGTTCGTCTCGGCGGTGAACGGCAACGAGCTGACGTATACGACGCCTTCGCGCGCGACGAAGACACGGACGGTGCGTTCGACCGTCAGCGGCGGCGCGCCCCGGCGGGCGTCCGGGTCGCGGTAGGTCACCGTGACCGGGATCTCCGTCGTCCCGTACGCCGGGTCGGCGGGGACCGTGACGCGCCAGGACGCGTCGAGTGCGGCGCCGTCGGCCAGTTCGTCCGCCGTCGCGCCCGCGCCGTCGACCGCCCAGCCCTCGGGGGTACGGGCGCGCAGCGTCACGTCCTCGGCGGGGCCCGCCTCGTCCAGCACGAAGCTCGCCTCGACGTCGACCGTCGTCCCCGGCCGGGCGTCGGCCTTCGCGGGGGTGACGGACAGGGTGCCGGCCGGCACCGTGTCCACCGGCCGGTCGCAGCTGCCCCGGCCCGGCACGGCGCGGCAGATCTGTGCGACGAAGCCGCCGTTCGCCAACACCGGCACCGTGATCGCATCTTGACGGTCCGTCACACGGCTCTCCCTGACCAGACCGGACGCGCCGTCCCGCACCGTGTCGACCCGCCACGACCCGGCTCCCAGGAACGTCAGCGGCACCCGCTCCGTACCCCCGTCGCCCGCCCGTACGGAGCCGACGAACCACCGGTCGCCGGTCCTGCGCGCGAAGGTCGCCCCGTCACCGGGCGCACCGGCGACGAGCCGGCTCTCGTCCCAGACGGTCGGCACCTGCTCCAGGAAGCGGGCCACCTCGGGGCGGGAGCGGTACGCCTCGACGCTGCCCGCGTAGTTCTGGAAGCCGGACTCGTACACGACGGACAGCGCCAGTTCGGCGGCCTCGGTGTTGTCGCGCCGCCCGAACTGGAAACCCATGGGTGTGAAGTCCATGGAGCCCACCACGTTGCGGGTGTAGGGCAGTGTCGCCATGTCGTCGGCCCGGACATCTCCCTGCTCGGCGCCGTGCACGCCCTCCATCGTCATGACATGCGGCCAGGTGCGCTGAATGCCGTGCGGGAGCGTCGAACCGTGGAAGTTGACCATCAGCTCGCGGTCGGCCGTCGCGCGCAGGATCTCGTCGTACCAGCCCATGCGTTCGCGGGAGTCGGAGTCCATGAAGTCGATCTTCAGCCCGGCGGCGCCCCACTTCTTGACCTTGTCGAGCTGGGCGGTGCGCTCGGCGGCGGTGTCGAGATCGGTCCAGTGCATCCACAACAGGACGCCCACGTCGCGCCGTTCGGCGTACTCCATCAGCTGCGGCATCCAGTCGGTGGTGTTCCAGCCGTCGTCCACCAGGGAGTACTCCCAGCCGTGCGCCGCCGCGTAGTCCACGAACCGCTGCTGGGTCTCCAGGCTGCGCTGCGCCGCCCCGAATCCGGCGAGCCAGGACCACGCGACCGTGCCGGGGCGGATCCAGGAGGTGTCGGCGATCTGCGAGGGCGGGGCGAGGTCGTCCACGAGCGTGGACCCCGTCACCGTCGCCAGGTCGCCGGCGATCACGGTCCGCCAGGGGGTGGCGAGCGGCCCGTCGGCGGGCATGGGCACGGCGGGGTCGGCGAGCGTGACGTCGTAACGGCCGCCGCCCTGGGTGTGCGTGAGCCTGCTCGCGGGGTAGCGGCCGTCGACGTCGGCCTCGGAGAGCAGGACGTGGTCGTCCCCGACCTGGAAGAGCGCGGGGTAGGCGTACTGTCCGTCCGCGGCCCCGGCGGCGGTCGAACCGTCGTACGGCTGCTCGTAGTTGACCGAGTACTTACTCAGCCGGGCGGGCGCGTCGCCCGGCAGCACGAAGCCGGACGCCTCACGCAGCACGGCCCCCGAGCCACCGGGGAGCACGTAGCGGTACGCGACCCCGTCGTCCGCCGCGCGTACGACCAGGTCGACCCGCGCGCCACCGGCGCCCTCCAGCGCGAAGCGCGACTCGGCCATGTCGACGGTACGACGGCGCTCCTTGCCGACGAGGGTGGTGTACCGCTCGGCGACGCGGCGGTCCTGACGGTCCACCAGGCGCAGTCCGCGCGTCAGGTCGGCGTCCTCGGTGACGATGCCGACGGGTGAGGGCTCCACGAGGGTGCGGGCCTCGCCCCGTACGGCGAGGGTAAGCGTGCCGTCGGCGGGGTCGAGCCGTACGTCGGCGGTGGGCCCGCCACGGGACACGGTCCAGTCGGCGGCGCCGGGCCGGGCGCCGGGGCCGTCGCCCTGGGCCACCGCCGGGGTGCCCAGGCAGAGCACCCCCGCGAGCGCGGTCGCACAGGCGGCACGCCACCGGTTCGCTGATCCTGGTCTGCTGTGCGTCATCGTTTGTCCCTCTCACTCGGAGCCGGGCTCAACGGGCAAAGACGGGGCGCGAGTTGGTGCGGACTGGGCTGAGCGTGACGAGCGCCCGCGACCCGGATTGTCCACCGGAATTCCCCGGAACCGCCAGGGTCTGTCGCACAGAATCCAACAGAATCCATAATGCGCGGCCGATTACGATGCGGAGCATGGGGACCGCCACCGGACCGGACGACCGCCTCGCGGCGTTCGGCAATCAGCTGATCGATGTGCACATCTGGCTCCGCGAGGAGCTTGCCCGGCTTCAGGACGACGTCGACGACTACCTCACGGGCGACGGCGGGCGCCCGCGCGAACTACAGGCGCACTGCCTCGCGTTCTGCTCCGCGCTGACCCGGCACCACACGGCGGAGGACGACGGCGTCTTCCCGGCGCTGGCACGGGAATTCCCCGAACTGGGGCCCGTACTCCAACAGCTCGCGCACGACCACCACATGGTGACCGGCATGCTCGGCCGGCTCCAGGACCTGCTGAACGGCGTCGCCCCCGCGCCGGACGCCGCCGAGGCGCGCCGCGTACGGGGCGAACTGGACGGTCTCGTCGCGCTGGTGGAGTCCCACTTCACGTACGAGGAGAAGAAGCTCGTCGACGCGCTCAACGCGCTGCGCGTCCCGCCGCCCGACAACTTCGCCCTGCGGGACGCACCGGGCCGCTAGCCGGCAGCCCGCAACCGGCAGCCGCCGGCTTGTCACGGGCAACCGGCAACCGCTAGGAGGCGCGCTTCTTCGCGGGAGCCTTCTTCGTCGTCGTCTTCTTCGCGGCCGTCTTCTTGGCCGTCGTCTTCTTCGCGGCGCTCTTGCTCGCCGTCGTCTTCTTCGCGGCTGTCGTCTTCCCCGTGGACTTCGAGGCCGTCTTCGAGGTGGTCTTCGCCGTGGACTTCTTCGCGCCCGCCGCCTTCTTGCGGGTCGGCAGATGCGTCACCTCGGCATGCTCGGCGTCGCCCCCACCCGCGCCCGAACCCTCGCCCTCGCCCCGCGACTCCTTCGCCGCCCGCACGCTGCCCTCCAGCGCCGCCATCAGGTCCAGCACCTTTCCCCCACGCCGCTCCCCCGCCTCGGGCGCCGGCAGCGCGGCGCCGCCCGCCTTGGAGGCGATCAGTTCCTCGACGGCCTCGCGGTAGTCGTCGTGCAGCGACTCCAGTTCGACCTCGCCGAGCGTGTCCATCAGGGCGTCGGCCAGGTCGAGTTCGGCGTCGCGGATGCTGACGTCGGTCTCCGGCGCCACCCCCTCCGGCTGCCGGATCTCGTCCGGCCAGAGCAGCCCGTGCAGGGCGATGACGTCACCGAGAACCCGCACCATGCCGAGCCGCTCGCGCCCCCGGAGGGCGAATTTCGCGATCGCGACCTTCTCGCTCCGCTTCAGCGCCTCACGCAGCAGGGTGTACGGCTTCGCGGCGGGTACGCCGTTCGCCGCGATGTAGTACGCCGAGCCCACCTGGAGCGGGTCGATGGACGACTCCGGCACGAACCCCACGATGTCGATCGTCTTCGCCGTCGGCAGCGGGAGCTGGGCCAGGTCGTCGTCCGTGATCGGGATCATCGAGCCGTCCGCGTCCTCGTACGCCTTGCCGATCTCGGCGGAGGTGACCTCCTCCTCGTCCAGCTCGCAGACCTTCCGGTAACGAATCCGGCCGCCGTCGGCCAAATGGATCTGCCGGAAGGAGATCGAGTGGCTCTCGGTGGCGTTCACCAGCTTGATCGGGATGCTGACCAGGCCGAAGGAGATTGCGCCGTTCCATATGGATCGCACGGTTAATCCCTTACATCCGAATTCGTGGGATTCTCATCGTATGACGCCAATCGCGGAGGTGGAGGGGCGACGGATCGCCCTCAGCAATCTGGACAAGGTCCTCTATCCGGCCACCGGGACCACCAAGGGCGAGCTGCTGCACTACTGCGCGACCTCGGCCGGCGCCCTGCTCGCCCATCTGGCGGGCCGCCCCGTCTCCTTCCTCCGCTACCCGGACGGCCCGGACGGCCAGCGCTTCTTCACCAAGAATCCGCCGCCGGGAGCGCCCTCCTGGGTGCGTACGGCGGCGGTGCCGCGTTCGGCGGGCCAGATCGCCAAACAGGTGCTGGTGGAGGATCTGGCGACGCTGATGTGGGCGGCGAACCTGGTGGTGGAGTTCCACACCCCGCAGTGGCAGGTCGACAACCCGGCCCGCGCCGACCGCATCGTCTTCGACCTGGACCCCGGCGAGCCCGCCACCGTGGTGGAGTGCTGCGTGGCGGCGCTCTGGCTGCGCGAGAGGCTGGCGGCGGACGGGCTGAGCGCGTACGCCAAGACATCCGGTTCGAAGGGCCTGCATCTGCTCGTACCGCTGGAGCCGACCCCTTCGCCCGAGGTCTCCGCGTACGCCAAGTCGCTCGCCGTCGAGGCCGAGGCCGAGCTGCCACGGCTCGTGGTCCACCGGATGACCCGGGCGCTGCGCCCCGGCAAGGTCTTCGTCGATCACAGCCAGAACTCGGCGGCGAAGACGACGGCGGCGCCGTACACGGTGCGGGCGCGGCCGGAACCGACCGTCTCCACCCCGGTGTCCTGGGAAGAGGTCGCGGATTGCGCGGCGCCGGAGGACCTGGTCTTCCGGGTCGGCGACATCGCGGGGCGGCTGGAGCGGTACGGGGACCTCCTCGGCCCGCTCATCAATCTCAACCGGGCGGGCCGCCTGCCCTGACAGCCGACGTCGGCGGCAGGCACCATGGAGGCACGCCAGTCATGAGCGTGATGGGGCGCCGTGAAGCGTCATGAGCAGAGAAGGAACCACGCATGATCATCTTCGGCACCAAGGGCTACATCTACCAGCTGGCGATACTGACGCTCGTCTGCGGCCAGTGCGGCAATCCGTCGGCGCACACGCTGCGCAAGCGCGTCTCCAAGTTCACCCTCTTCTTCGTGCCGCTGTTCCCGTACTCGACGAAGCACTACACGCAGTGCACGTTCTGCGGTGTGGAGCACCAGGTGCCGAACGAGCAGGCCGAGCAGCTGCTCGCGCAGAGCGCGACGCAGGCCCAGCAGGGTGTCGGCCAGCAGCACGGCGCCAACCCGTTCGCGCAGGGCGGTCAGGGCGCGCAGGGTGGCCAGGGCGGTCAGCCGGGCGGCGGGAACCCGTTCAGCCAGGGCGGCCAGGGTCAGCAGCCGGGCCAGGGCGGCAACCCGTACCAGCGCTGACGACGGCGCCGGGGCACGGGCGACGCAGAGTTACGGTTGCGGACAGAATGTGACGAAACTAGGGTAAATCGGGCGAGGGTCGAGCAGTTCTCCGTCGGCTTCCCGCCCCCTTCCCGAACATCAGGAGTCACGCATGTCCCAGCGCCCCCTGCGTTCCTCTGCCCCGCGCCTCCGGGGTTCCTTCGGCCCGTACGCCGCCGCCCTCGCCGTCGCCGTCGCGGCCCTCACCGCGACCCCCGCGCTGGCGGCGGTACCGACCCCGCCGCCCGTCAGCTGGAACGGCCACGTCGACACCCCCACCGAAGGCCCGGCGCCCGTCGATGTCACCGACACCAACGGCGCCACCGAGGCCGGCGGAACCGCCGGGAACGAGACCGCCGCCGAGAACGAGACCGCGGCCACCTCCGCCCCCCGCGAGTACAAGGGGCGCGTCATCGCCAGGAGCGGGCTCCTGCTGCGCGACAAGCCCACCCGCGGCAGCCGGGTCATCGGCAGCGCCGCGTACGGCCAGATCGTGCACATCTTCTGCAAGACGCCGGGCGACAACGTGAACGGCAACAACCGCTGGTACCTCTTCACGGACGGCACCTGGGCCTGGGGCTCGGCCGCGTACATCGAGAACATCGGCCAGGCGCCCCGCTGGTGCTGACCCCGCGCACGGCCTGACCTCACACATGGCCTGATCTCACACATGGCCTGACCTCACGCGTGGCCCGACCTCGCGCACGGGCTGACCCGACATGCTTTATGTCTTTACATAAGCGGACATAAGGCATGTCGGGTTGCTACGTTGCGCTCCATGACCGCAACGACGGCGGACTCGCCCCCGCCCGAACTACGCCTCCGCAAGCGGCGCGGAGTCGAGCTCTCGCTCCTCGTGTGCGCCGTCCTCATCTCCGTGCTCGGTTATGTCGCCGTCGGCTTCGCCCATGACGACGCCGCCCCGCCGGACGCCCTCGCCCACGGCGCGGGGCTCGGTCTGCTCGCCCTCGTCGCGCATCTCGCGGTCCGGTTCCGCGCCCCGTACGCGGACCCTCTCCTGCTCCCGATCGCGGTCCTGCTCAACGGCATCGGGCTCGTACTGCTGCACCGTCTCGACCTGGCGACGCCCGGTGATCGGGACGCTCCCGCGCAGCTCGTCTGGTCGACGTTCGGTGTGGCGCTGTTCATCGCCGTCGTCGTGCTGCTGCGCGACCACCGGGTGCTCCAGCGGTACGCGTATCTGTCGGTGGTCGCCGCGCTGCTGCTGATGACCGTGCCGATCTTCTTCCCCGCCGTGAACGGCGCCCGGATCTGGATCCGGATCGACGAACTCTCCTTCCAGCCGGGTGAGTTCGCCAAGATCCTGCTCGCCGTCTTCTTCGCCGCCTACCTCGCGGCCAACCACAGCGCCCTCGCCTACACCGGCCGCCGGATCTGGAGACTCCAGCTGCCCACCGGCCGGGTGCTGGGCCCCATCGTCGCGATCTGGCTGCTCAGCGTCCTGGTCCTGGTCCTGGAGCGCGATCTCGGCACATCGCTGCTGTTCTTCGGGCTCTTCGTGATCCTGCTGTACGTGGCCACGGGCCGCACCGGCTGGATCGCCGTCGGGCTGCTGCTGGCCGGCGTCGGCGCGGTGGCCGTCGGCTGGCTCGAACCGCATGTGCACAGCCGGGTGCAGGACTGGCTCGACCCGTTCGCGTCCATCGACGCCGGCCGGGGCCCCGGCCAACTGGCCCAGTCCCTCTTCGCGTTCGCGGCGGGCGGCATGTTCGGTACGGGGCTGGGGCTCGGCCGGTCCGTACTCATCGGCTTCGCCGCCAAGTCCGACTTCATCCTCGCCACGGCGGGCGAGGAGCTGGGGCTGATCGGGCTGACGGCGATCTTCCTGCTGTACGCGCTGCTCGTGGCCCGTGGCTACCGCACCGGGCTCGCGCTGCTCGACCCGTTCGGGCGGCTGCTCGCGGTCGGTCTGGCGTCGATCGTGGCGCTCCAGGTGTTCGTGATCGCGGGCGGGGTGACGGGGCTGATCCCGCTCACCGGCATGGCGATGCCGTTCCTGGCGCAGGGCGGTTCGTCGGTCGTGACGAACTGGGTCATCGTGGCGCTGCTGATCCGGCTCAGCGACTCGGCGCGCAGGCCGCGCCCGGAGACGGTGGAGACGGGCGTGATCGCGCCGACGGTGGTGACGGTGCGGCCGACGGACCGCGGACCGTCCGCGCCGGAGTCCACGCCGGACTCCGCGCCGGACTCCGCGCCGGAGTCCTCACCGGAGTCCTCGCCGGGGGGCGGCGAGCGATGATCAGCCATATCCGTCTCGCCGCCGCGTTCTGTCTGCTGCTCCTGGTCGCGCTCCTCGTCAACGCGGCCCGGATCCAGGTCATCCAGGCCGGCTCCCTCGACGACAACCCGGCCAACCGCCGTAAGACCATCGACCGTTACGAGCAGCCGCGCGGACAGATCCTTGTCGACGGCAGACCGGTGACCGGCTCCAAGGACACCGGCCAGCAGCTGCGCCACGAACGCACCTACCGCCAGGGCCCGTTGTACGCCCCGGTGACCGGCTACGCCTCCCAGACGTACGGCACCACCCTGCTGGAGAACGCCGAGGACGGCATCCTGTCCGGCACCGACCCGATGCTGGCCCCGCTGCCGTTCTGGAACGACGTCACCCGCGCCCACGAGCCGGGCGGCAAGGTCGTCACGACCGTCAAGTCGGCCTTGCAGCGCGCCGCTTACACCGGACTCGCCGGCCGACGCGGCGCGGTCGCCGCGATCGAGCCGTCGTCCGGCAGGATCCTCGCGCTGGTCAGCAGCCCGTCGTACGACCCCGGAGAGCTGTCGGGCACGGGCAGGGTGGTGGCCGACGCGTGGCGGCGGTACAACGGCGCGTACGCCCAGCCGATGCTCAACCGGGCCATCCGGCAGACGTATCCGCCCGGTTCGGCCTTCAAGATCGTGACGGCCGCCGCCGCGCTGGACGCCGGGGTGGTCGATGACGTGGACGAGCCGACGGGTGTCCCCGAGCCGTACGTCCTGCCGGGCACCCGCACCACGCTGCCGAACGACGCGCGGGGCTGCGACAAGGAGTCGCTGGCGTACGCCATCAAATGGTCCTGCAATTCGGTGCTGGCCGGGCTGGGGGTGCGGGTGGGGCTCGACCGGATGGTGGAGGCGGTGGGCCGATTCGGCTTCAACGACCGGACGTTGCGGATCCCGTCGGGTGTCGCGCCGTCCAACTTCGACCGGCGGATGAGCGAGGACCAGCTCGCGCTCTCCTCGATCGGCCAGTTCGACACGACGGCGACGCCGCTCCAGATGGCGATGGTCGCGGCGGCCGTCGCGAACGGCGGCGATCTCAAGTACCCGTATCTGGTGGAGCGGACGCTCGCCGCCGACGGCGATGTCGTCTCCCGTACGGGCGAGCACACCTACCAGCAGGCGATGAGCCCGTCGACGGCGTACCGGCTGCGGCAGTTGATGGTGGACGTCGTGGAGACCGGTACCGGGATGAGCGCCGGGATCGACGGCGCGACGGTGGGCGGGAAGACGGGGACGGCGCAGCACGGGGTGGGCAACTCCGGTACGCCGTACGCCTGGTTCATCTCCTGGGCGCAGGCGGAGGGCACGGGGCGGCCCGCGGTGGCGGTGGCCGTGGTGGTGGAGGACGCGGAGGCGGTGCGGGACGACATCAGCGGGGGCGGGGACGCGGCGCCGATCGCACGGGCGGTGATGGAGGCGGCGCTGCGGCGCTAGGCGGTGTCCTGTCGATCGGGCCGGTCCGGAGAGTCAGAGGGCTTGCAGGCCCGCCTGGACGTCGTCGAAGTTCATCACCGGCGCGAAGGTCACCTTGGCGTCGAGGTCCTGGAAGAACGGCTCGGCGACGCTCGGGATGTCGGAGGCGTCCTTGAGGTCGAAGACGATGTACGCGGTGCGCAGCCCCTCCTCGCTCCCGAAGTACGCGGCCTCCGGCTTGATCCGGTCGAACACCGACTTCATGGTGGCGGGCAGCGTCCGATCCGTGATCGCCTTGTTCGCCTTCGCGGTGTCCATCCGGACCGTCAGCAGCACCCTCATCGTTATCCCGCCTCTCAGCAGCGCTCCGGCACACCCGTGCCGCCCGCCAAGCGTGGGCGCGGCGTGCGGGGGCGGCAACCGGGGAAGGGCATCGGAGTGACGCACTGGTGGTCGGTGGACGAGGCACTGAGACGGATCGACCGGCTCGACCCGCAGTTGTGCGCCTTCGTCGAGGTGTGGCACGCGCGGGCGCTGGAGCGGGCGCGCACGGTGGACGGTCAACTGCCGCTGGCCGGGCTGCCGTTCGGGGTGAAGGGCCCGGCGGGTATCCGTTCGTACGCGGCGCGGCGGCTGGTCGCGGCCGGGGCGGTGCCGGTCGGTTCGACGGCGGTGCCGGGGCCGGGGACGTACTGGCAGACCTGGGGGCTGGGCGCCCACGGCCGTACGGTCAATCCCTACCGCGCCGACCGCACGCCCGGTGGTTCGTCGGCGGGTTCGGCGGTGGCCGTCGCGGCGGGGCTGGTGCCGCTGGCGACGGGCAGCGACGGGGCGGGGTCGGTGCGGATCCCGGCGGCGTGGTGCGGGGTGTTCGGTCTGAAGACGACGAAGGGGCTGCTGCCGTCGCCGGACCGGACGGGGCTGGCGACGGCGGGGGTGCTGACGCGGCGGGCGGCGGACGCGTGGAGCTGGCTGCGGTGGGTGCTGACGGAGTACGAGGAGCCGCCCCCCGTGGAGGCGCCGGTGCTCGCCGCGTACTCGCCGGATCTCGGTTTCGCGCGCACCGATCCGGCGGTGGAGAGGGTGGTACGGGGCGCGGTGGACCGGTTGGTGGCGGCCGGGGTGGTGCGGCTCGGCCGTGCCCCGGAGCTGTCGCTGCTGGACCCGTGCGAGGCATGGCTGGCGATACGCGGCGGTGACCCGGCGGCGGGCGCAGCCGTACGCGAGGAGAACGACCGGCGGCTCGACGCGTACTTCGCGCGTACGCCGCTGCTGCTCACCCCGGTGACGCCGAACCGCCCGCACGGCCATGAGGGGCCGGGGCCGGATGTCTACTCGACCGCGCTGACCTGGGCGTTCAATCTGAGCGGCCATCCGGCGGCGAGTCTGCCGGCCGGTTTCACGCCGGACGGCTGCCCGGTGGGGCTCCAACTGGTCGCGGAGCGGGGGGCCGACGTCTCACTGCTGGAATTCGCGCGGACCGCCGAGAACGTTCTGCCGGTCGTGCGCCCCGCGCCTCACGCGCTGTCCCGCCCCTCATCCATTATGGACCGCCGGGGGCCCGGATTCCTTCCTCCCGGCGGATGATCTTGAGCCTCCGCGCCGCCCCTACCGTTGAGCCATGCCACTTCACCTTCACGACCACGGCGGCGAAGGCCCGCCCATACTGTTGCTGCACGGCGCCGGGCGTTCGCTCGCCGACTGGGACGCCGCCGTACCCCTGCTCACCCCGTACCACCGGGTCCTCGCGGCCGATCTCCCGGCGCACGGCACCTCCGGCGTCGGCGCCGACGAGCCCTGGACCTTCGACTCGGCGGTCGCCGTGATCGAGGAGACGCTGCGCGCGTACGACATGCCCGACGCGTTCCTGGTCGGCCACTCACTGGGCGGCATGCTCGCCGCCGTCTACGCCGACCGGCATCCCGGGGTGACACCGGGCGTGGTGGATCTCGACGGCGTGTGGTGGGACCCCGCCGAGTCCTACGAGGGCGAGGAACGCGCGAGCCGGGAGCGCATGGACGAGATGACACGGGCGGGCGGCGGTCAGGTGGCGCCGCCCGAGTATGTGGAACAACAGGTCGCGTACGCGGGCCTGTTCGGCATTCCGGCCGCTCGGGCGGAGGCGTCGGCACGGGCCTCCGCCCGTGAACTCCCCGACGGCCGCTGGCAGATGCTGCCGCAGCGGGAGCGGTGGCTGGAGGTGCTCGACGCCCTGGACGGGCTGGACCTGTTCGCGACGCTGCGCCGTCTGACGTGTCCGCTGCTGGTGGTCGTGGGGCGCAGGAAGCAGCCGCCGACGCCTGGAATGGAGTGGTTCGAGAAACTGACGGCCACTCATATGCGCCGCAAGGAAGCGGAGTTGGCCGCGCTGGTGCGTGACCGGCCGACGGCCCGGACGGTGGACGTGGACGCGACGCACGCGATGCTGCTGGAGGAGCCGGAGGCGGTGACGCGGGCGGTGCTGGCGTTCACGCGACCGGTATAGACCCGCCGGCCGCCGCGTCGTCCTCGGCTCCCTCGGCTCCCTGGGCTCCCTGGGCTCCCTGGGCGATGGCGTCCTCGACCTCGGCGACCCTGGCCCGCTCCTCGGTGGCGAACCTTTCGCGGTCGAGCTGTTCGGCGATCTCCTCGTCCTGCGACATGAGGAGATCGAGGCTGGAGTCGCCGAGGTCGAAGACGCCCATGTCCAGATACGCCTTCTGGAGCCGTGTCCCCCACAGCCCGATGTCCTTGACGCACGGCACGATGCGGCTGAAGAGCAACTTGCGGAAGAGGTGCAGGAATTCGGACCGCTCGGACAGCTCGTCGGCCTCGGCCCGGGGCACGCCGAAGTTCTCCAGGACCTCGACGCCGCGCAGCCGGTCGCGCATCAGATAGCAGCCCTCGATGACGAACTCCTCGCGTTCGCGCAGTTCGGCGTCGGAGAGCTGCCGGTAGTAGTCGCGCAGGGCCATCCGCCCGAAGGCCACATGGCGGGCCTCGTCCTGCATGACGTACGCCAGGATCTGTTTGGGCAGCGGCTTGTTCGTGGTGTCCCGGATCATGCCGAAGGCGGCGAGGGCGAGCCCTTCGATGAGGACCTGCATGCCGAGGTAGGGGATGTCCCAGCGGGAGTCGCGCAGGGTGTCCCCGAGCAGCCCCTGGAGGCTGTCGTTGACCGGGTAGAGCATCCCGACCTTCTCGTGCAGGAACCGCCCGTAGATCTCGGCGTGCCGCGCCTCGTCCATGGTCTGGGTGGCGGAGTACAGCTTCGCGTCGAGGTCCGGTACGGACTCGACGATCCGCGCGGCGCACACCATCGCGCCCTGCTCGCCGTGCAGGAACTGGCTGAACTGCCAGGACGCGTAGTGCCGGCGCAGCTCCGCCTTGTCCTTCGCGGTCATCTTCGCCCAGTGGCGGGAGCCGTACAGGGTCAGGGCCTCGTCGGGGGCGCCGAGCGGGTCGTACGGGTCGACCTCCAGGTCCCAGTCGATGCGCCGGGAGCTGTCCCACTGCTTGTCCTTGCCCTTCTGGTAGAGGGCGAGGAGGCGTTCGCGGCCGTCGTCGTAGTCCCACTGGAAGCGGGCGGCGCCGGTGGCGGGGACGGCCCAGACCGGCCGGTCGGGGGCGTGGACGTAGAGATCACGGCTCGACACTGGCGGCTCCTTCGCCTCAACCCCGTATGAACCATGGACATTTGGCAGGTTCACACGCTGCTAGACGTCGAGTCAACAAGTGGCGCGGAGGGGATTGACGGGAGCTGCTGACAGGAAGTCTCATAAGAGGGTCGAGCCCCGTACCCCCGGTAACACGAGGTGTCTCAGCCATGACGACAGCACACGAACTCCCCTCGTCCGCTTCCGAGCCGCACGGCATCCAGCTCCTCCACGACGCGCTGGGCCCACTGCGGGACCGCGAGCAGGTGGCGCGGCGGCTGCTCGAAGCCTCGGCGAAGCACTCCTTCGACCCGGACAAGGACCTCGACTGGGACGCCCCGCCGGAGGACGGCAAGTGGTACTGGCCGCCGGAGCTGGTCTCCCTCTACGACACCCCGCTGTGGCACCGGATGTCCGAGGAACAGCGGATGGACCTGGCCCGGCACGAGGCCGCGTCACTCGCCTCGCTCGGCATCTGGTTCGAGATCATCCTGATGCAGCTACTGGTCAGGCACATCTACGACAAGTCGGTGACCAGCGACCACGTCCGCTACGCGCTCACCGAGATCGCGGACGAGTGCCGCCACTCGATGATGTTCGCCCGCATGATCCAGAAGGGCGGCGCCCCCGCGTACCCCGTCCCCCGCGTCTACCACAACGTGGCGCGCCTGCTGAAGACGGTCTCCACGACACCGGGTTCCTTCGCCGCGACGCTCCTGGGCGAGGAGATCCTGGACTGGATGCAGCGCCTGACATTCCCGGACGAGCGGGTCCAGCCGCTGGTGCGCGGCGTGACGCGCATTCATGTGGTGGAGGAGGCGCGCCATGTCCGGTACGCCCGCGAGGAGTTGCGCCGCCAGATGGTCACGGCCCCCCGCTGGGAGCGGGAACTGACCCGCCTCACGGCGGGCGAGGCGGCGCGCGTCTTCTCGGTCTGCTTCGTCAACCCCCAGGTCTACGACAACGTGGGCCTGAACCGCCGCGAAGCCATCGCCCAGGTCCGCGCGAGCGCCCACCGCCGAGAGGTGATGCAGTCGGGCGCCAAACGCCTGACGGACTTCCTGGACGACATCGGGGTGATGCGCGGAACGGGGCGGCGGCTGTGGAAGGCGTCGGGACTGCTGGCCTGAGGGGGCCGGCCCCCGGCGGGGGCCGCGGCTCAGCTCCTCGCCCGGCGGCGCAGGACCAGCGTCGTGCCCGCCGCCGCGAGCGTCACCAGCGCCGCCCCCGTCGCGATCTTCGGGGCGTCCATGTCCGTGATGCTGCCGCCGAGGCCACCGGTGGTGCCGCCCGACGGGGTCGTGCCGACCGTGAACGTGAACGTCGACGGGCCGCCGTTCGGGCAGGCGATGTTGATCGAGTGGGAGCCCGTACGGGCGTCGCGGCGAATGGTGGCCGTGCCGCGGTAGGTGCCCGTCGTCGCGCCCTTGGTGAGGGTGACCGAACCGGTGAACGCTCCTGAGGAGGCCGTCACCGAGCCGGCCTGGCAGCCGCCGTTGAGGGAGATCGTGACCGACGAGCCGGCGGGCGCCGGGCTCGGGCTGACCGTGAGGGTCGGCCGGCCGCCGGTGCCGCCGGCGTGGGCCGTCGTCGCACCCGCGCCCAGGACCAGGGAGGACAGGGCTGCGGTGGCGAGGATGCGAGCAACGCGCATGGTGAATCTCCGCTTCCTTGGCGCGGTGCGGGCGTCCGGCGCCCGCTCGGGAAACCGAGCCGTGGCCTTCATGAAAGGCAGACGCACCGTCAAGCGGCGCGCCGAGACAGCCGTCCCCGTTCCCTCGGACGGACCAGTACCGATCGTTAAGCCGCTGGTCGTGGCGGCGGGCCGGCGGCGGGACGGCGGAGGCGGGGCCGTACGCCGCGGGGGTGACCGGCGACCACGGCCGGCCGGGCGCTGCGCGACACTGGCGGCGTGAGAAGCGAAGAGACCGTCTTTGTCGGTGGGCCGCTCGACGGTCGCGTACTGCCCGTGCTGACCGGAACGACCGGGCACCCGCCCAAGTGGTACGAGGTCCCCGTGCCGGACGACGCCGGCGGGCCGCCCACCGTGTTCACCTACCGGCGCGCCCCCGCCGGGTACAGCAAGCGGCTCGGGCTCCAGCGCGGCTGGAAGTACGAGTACGTCCCCGGGGGTCGTGAGCGGCGCGCCCTCAAGTGGCCCTGGTCCAAGCCCGACCGGGGATGAGCGGACGCGCCGACGGGCGGATGGGCAGACGAGCGGACGGGCAGGCGAGCGGACGCCCGTGGCCGTCACCCATGGCGCCGCGGGCGGGATTTGTCGGGCACCCCCTAGCGGTGTCTTGTCGATCAGGCCGGATCAGGGAGCGCCCGCCGCGCAGCGGTTGATGTCACGTTGGTGCGTGCGATCGCAAGGCGGAGGAGGGAGACAACGCGGCGAGTGTGTGCCAGGCACGGCGAGCCCGGCAAGATCGGCACGAAACCCCCTAGGATCGACCAGCCGGAGACGACCTCCCGGCAGAGCCACCAGGGGGCATTCTCGTGATGGAACCGCTACAGCACGACGACCCGCGTCTTGTCGGTCCCTACACCGTGCTGGCGCGGTACCGGGAGTCGGCGAGCGCCGTGCGGTATCTGGCGTACGGCGCGAACGGCGCCGCCGCTGTCGTCGCGGTGGCCCGCCCCGCACTCGCCGCGCTGCCCGCCTTCCGACGCCGCTTCCAGGCCGAGGCCCGCGCCGCCGAGAGGCTGGCCGGGGGCTGGGTGCAGCCGCTGCTCGACTCCCGTACGGACGCGGCCGGTCAGGACATGCTCTGGACCGCGACCGCCTACGTCCCCGCGCTCACCCTCGGTGAGGCCGTCGCCTCCGCCGGACCGCTGCCCGAGCGTTCGCTGCGGATACTGGGCGCCGCGCTCGCCGAGACGCTGTCGCGGGTCCACGCGACCGGGGCGGTCCTGCACGGGCTCGCCCCCGACACCGTGACGCTCGCCGCCGACGGGCCGCGCCTGACCGCCTTCGGGGCGCTGGGCGCGGCGGCGTCGGCGGAGGCCGCCGAGGACGGGCGGCTGTCCGTACGGCTCGGGTATCTCACCCCGGAGCAGTTGGAGGGCGAGGAGCCGGGGCCGCCCGCCGACATCTTCGTGCTGGGGCTGCTGCTCGCGTACGCCGCCACCGGTACGACCCCGCTCGCCGACGGGCCGCCCGACGCGGCGGCCGACCGTATCGCGCACGGGACGGCCGAACTCGACGGTGTGCCGGAGGAGTTGCGGCCGATCGTCGCGCGCTGTCTGGCGAAGGAGCCGGGCGAGCGGCCGACGGCCGGTGCCGTCGCGGCGGAACTGGCCCTGGAGGGCGCCGCCGCGGCGGCGGGCGCCGCGCCGGACGGCTGGCTGCCCGCCGCGCTGTCGGCGTCGATCGCCGAACAGGCCGCCCGAGTTGACGCCCTGCACCGTCCGATGGACGGCACGGCCGAGGGGCCCGCCGACGCCGTTCCCGGTGAGCCCGACACCCGTACGACGCGTATCGGCCGGCCCCGTGCCGCGCCCGGCGACCGGCCGACCACCGCCCTCTCGGTGCCGCACGCCAGGCCCGAGCCGACGGCGTTCCCGCTGCCTCCGGCCGCCGCCCCGGTGCCGCAGCAGATCCAGCCCCTCCCGGCCGGACCGTCCGCACTGTCCACACCGGCCGGGCCGCCCGCGCTGCCGCCCGCGGCCGGCGCCCCGTCGGGCGCGCCCACCGCGTCCGGCTCGGGCCGGTTCGCCGCTCTCGGGCAGCCGCTCGGGCGGCGCGCGCTCCTCACCGGGATCGTCGCCGGTGCCGCCGGGCTGGTCATCGGCGGCGGAGGCGTACTCGCGCTGGCCGACGACGACGAACCGTCCGACGACACCGACGGCAAGCCCGGCAACGACACCCCGAAGGGCCTGACCGGACTGCCGCCCGCGGCCCTGTGGGCGTACGAGCACAAGCCGGCCGCGGACGAGACCCTGAACGCCGCCGTCATCGGTGGCCGCACCCTCGTCGTCACGACGGACTCGGGCGCCACCGGTGTCGACGTCCGCACCGGCAAGCGGCTCTGGCGCAACGCCGACGCCGCCGCGCTCCACCCGGCGCTGCCCGCGCCCGGCGGCCTCGCCTTCGTCGCGGGGACGAGCGGTCTGCTCTGGATCTCCACCGCGACCGGCAAGGTCGAGCACCGTGTGGCGTACGCGGACGGCTTCGCGGACGCGCCAGGCCTGACCGTCGCGGGCGTCACCGGGACCGCTGACGGCCAGGTCTGGTTCACCGGGGCGCACAGCACGGGCACGGGGAAGGCGGCCGAGGTCAGCACGTACCTCTTCGCCTTCGATCTGACGACCCGTAAGGAGCTGTGGCGCGCCACGGTCTCCAACGGCCGCGCCCCGTTGACGCCCGTGTACCAGCTGATCGCGGTACGGGAGGCGGACATCGTGGTCCGTCAGGACGCCAAGTCGCTGCTGCCCGCCCAGGTCAGGACGGGCAAGGGCAGATCGGTGTACCACTGCTTCAGCCGCGCCGACGGCGAGCGGGCCTGGTCGAAGTCGTTCGGCGCCGTGCCGCCCACGGGCGGGTCGGTCGGCGACGCGAAGGGCCGGCTGTTCGCCGCCGCGGCGGACCAGTTGTACGCGTACGACACCGCCGACGCGAAGCAGCTGTGGCGCAGGGCGGGCGCGCCCAGGGTGGCGGGCCAGAACTCGTTCGCCTTCGGCACCGGGACGCTGGCCGGCTCCACGCTGTACGTTGCGAACCGCGCCCAGGAGGTGTACGCGGTCGACCCGGAGTCCGGCGACGAGCGCTGGAAGGGCACGACGGAGGGCCCGGCCTGGAACGGTGTCCCCCGGATCTCGCTGAGCGCGAGCGGCCGGACGGTGCTCGCGGCGGACGGGCTTCAGGTGACGGCGTTCGCGGCGACGGACGGCAGACGGCTCTGGAAGTTCCAGAACGCCGGCGGGCCCGCCCCCTCCCCCGCCGCCGACGGCGCGGCCGTGGCCCCGCCCGTCTATCAGCCGCTGATGGCGGGGAAGTCCGCGGTGATCCGGCGCGGGGGCACTTTCTACGCGCTGCCGGTGGACTGAGCGCCAGCTCCGACCCTGTCGACCGCGCCGCGGGCGCCGCTCGCGCCGCCGGTGCCGCAAACCGCCACGCCGGGGGCCGCGACATCGGCCCCGCGGGGGTGGTGGCGTGCCGCCATCTCGCCCAATTGTGCGGTAAGCACACGGGAGCCGGACAATTGACGCCGCATCATCGCCCTGGGGCCGGACAGGCCGCCCCACGAGTGGAGGTGATGGTGTGTCAGGCAGACTTCTGCGGTCCGTCTGTACGGCGGCGCTCGCCGTCCTGGTCGCGATGCCGTACGCCGCACCGGCCGGCGCGGCACCGGCGCCGGCACCGGCACCCGACAGCAGCGCCCCGCGCAGCGTCTCCGAACTGCTCACCGAGATGCGGAAGCTGTATCAGCAGGCCGAGGAGGCGACCGAGGACTACAACGCCACCGAGGTGAAGCTGAAGGCGCAGCAGGCCAAGGCGAAGAGCGTGGGCGCCGGTCTCACCGGCGCGCGCGAGGCCCTGGTGCGCAGCCGGACCCAGATCGGGCAACTGGCCCGCCAGCAGTACCAGGGCACCTCCGAACTCTCCTCCTACGTCCAGCTGTTGCTCGCCGACGACCCCCAACACGCGCTGGATCAGCAGCATCTGATGGAGCGCGCACAGCGCGACCGGCTGTCGACCGTCGCCCGCTACACCAACGGCGAGAGGCGCGCCGACGCCCTCGCCGCCCAGTCCCGGAAGATGCTCACCGAACAGCAGGCGCTCGCCGCGAAGCAGAAGAGGCAGCGCGACGCGGTCCGGGCGAAGCTGGCCGACGTCGAGAAGATGCTCGCCTCGCTCACCGCCGAGCAGATCGCGGCGATCGCCGAGCGCGAGGAGGCCGACACCGACAAGGCCCAGAAGGAGCTGATCACTTCGGGCGCGCTCGGTGACGCGGCGACGGAGAGGGAGACGGCAACGGAGACGGGGGCGGGGACGGGGACGGGGACGGGGACCGCGACGAGGAGTCTGGCGCGCGGTCTGCGGGCGCCGTCGACCGGTGGCGGCGAGGCACTGACCTACGCCGTCGAGCAGATCGGCAAGCCGTATCTGTGGGGCGCGGAGGGCCCGGACTCGTACGACTGCTCGGGGCTCACCTCACAGGCATGGGCGCGCGCCGGGGTGACCGTGCCCCGTACGAGCCAGGAGCAGTGGGCGCGGCTGACCAAGGTGAAGCTGAGCGAACTGCGCCCCGGCGACCTGGTGGTGTACTTCCCGAAGGCCACCCATGTGGCGATGTACCTCGGCGAGGGAAGGGTGATCCACGCACCGCGCCCCGGCGGCCGTGTGAAGGTCTCCCCCCTCGCGTCGAACCCGCTGCTCGGCGCCGTACGCCCCGATCCGGACGCGGTGTCGCTGGACAGCAAGTCGTACGAGCCTCCGGAGCTGCCGCCGGACGCGACCGAGGGCACCGACACCGGCAACGACACGCAGTCGGGACGGACCGGTTGAGCGCGGCGCGTCAGCCGGTCGTGACGCTTTCGCCGCCGACGGCCGCGAGATACGCGTCGGTCTTTTCGGCGTCGTAGAAGAAGTGCTCGAAGTCCGACGGGTCGTTGAAGCCGTTCGCGAACCGGTCGGCGATCGGCTGGTGCCGGCCCGCCGCGTCGAACAGTCTCAGCACATGCTCCGGCGCCGGGGCGAGCATCGCGTTCGTCCACCGGGTGGTGTGCCGCGCGCTCTCCCAGTGGCGGTCGAACGTCGCCCGCATCCACGCCTCGTCGAACTCCCGGTCACCGTGCGCCACGATCGACTCCAGATACGAAGCGGCGCATTTGGAGGCCGAGTTGGAGCCCTGTCCGGTGAGGGGGTCGTTCGCCACGACGACGTCGGCGACACCGAGGACGAGTCCGCCGCCCGGCAGCCGTCCGACGGGGTGGCGGACGGTGGGCGTGTAGCGGCCGGTCAGTGTGGCGTTCGCGTCGGTCAGCTCGACCTTCATGGCGCGGGCGTACTCCCAGGGCGTGTAGCGCTCCATCAGCTCCAGCGTCAGCGAGAGATGGTCTGCCGGGTCGTCGACGCCCTGGAAGACGTCGACCGGGCCACCGGGCACGCCCTCCCAGAACAGGATGTCCGCGCGGCCGGAGACGGTCAGCGTCGGCATCACGAAGAACTCCCCCACGCCCGGCACGAGATTGCAGCGGACGGCGTCGAACTCGGGGTGTTCGGGGCGCGGGCCCAGCCCATGCACGTACGCGACGGAGAGCGCCCGCTGCGGTGCGGCGTACGGGGAACGGGCGGCGTCCCTGCCGAACATCGCGACCAGCTCGCCCTTGCCGGCCGAGACGAGGACGAGGTCGTACAGGCGGGAGAAGTAGTCCAGGTCGGACACGGCCGCACCGTGGATGACGAGTTGGCCGCCGCGCTCGGCGAACGTCTCCATCCAGCCGGCCATCTTGATCCGCTGGTCGACGGACTGGGCGATCCCGTCGAGCCTGCCCACCCAGTCGACCGCGCGTGAGTGGCCGGAGGAGAGGGACGAGAGCGAGGAGAGGGAGGAGAGCGACGAGTCGGGCGTGGCGACCGAGACGCCGAGGCCCTCGACGCGCGGGGCCTGGGGCTCCCAGAAGGCCAGTTGGAGATCGCGCTCGTGCTGGAGCGCGGTGTGGAACATGCACTGGGTGGACATGACGCGGCCGGACCGGAGTTCGTCGGGCGTGCGGTTGGACAGCAGGGTGATCTCGTACCCGTGCGCCTGGAGTCCGAGGGCGAGCTGGAGGCCGGACTGTCCGGCGCCGACGACGAGTATCTTCCGCATGGCGGGTTTCTCCGTATGTTGCTGCCTGCTTGCCTGCCTGCTGTCAGGCTATGTGGATACCGCTTCGAGGGCATGGGCCACCAGGGCCAGCAGCGTCTCGACGACGGTGATCCGCCGGCGCGCGTCCATGATCATCACGGGAACGTGCGCCGGTACGGTGAGCGCTTCCCGTACGTCCTCGGCCTCGAACGACTCGGTGCCCTCGAAGTGGTTGACGGCGACGACGTACGGCAGGCCGCAACTCTCGAAGTAGTCGAGCGCCGGGAAGCAGTCGGAGAGCCTGCGGGTGTCGGCCAGGACGACGGCGCCGATCGCGCCCCGGACCAGGTCGTCCCACATGAACCAGAAACGCTGCTGGCCGGGGGTGCCGAAGACGTACAGCACGAGGTCGTCGTCGAGCGTGAGGCGGCCGAAGTCCATCGCGACGGTGGTGGACGTCTTCTCGGGGGTGGCCGCGAGATCGTCGATCCCCTCGCTGGCGCGCGTCATCACCGCCTCGGTGCGCAGCGGCCTGACCTCGGAGACCGAACCGACGAAGGTCGTCTTGCCCACGCCGAAGCCGCCCGCGACCACTATCTTGGTCGCGACAGGGGCCCTGGTGCGGTCCAACTGCCAGTCGCGCGGGGCTTCTTCGGCGACGGTCGGCGCGTGGGCCGGGGCGGCGGACGCATCGTCGGACGGGGCGACGGACGCGTCGTCGGACGTGTCAGAGACGGCGGAGTCCACCCAGCACCCTCTCCAGCAGCGCCCGGTCCGGGTGACCGCTGTCGTGGCCGGTCCCGTACACACGGATCTTTCCCTGGTCGGCCAGATCGCTGAGCAGCACCCGGACGACGCCCAGCGGAATTCTGAGCAGCGCCGAGATCTCGGCGACGGTCCGCATCCGCCGGCACAGTTCGACGATGGCGCGCATCTCCGGCATGACGCGTGACGCGGCGCCACCGGGACCGCCTGTGGCGCCCGCACCGCTCGCCGCCAGTTCCTTGCGCTCCTCGGACGCCTCCAGCGCGGCGACGAACGTCTCGACCAGCAGCACATGGCCGAAGCGCGTCCTGCCGCCGGTCAGCGAGTACGGGCGTACGCGCGCGACACGGCGGTCGGCGCCGCGTCCGGACGGGCCGCGGGCGGGGAGCCCGCGGGCCGATCCGGTCGCGGGCACCGATGTCATCGGGCGCTCTCCATCGACTTGCGCAGCTCGCTGCGGAGTTCGGGGGTCAGTACGTGTCCGGCCCGGCCCACGAACATCGCCATGTGGTACGCCACGACATGCATGTCGCAGTCGGCGCCCGCGTGCAGGCCGAGCAGCGAACCGTCGCTGATCGACATGACGAAGACACTGCCCTCCTCCATCGCGACCATGGTGTGCTTCACACCGCCGCTGTCCATCAGTTCGGCCGCACCGAGGGTGAGACTGCTGATGCCGGAGATGATGGTCGCGAGGTCGGCGCTGGAGCCGCGCGGGCTCTCGTTCGCGCCCGCGCTGTCCGCCGCGTCGTGCTGTGCCGGGTCCGAGGAGAGAAGCAGCAGCCCGTCCGACGAGACGACCGCGACGGAGCGTGCTCCGCGTACCTCCTCCACGAGATTCGTCAACAGCCAGTGGAGATTGCGGGCTTCACTGCTCAGTCCGAATGTGCCGGTCGCCGTCAACTGCGTGCCTCCTCGACAGTTTCCCCCGTCTCATCCGTACGAGCGCCGGTCCCCTCCGCCGCGTCCTGCTGCCGTGGTACTGAACTGGTCTGCTCTGAACTGCTCTGCTTCCCCACGTCGGTCTGCTCCAAAAGCTCGGCGTCGGCGTCGCGCCTGCCGTCCTTGACCCCTCGGTGGAAACCACCGAGCCTGCGGCGCAACGCGTCCGCGTCGACGCTACCCGGCCGATCGGGCGTCGTGGCGGCGGGCTTGAGGAGTTTCGGGGTGCGCTTGGGCAGTCCCTTGTCCGTGACGGCGTCGACGACGGGCTCGGTGACCGGGTCCGTGACGGGGTCCGTGGCCGGGTCGGAGACAGACTCGGTGACGGGCTCGGCGGCGGGCTCCACGGGCGCGTCCGTGACCGGATCCGCCTGCGCGTCCGTGACCGGCTCCGTAACCAGGTCCGCCTCGTCCGCGATGTCCGCGACGCGCTCGTGCGCGTCCGGGCCGATGGCGTACGGGTCGGCGACCGGCGGCGCCGTCAGCGGGTCACGGCCCGAACGGCTGTGCAGCTCATTGGAGTTGGCCTCCGCGACCGACCCCGGCAGCAGCAGCGTCGGCGCCGTGCCGCCCACCGTCGACCGGGGCGGGGCAGCGAGCGGCGGGACCGTCGGGAGCAGGGCCTGCGGCAGTACGACGACCGCCACGAGTCCGCCCTGCTGGTGCTCGCGCAGTGTGATCTCGACGCCGTGGCGCGAGGCGAGCAGCACGGCGACGCGCAGGCCGAGCCCGTCCTCGCCGGTGCCGTCGCCGGCACCGGCTTCGTTGCCGTTGCTCCTGCCCTTGCCCTTGCCGTCGTTGGCCGCCTTCTTCGCCGCCTTCGCCGCCTTGCCCGGCTTCCCTGCCCCGCCCGGCTGCTTGTCGGTCTTCTCCGGGCCGGTGAGCCGTTCGTTGAGTTCGGCGATCCGCGCCGCGGGCATGCCGATGCCCTTGTCCTGCACCGAGAGCATCACGTCACCGCTCTCCAGCAGCCAGCCCGACAGCTCGACCTGGGCGTCGGGCGGCGAGAACGACGTGGCGTTCTCGAGGAGTTCGGCGACGAGATGGCTGATGTCGTCGGCGGCGAAGCCCGCCAGCTGGGCGCGCGGGGGCAGCGACTGGATGGAGACCCGCTCGTACTCCTCGATCTCGCTCACGGCCGCGCGCAGCACGTCGACGAGCGGCACGGGCCCCGGGTATCCCCCGCCGGGCTCGTGCCCGGCGAGCACCAGCAGGTTCTCGCTGTGCCGGCGCATGACCGTGGCCAGGTGGTCGATCTTGAAGAGGACACCGAGCCGGTCCGGGTCCTGCTCGCGCTCCTCCAGGCTCTCGATGACGCCGAGTTGGCGTTCCACGAGGCCGAGCGTGCGCAGCGAGAGATTCACGAACGTGTGGTGGACGGTGTCCCGAAGCGCTTCCAGTTGCGCGTTGATGTCGGCGATCCGCTGCTGGAGTTCGTCGCGCTGGTCGGCCATCGCCTGCCGGGCGCCGATCAGTCCGGTGCGCTCGTTGTTGAGCTTGTCGGCGCGGGCCGACACGTCGAGGAGCGTGGCGTGCAGGCTGTTGAGGGACCGTACGACCTGACCGAACTCGTCGTTGCGGCCGGTGAAGCGGACCGGTTCCTCGGTCGTGGGCTCGGAGGCGAGGCGGGCGGCGCCGATCCGGACGACGGCGAGCGGCCGGGTGAGCGTGCGCGCGACGGCGGTGGACGCGCCGACGGCGACGATCAGCAGCCCGCCGAGGAGCGCGATGCTCAGCTCCAGGGAGGTGACCCCGTCGTCGCGTAGCCGCTCCAGCCGCTTGAGTTCACCGGAGCCGATGCCGGACTCGACGCCGCGCATCTGCTCGATACGGCTGGACAGTGACGAGGCGACCTTCTCCTGATCGGCGTCGCGGTCCTTGTCGGAGAGTTCGGGGCTGTCGGCAAGGCTGGAGAGGTACTTCTCGGCCGCGCTGACCTCGGGCCCGGTGACGGTCGTGGCGAGGGAGTCGCGCGCCACGGTGCCCGCGGACTGGTCGAAGTCGGCGAGTGAGGCCAGTTCATGGACGCGGGACTGCTGGGCGGCGGCGCTGAGCGCGTCGCGCGTGCGGTCGTTCTCGGCGGCCTCGCCGCCGTCGTCGGGCTGGACGGGGAGACCGGTGACCGGGTCGTACTGCGGTGCGGTGCTCTTGGGCTCCGGTACGGCGAGCGCGGCCAGCAGCAGACCACGGGTGGCCGACGCCTGCTCGACGGCGCGGCCGAGGGCGGCGGGGGCGCGGGTGCCGTCGGCGGCCTCGGGCGGCGTCTTCTCCGCGACCTCGTCGCTGATGGCGTGCAGTTTGGCGATGACGTCCGTGTACGCCTGGTACGCCTCAAGCGCGGTGCCCTTGCCGGTGAGGGCGGTGCGGCGGATGGACGGGACGGTGGAGAGGTCCCTGCGCAGGCCGGGAGAGGCCGCGGCGTCGATCTCGTCGATCTGCCGGTCGACGCGGGTGGCGGGGGCGCCGCCGGGCACGTTGTCGGCGTCGTCGCCGCTGTCGCCCTCGGGCTCCTCGCGGCCTCCGGCGATATGGACGACGACCTCGTCGCGCTCGTCGGCGAGGGAATGGGCGAGCACGGCCGTCTGCCGGTTCAGCTCGGCGAGGGTGACCAGGCGCTGGGCGTCGGTCAGTTCGGACGAGGAAGCCAGGACCGCGGGCAGGCCCGCCGCGACGACGGTGGCGCCGACGACGGCGACCGCGACGACCAGCCGACTGCGTACGCGTACGGGCTTCCCGGCGGGGGCCGCGGTCACGTCGGCCGCACCGGTCGCACCGGTCGGTACCGCCTTACGGGGCTCGGCCGAGCCCTGGGACCCGCCGCGCGTGCCGCTCTTGCCCCGAGGCCGCTTCTTCTGCACCGGTGCTCGCATTCTCGACTCGTCCGCCCATGGAGCGGAGATGACGTCCGGTCACACCCGGATAACCCCTCCACCCCTGGCACGGCTTCCGACCATTCCAGCGTTTCTCGGAGGGGGCGCGTATCGGCCGCTCCGCCACCTGAACGAGTGAACATCAAGGAGGAGTTGGCGAACAACTCGCGCGGGCGCACGGCACGGATGTGCAGGGTGGGGCGGTTGGAACTTAGGCGTCAGCTTTGGCAGGATGCCGGGCCACATCGTCGCGGAACGGCTCATTCCGGCCATCGTTCCGGCCATCCGTAGGCACGACGCCGACGCCCTGCGCAGGAGAGCGTACGCCGGGCACGTCGCGGTGCGGGCACCGGACGGGGCCGCACGGGCGGGCGCGGCACCGGGCGGGGGCGTACGAGGGCGTACGGGGCAGCTCGGGCAGACTGGGATTCATGCGCATCGACATCGCCACCGCCCCCGGCAGCCACCCCCGCCCGAACGAGGACTGGACCGCCGTGGCCGCGCCCTCCGCCGGCAGCGGCGGCACGCTCGTCGTACTGGACGGCGTGACGCCTCCGCCGGGCGACGACGGCTGTGTGCACGGCGTGCCGTGGTTCACCGCGCGACTGGGCGGGGCGCTGACCGAACTGTCCGCTTCACGGCGGGAGATGAGCCTCGCCGATGTCCTGGCGGAGTCCATCCGGCGTACGGCCGACGCCCACCGCGCGACGTGTGACCTTTCTCACCCACGAACGCCTCAGGCGACCGTGGTCATGGCGCGCTGGAACGCGGACACGGTCGAGCATCTGGTCCTCTCGGACTCGACCCTTCTCGTGGAGTCGCCGGACGGCGAGGTGCGGGCCGTCGTGGACGACCGGCTGGACCGGGTCCCGCGCGAGGTGCGCCGCCGGGCCGCCGCGACGGACGCCCTGCGCAACGCGGAGGGCGGCTTCTTCACAGCCGCCGTCGACCCGGGTGTGGCGGCGAAGGCCGTGACGGGGCGGACGCCCGTCTCGGAGGTTCGGGCCTTCGTGGGGCTCACCGACGGGGCGGCGCGCTGGGTGGAGGTGTTCCGGGAGGGCGACTGGGCGGACTGTCTGGCGCTGGTCAGGAAGAGCGGACCGCAGGAGCTGATCGACCGGGTGCGGGCGGCGGAGTCCGCCGACCCGGACGGGACCGCCTTCCGGCGGGGCAAGCCGTACGACGACGCGACGGTCGTGTACGTCGAGCCGTAGCCACGTAGCGCCGTTGTGCCGTAGCGCCGCCGCCCCCGCTGGTCGCCCCCGTCGATCGGCCCGCGGCCGTGATCGGCTTCAGCTCTCCGCGCGCGCGTTCAAGTGATGCAGCAGCCGTGCCAGTTCGGCGACCTCCGCCCGGTCCCAGTCCGCGAGTTTGCGCACGTACCGCTCGCGCCGTGCGTCGCGCACCCGGCGGAAGCGTGCGACCCCCTCGCCGGTGAGCCGGACCAGCGAGGCGCGCCCGTCGGCCGGGTCGGGCTCGCGTGTGACCAGTCCGAGTGCCTCCAGGGCGTGCAGTTGACGGCTCATCGTCGCCTTGCCGACGCCGAAATAGACGGCGAGATCGGTGGCGCGCTGATGACCGGTCTCCTCCAGGCGTACAAGAAGTCCGTAGGCGGCCGGCTCCAGTTCGGGGTGGACTTCGCGCGCCATTTCACCGGAATTGGCTCGGGCGCGGCGCAGAAAGACGGCCAACTCCCGTTCCAGCGCCAGGAATTCGTGGTCCACATCACTTTTTGCGGCCGGTTCGGGTTCATTCGCCGTACTGTCCCCGTGCACGTCAGCACCCATAACACCCATCGCGCGCTTTCCCGCTCCTGAAAGTTTTCCGTCGCCGCGGCCCATTGCCGCAGCTCCGTCATTATTTCGCAGGTTTATACCAACGGCACCGGCTTGCGCCCCTTCCGCCGCTCCGTCGGCCCCCCGTAGCGTCATACACAGCGCGAGTGTTGGCATGTCCACTCCTAGACATGTCGACATGTCATGAGCTCCCCCCTCGAACGTTCTCGGAGGCACGAACATGTCCGTGCACAGATCCAGAACCTCAGGGCGCCGCCGCCTCACCCTGGCGGGCGCCCTCCTCGCGGCTCTCGCTCTTCTCCTCACTCTGCCGGGCGCGGCGAGCGCCGACGGCACCCCCCGCACCTCGGACATCCCCCCGCGCGGCTCGGCCCACATGGGCATGGGCGTCATCGAGCACGACGGCCAGGGCGGCGTCCCGGCGCCCGCGAACCGGGCGGTGCAGACCGAGGGCGTCGACGTCTCCAGCCACCAGGGGAACGTCAACTGGTCGTCCCTGTGGAGCAGCGGCGTGAAGTGGTCGTACGTGAAGGCCACGGAAGGCAACTACTACAAGAACCCGTACTTCGCGCAGCAGTACAACGGCTCGTACAACATCGGCATGATCCGCGGCGCCTACCACTTCGCGACGCCGAACGACTCCAGCGGTGCCAACCAGGCCAACTACTTCGTCGACGGCGGCGGCGGCTGGTCGCGCGACGGCAAGACCCTTCCTGGTGTGCTGGACATCGAGTGGAATCCGTACGGCGCCGCCTGCTACGGCAAGACGCAGGCGCAGATGGTCGCGTGGATACGGGAGTTCCTGAACACGTACAAGGCGCGTACCGGCCGTGACGCCGTGATCTACACGGCGACCAGCTGGTGGACCCAGTGCACGGGCAACTACGCGGGCTTCGGCGCCACGAACCCGCTCTGGGTGGCGCGTTACAACACCACGGTGGGTGAACTCCCGGCCGGCTGGGGCTTCTACACGATGTGGCAGTACACCTCCACGGGGCCCATCGTGGGCGACCACAACAGGTTCAACGGCGCGCTCGACCGGGTCGTGGCTCTCGCGAACGGCTGACACCGGGCGACGGCGGCCTCGACCGGAAACGGAGGGCCGGTCGAGGCGGATCGCCGGCAGCCGTGGAAGAACGGGAGGGACCCCCCGGCGCCGAGTGCCGGGGGGTCCCTCTCGGTCGTTCCGCGCGCTACGTGCGGCGCGGGTGACGCGGGCGCTCACGCCGCGACGGGGATCTCCGTCGCCGTTGCCGCCGTCGCCGAGGACAGGGCGATGTCCAGGACCTGGCGTACATCCGTCACCGGGTGCACCTGGAGCTTCTCCAGGATCTCGGCGGGGACGTCGTCCAGGTCCGCCTCGTTCCGCTTCGGGATCACGACGGTCGTGATGCCCGCCCGGTGCGCGGCCAGCAGCTTCTGCTTCAGACCGCCGATGGGCAGGACCCGCCCGGTCAGCGAGACCTCGCCGGTCATGGCGACATCCGTACGGACCTGGCGTCCGCTCAGCAGCGAGGCGAGCGCCGTCGTCATCGTGATGCCCGCGCTCGGACCGTCCTTGGGCACCGCGCCCGCCGGGAAGTGGATGTGCACGCCCCGGTCCTTCAGATCGGCCACGGGCAGCTCCAGTTCGGCGCCGTGCGAGCGCAGGAAGGAGAGCGCGATCTGCGCGGACTCCTTCATGACGTCGCCCAGCTGGCCGGTCAGGGTCAGACCCGAACCACCCGTCTCCGGGTCGGCCAGCGACGCCTCCACAAAGAGGACGTCTCCGCCCGCGCCGGTGACGGCGAGGCCGGTGGCCACGCCCGGCACCGCGGTGCGCCGCTCGGCCGGGTCCTGGGCGGACTCGGGCACATGGTGCGGCCGGCCGATCAGAGCGCGCAGATCGCCGTCTCCTACGGAGAAGGGCAGTTCGCGCTCGCCCAGCTCGTGCTGTGCGGCGACCTTGCGGAGCAGTCGGGCGATGGAGCGCTCCAGGTTACGTACGCCCGCCTCGCGGGTGTACTCGCCCGCGAGCTTGCGCAGCGCGTCGTCCTCAAGTGTGACCTCGCCGGTCTCCAGACCGGCCCGCTCCAGCTGCCGGGGCAGCAGGTGGTCGCGTGCGATGACGACCTTCTCGTCCTCGGTGTAGCCGTCGAGCCGGACCAGCTCCATACGGTCGAGCAGGGCCTCCGGGATGGCTTCCAGGACGTTCGCGGTGGCGAGGAAGACCACGTCGGAGAGGTCGAGTTCGACCTCCAGGTAGTGGTCGCGGAAGGTGTGGTTCTGTGCCGGGTCGAGGACTTCGAGGAGGGCGGCGGCCGGGTCGCCCCGGTAGTCGGAGCCGACCTTGTCGATCTCGTCGAGCAGGACGACCGGGTTCATCGAACCGGCCTCCTTGATCGCCCGGACGATACGGCCGGGCAGCGCGCCCACGTACGTACGCCGGTGGCCCCGGATCTCCGCCTCGTCCCGGACACCGCCGAGCGCGACACGGACGAAGGAGCGTCCCATGGCGTGCGCGACGGACTCTCCCAAGGAGGTCTTGCCGACGCCGGGCGGGCCGACGAGAGCGAGGACGGCGCCGCCGCGGCGGCCTCCGACCACACCGAGTCCGCGGTCGTCACGGCGCTTGCGGACGGCCAGATACTCCGTGATCCGTTCCTTCACGTCCTCCAGGCCCGCGTGCTCGGCGTCGAGGACGCGCTGGGCGCCCCGGATGTCGTACGCGTCCTTGGACCGCTCGTTCCACGGCAGTTCGAGGACGGTGTCCAGCCAGGTGCGGATCCACGAGCCCTCGGGGCTCTGGTCGGACGACCGCTCCAGCTTGTCGACCTCCTTGAGGGCGGCCTCGCGGACGTGCTCCGGCAGATCGGCGGCCTCCACACGGGAGCGGTAGTCGTCGGACTCGTCCCCGGGGTCGCCGTTCAGCTCGGACAGTTCCTTGCGTACGGCGTCGAGCTGGCGCCGCAGCAGGAACTCACGCTGCTGCTTGTCCACGCCCTCCTGGACGTCCTTGGCGATGGACTCGGCGACGTCCTGCTCGGCGAAGTGCTCGCGGAGCTGGTCGGTCGCCGTCTTCAGCCGGGCCACCGGGTCGGCGGTCTCCAGCAGCTCGACCTTCTGGGCCGTGCTGAGGAACGGCGAGTAGCCGGCGTTGTCGGCGAGCTGCGAGACGTCCTCGATCTGCTGGACACGGTCCACGACCTGCCAGGCGCCGCGCTTCTTCAGCCAGTCGGTGGCGAGAGCCTTGTATTCCTTGATCAGTTCGGTGACGGACCCGGGCAGCGGGTCGGGCACGGTCTCCTCGACGCGCAGCCCCTCGACCCACAGGGCCCGGCCGGGCCCGGACGTACCGGCGCCGATCCTGACGCGGCCCCTGCCGCGGATCAGGGCGCCGGGGTCGCCGTCGGAGAGCCTGCCGACCTGCTCGACGGTCCCGAGGACGCCGGTCCCCGCGTATGCCCCGTCGAGGCGCGGCACGAGCAGCACCTTCGGCTTTCCCCCGTCGGAGTCGTCGCCGGCGGCAGCCTGGGCGGCCTCCACGGCGGCACGTACTTCGGTGTCGGACAGGTCCAGCGGCACCACCATCCCCGGCAGCACGACCTCGTCGTCGAGCGGCAGCACGGGCAGGGTGAGCGGTGTGGACGTGGCAGCCATGGTCTCCCCTTCGGCAGTCAAAAAGTTGAGCTATGTGGACTCAATGCTTGTGAGCCTGCGGTTGTTCCCCGGATACCCGGGGTGGGTGTTCGCTCTGAGCGATCGGACCGCCGGGGCGCGCGGCGGCCTGTCGGTGGGCGCTTGAAGTTCGCACTACGAACCAATATCGTTCGTGGCACGAACTAATTTTCCTGTGCGTGGGGAGCCGATGTGATGAGCGGGACAGACAGCACCGATGAGAGCGGGCGCGCGGCGGACGGTGCGCGGGCGGTTGTCGTGGTCGTCGGTGGCGGGTACGGCGGGGCGACCGTCGCCAAGGCGCTGGACGAGGGGGCCGATGTCGTCCTCGTCGAGCCGAAGGACGCGTTCGTGCACGCCGCCGGATCGTTGCGCGCGCTGGTGCGGCCGGACTGGGCGGGCAACATCTTCTTTCCGTACGACAGACTCCTGAAGCGCGGCAGGGTCGTCCGCGAGCGTGCCGTCTCCGTGGACACGGGCGGCGTCACCCTGGCGTCCGGCGCGCGCGTGGACGCCGACTACCTCGTCCTGGCCTCGGGCTCCGGCTATCCCTTTCCGGCCAAGATGGACACGGACGTCACCGCCGAGGCGCTGGAGCGGATACGCGCGGCGCACAAGGAACTGGCGGGCGCCGAGCGGGTGCTGATCGTCGGCGCCGGGCCCGTGGGGCTGGAGCTGGCGGGCGAGATCAAGGCCGTATGGCCGAAGAAGGCGGTGACGGTCGTGGACCCGGCCGAGCAGCTGATGCCCGCCTTCGCGCCGGAGATGCGGGACGACCTGCGCCGACAGCTCGACGCGCTGGACGTGGAGCTGCGGCTGGGCACGGCGCTCGCGCGGGAGCCGTCGGCCGTGCCGGGGCGGGCGGGGGCGTTCACCGTCCCGACGGTGGGGGGCGGGGAGCTGGCCGCCGACATCTGGTTCCGCTGCCACGGGGTGACCACCAGTGGGGACTACCTCGGCGAGGAGCTGGCCCCGGCCCGGACACCGCGGGGCCAGGTGAGCGTGACGGACACGCTCAACGTCGACGCGCGCGGCCAGGTGCACCGGCACGTCTACGCGCTCGGCGACCTCGCCGCTCTCGCCGAGTCGAAGATGGCCGGCCACGCGGTGCGGCACGCCGCCGTCGTCGCGGCGAACATCCTCGCGCAGATACGGGGCGAGGACGCGGCCTCCGTGTACCGGCCGTCCCCCGTCCCCTCGATCCTGCTGCCGCTCGGCCCGCACGGCGGTGTCGGTCAGGTGCCGTCGCCCGACGGGCCGTCCGTACTGAGCGCGGCGGCGGTCTCTCAGTACAAGGGGGCGGATCTGGGGACCGCGCGGTTCGTGGAACTGTTCGGCACCGCGTGAAAGCCCCGGGGACTCAGCCGCCGGCGGCCGGGGTCTCCGCGAAGACCGCCGGCACCTCGTTGTCGCGCACCACCCGGGCGAGCAGCTCCGCGAGCCGGTCGCGGTCGCCCGCGTCGAGACCCGAGGGCAGCGCGTCGACGGCGCGGCGGGTCGCCTCGTAGAACGCGTCCACGAGCACCCGCCCCTCCTCGGTGAGCGCGACCCGCACCGCGCGCGCGTCGTGCGGTTCCGGCTCACGCCGCACGAGGCCGCGCTGGGCGGTCCGGTCGACCAGACCGGTGAGGCTCGACTTCGCGAGCCCGAGCATCGCGCCCAGCTCGCTCATCCCGTACGGCTGAGGCATCAGCACGCAGAGCAACTGCCCCTGCTGCGGGGGCAGTCCGTACTCCCGGCTGACCTTCGCGTAGACGGCGTTCACCAGGAACGAGGAACGTACGAGCGCGGTGACGACCCCCATACGGTCAGCCTCAGCCTTTGCCATACGGCCAGGGTACGGCTCCGGGACGGCGGCGAATCCGGCCCGGCAGCGCCGTAAGGGCCGGGGCGGCAGCGCCGTAAGGAGGTGGAGAGGCCGATCGACCGGGGCAAGAACTGGGCTCACCGGCCACTCCCCCTGTCGCCGGTTACAGCGCCAGCTCTTTACGGGCCCTCAGCTTGTGGTGTCGGGGTTCTCAGGGTCGACGTTGTCGAGATAGAACCTGGTCGAGGTGATACGCGTCCCGTCGACCCACAGAATGACCACACCCCGGGTGAGGAACCGCTGCCCGTCGCGAGTCGTTCCCCGGATCTCCCATTCGCTCCACAACTCGTCGCCGTTCTCGACCGACCGGAGCACCTCGGCCACCAGATCCGGTACGTGCTCGAAGAGACCCGTCCAGGTTCTCCGTACGTTCTCGCGCCCGACGAAGCTGCGCTGCGGGTGGAGGGGCAGGTCCGAGCGGTAGTCCTCGGTGTAGCAGTCGACCATCCCATCGAGATCGTGGCTGGTTATGGCCTGTTCCAGGCGCTTGAGTACTTCTGTGGCGGACATAGTGCTTCACCGTTCCACGAATTGACTTCTTGGGTCTGGTTCGCTGAGCAGGACGAAGCAGGCGCCTACACGTCGCCCGTGGTGATCAGCTTGATCAGGGCGTCCGCCGCGGGCGCGGAGGAGGCCGGGTTCTGGCCGGTGATCAGCAGACCGTCCTTCAGGACGTAGGGCTGCCAGTCGTCGGTCTTGGAGTAGAGGCCGCCGAGCCTGGTCAGCTCGTCCTCGACAAGGAAGGGGACGACATCGGTGAGCTGGACGGCCGCCTCCTCGGAGTTGGCGAATCCGGTGACCTTCCGGCCCGCCACCAGCGCGGTGCCGTCCTCGTTGACGGTGTGCCGCAGCACGCCGGGCGCGTGGCACACAAGTGCCACCGGCTTGCCCGAGCGCAGGGTCGACTCGATCAGCCGCGCGGAGACGGTGTCCTCGGCCAGGTCCCACAGCGGTCCGTGCCCGCCGGAGTAGAAGACCGCGTCGAAGTCGCCGGCCGAAACCGCGTCCAGGCGCACGGTGTTCGCCAGTGCCTCGGTCGCCTCCGGGTCGGCCTCGAAGCGCCGGGTGGCGTCGGTCTGGAAGTCGGGCTCATTGCTCTTGGGGTCCAGCGGCGGCTGCCCGCCCTTCGGGGAAGCAAGCGTGATCTGCGCGCCGGTCTCCTTGAAGCGGTAGTACGGCGCCGCCAGTTCCTCCAGCCAGAACCCGGTCTTACGGCCGGTGTCGCCGAGCTCGTCGTGCGAGGTGAGAACGATGAGAACCTTCATGGCGCGCTCCAATTGATGAGATGGGTCTGCTGCCGACTGAGCCCCATTGCACGGGGCGTACGGGTGGATTTCCCGCGGTCCTTCAATGGTTCGGTGAAGGCGGTCGGACTCCTGGTCGTGACGCGGCGAAATGACTCCGCAGAGAAATGAACCTCCGGCCTTGCCCAGGCGACTGTGCGTCGCTGCCCGCATCCGCGAACCACTGCTGATGCCACGACAATCATGGCCCACCCCGGACGGTTCAGCGGGCACCCTCTGTCAGGCGTTCATCCCTCCGTCGATGGTGAGGACTGAACCGGTCATGTATGAGGAGGCCGGGCTTGCCAGGAAAGCCACGAGGGCCGCCACCTCGTCGGTCGTGCCGTATCGCCCGAGTGGCACAAGGCTGCGGATGTAGTCGGCGTCGGCGCCGTCGCCGGGGTTCAGCGCGGTGTCTACAGGGCCGGGCTGCACCAGATTGACAGTTATGTTGGCCGGGCCGAGTTCACGCGCCAGACCTCGGGTGAATGAGTGGTGGGCGGACTTGGTCAGCGCATAGAGGGTCACTCCGGAGAACGGCACACGGTCTCCGTGCGTCGAGCCGATGGTGATGATGCGACCCCCGTCTTTCAGATGAGGGATGGCAGCCCGCGTGGTCAGCACGGTTCCGCGCACGTTGACGTGCAGAACGGTGCTGATGTCGTCCGGGCTGAGGTCGACGAGGTCGCCATGGCGGATGGTTCCGGCGTTGTTGACGAGCACATCGAGGCCGCCCAGCTCGCGGACCGCGTGTTCCACCAACCGTTCGTTGGCGTCGGGATCGGCGCTGTCCGCCTGAAGAGCAATGCCGCGCCGCCCCTCACGTTCGATCTGATCGACGACGTCCTGTGCTCGGTCGGCGGCGCGTTCGTAGCTGATGGCGACGTCGGCGCCGTCTCTGGCGAGTGCCAGGGCGATCGCGGCGCCGATACCGCGTGAGCCACCCGTCACCAGAACTTGTTTGCCTTCCAGCTCTTTCATGCTTCTTTCCTCTACGGAGTCGATCTGCAATTCCTCACGGTTCTCGCGGCCGGGCCGGATGTCCGCGAGGTGACCGCGGACATCCGGCCGAGATGTCGCCGGCGTCGCTCATGCCTGTCCGGGAGGACCGGTCGGCCGGGCCGGCCGAGGCGTGAAGCGAGACATTTGCCGTCAGTGCCGTCAGTGCCGTCAGTGCCGGACGCCGGTTCGCGCGGCTTGTTCGACTCGGGCGATGAGGCGGCTGTTGTGGGCGGCGTGGGTGAAGCCCGGGGTGTGGTGGGTGCCGTTGGTGATGTCGCGGGCGAGGCTGGCGTAGACCTCGCCGACGTTGATGGACGCGCCTGTCCAGATGTCGGCGGCGGTGGGTCCGGTGCCGGTGGCGACGGGGCTGTCGGGTGGGGTGAAGTCCGCGCTTGACGACAGTGCGAGGTCGCCGACCTGGACGCCCGCGGGGTGGTTGCCGGTCAGTTTCAGCCAGCCGTCGGCTCCGCGAATCTCCATGCTGAAGTGGGCGTCCGGTACGGGCACGCCGGCCAGGATCTGTACTCCGACCGGAGCGCCTGACGCGGTCTTCAGGATGGCGTCGAGGTGGTCCGGGACCTCGCGGACGGTTGTGGCGCCGGTGTCGGCCAATTTGACCTCCGGCCAGAGGAGTTCGGTGCGCGCGTCGATTTCGGTGATGTCGCCGAGGACCGTTTCGATGACGTCCAGGACGTGGCCTGCCGCGATGGTCAGGAAGCCGGCGCCTGCCGCTGCCTTGTCGAAGTACTCGTAGGCGCTGGCCGATTCCGGGCCGTTTCCGAAGGTCGTCGCGGTGACCCGTGCCGAGAGCAGCCGGCCGAGGCGGCCCTGCGCGATGATGTCCGCGGCGCGGCGTACGGAGGGGTTGAGGCGGCCTTGCAGGCCGATCGCGGTGTGGAGCGAGCCGGCCGCGCCGGCCATCTCTTCCGCCTGTGCCACGGTGGTGCCCAGGGGGGATTCCGAGTACACGGCCTTGTTCGCCGCCAGGGCGGCGAGGACCAGTTCGCGGTGGGCCGGGACCTTGACCGCGACGGTGACGAGGTCGATCGAGGGGTCTTCTATGAGCGCGTAGGGGTCGGCGAACCACCGCTTGGCGCCGAAGGTCTCGGCGGCGCGGCGTGCGCTGTCTTCGTGCCGGGTCGCCACGGCCTCCAGGGAGAACTGCGGCTGCGCCGCGAGTGCGGGGATGTGGGATGCGCCTGCCCAGCTCGCTTTCGTATCGGCTCCGATGATGCCGACACGGATCACTTTGTTCTGCACGATGTCCAGTTCCGTTCGTTCGTCGTTCGTCATTCGTGGTTCGTCGTTCGTCGTTCGTCGTTCGTTTGGCTTCGGTCGCGGTACGGGCGGGCCGTGCCGCGAGGGTCGCCCCTGCTTCATGGGGGGGGCGGGTGCCAGGCGTCGCTTCTAGAGGTCGATCACGGCCATGTCGGGCTCGGCGTGGCGGGCGCCGGACGCGGGCGTCAGATCCCGCAGGCGGGCGAGGTGGTCGGGAGTGAGCCGGATGCTGTCGGCGGCGGTGTTCTCCTCCAGCCGGTCGATGCGCTTCGTTCCCGGAATGGGCGCGATGCCCTCGCCCTGGGCGAGCAGCCAGGCCAGGGCGACCTGCGCGGGCGTCGCTCCGACGTCGGCGGCGATCTCGACCACCTGGTCGACGATGCGCAGGTTGCGTACGAAGTTGTCCCCGGTGAAACGGGGATTGGTGCGCCGCCAGTCGTTGGTGTCCAGGCCGTCGAGGGAGCGGATGTCGCCGGTGAGGAAGCCGTGCCCGAGCGGCGAGTAGGGGACCAGTCCGATCCCGAGCTCTCGCAGCGTGGGCAGCACGTCCGGTTCGGGGTCGCGTGTCCACAGCGAGTACTCGGTCTGGACGGCGGACACCGGATGGACGGCATGGGCGCGGCGGATCGTCGCCGCGGACGCCTCGGACAGTCCGATGTGGCGCACCTTGCCCGCCGTCACCAGGGCGCTCAGTGCTCCCACGGTCTCCTCGACGGGGGTGCCGGGGTCGGTCCGGTGCTGGTAGTAGAGGTCGATGTGGTCGATTCCCAGCCGCCGGAGCGAGCCGTCGACGGCCGCTCGGATGTTGGCGGGGGTGCCGTCGAGACCGGGTCGGCCGGTGTGGGAGACGAGACCGAACTTGGTGGCGAGCACGACCTGGTCCCGGCGGCCCCTGATCGCGCGGCCCACCAGTTCCTCGTTCACGTAGGGCCCGTACACCTCAGCGGTGTCCAGATGCGTGACACCGAGGTCCAGCGCGCGGTGGATGGTGCGGATCGACTGGGCTTCCTCACGTCCGGCGCCCGTGTAGAACGCCGACATGCCCATCGCACCGAGCCCGATACGCGAGACCTCGAGCCCGCCCAATGATGTGACCTGCATCCCGTAGTCCTTTCCTGGATCGATGTGGCGTTCCGTTCGAACTTGATGCGTCAATAATTACACCAGTCGACTTGAAGCGTCAACAACTCCTGTTGGTGTTGCCGCACGACAGACAGCGCAGCGGTAGACAAGGCGGCGCCGGACGCGCCTGCCGCGGAAGCACCGCCCGCTCAGCCTCGTTGCGGCGTCGGCAGTTCCACGCTCAACTGCGTTGGCGGGCACGCCGGTTGCCGTTCGCGGCCGGGCGTGGTGGCTGTCGTGCTTGGTTGCGGAATTGTGCGGGTGATGTGCCGACGACGCGGCGGAAGGCGGTGCTGAAGGCGCTTTCATGCACGGCGCGCAGGGCGGCGCCGATGCCGTCCTCGTTGAGGGCGCCCAGCCAGCCGGTGGGCCGGTCGGTCTGGCCGGCGTGGGCGCGGAGCATGTGGACGAGCAGGATCTGTGCGAGGTGGTTCTGCACCAGTGCGCCGCCGGGGCCGTCGAGTCGGCCACCGGATCTCCGAAACCGAGCACCGAGCACCGACGACACCTACTGGACGATACGTAAAGAACGACGGACTGTGCGTCATGGATAGTCTCCCCGATCTCCCGCAGGATCGACAGCGAACGGATCGGAACGGCATCGAGACAGTGAGGGATTCGGCCATCTCCCGTCTCGGCTGACCGATGCCCTCCCGCTCATCCCCTCTCACCACAGCAACACCCCGACTCCAACCAGCTGCTCCGGGCGCGGCGCACGGACCGCTTCAGCGCGCCGTCGGGACGCCCCCGGAGCGAACACATCGAGCATCAGGAGCGAAGATGGGCAAGGAGACACGTACCAAGGTTCTCGTTCACGGAGTTCCCGAGACCTCCGCCGTCTGGGAGCCGCTGCTGGAGGAGCTTGAGAAGCTCGGGCACCGTGATGTGGTGCCGCTGTCGCCGCCCGCTTTCGGAGCGCCCCGGCCCGACGGTTTCAGCGCCACCGTTGAGGGCTACCGGGACTGGCTGGTGGGGGAGCTTTCCGCGTTCGGCGCACCTGTGGACCTTGTCGGTCACGACTTCGGCGGCGTGCACGCCGTCAATGTGGCGATCAGCCGTCCGGATCTTCTGCACAGCTGGGTCTCGGACGTGGCCGGCCTCTTCGAGCCCGACTACGTGTGGCACCCCCATGCGCAGATCTGGCTGACGCCGGGCGAGGGTGAGCGCACCGTCGCAGAAGTCTTCGGGGCGGAGCTTCCCGACCGTGCGGCGACCATGGCCCAGTGGGGCATCCCGGCGCCGACTGCCGGGAAGATCGCGGCCGGTCAGGGCGCGGAGATGGGTGAGGCCATCCTCTCCCTCTACCGTTCCGCCCGGCAGCCCGCGCTGGCGGACAGAGGCCGTGACCTGGCCTCGGCCGCCGCCCGCCCGGGCCTGGTACTGATCGCCACCGAGGACCACGCGGTCGGCAGTCCGGCGCAGCGGCACCGGGCCGCCGAGCGGGCCGGCGCCCGGTCGGCGACGCTCACGGGGCTCGGGCACTGGTGGATGCTGGAGGATCCCGCGCGGGGCGCGAAGGTCCTCGCGGAGTTCTGGGAGGGCCTCCCGGCGTGACACCCCGTGGAGGTGACGTACCGCGCCCGGTCCGGCCCACGCGTCTTCGGGGAGACCGAGGCGGAACCGGGCGCGCGCCGGACTCCTCCCACGCCTCGCAGTCGCTCCGCCCGGACCGGGCGCCCGTACCCGCACGGCACACCCACACGCGCACCCGCACGACGCACCCGCACCCGCGCGACCACTCCCCTCACCGCCCCCGTTTGTCGTCGCCCCGCTCCCCCCGCGAGGATGTCGGCGGGCATGTCAGCGGACATGTCCGCCGCTGAACCGAGGAGACACCCCCGTGCCCGACCCCACCTCCGAAGCGGCCGACGACCGCCCCGTCACCCTCGACCGGCGTGACGGCCCGTACGGCGAGGTCGTCCTGAGGAGGCGGCCGAGCAGCGATCCCGGCGGCGGTGACATCCACGAGATCATCGCCAACGGCACGTTCCTGATGGACACCTCCGACGGCCGGTCCGAGCGCCTGCTGATCGACGCCGCGCAGGCCGCCCTCGCCCCCGACCGCCGCGACGGCCGGCCCTCCGTGCTCATCGGCGGGCTCGGCGTCGGCTTCTCCCTCGCACACGCCGCCGCCGACGAGCGCTGGGGCCGGATCGTGGTGGTCGAGCGCGAGCAGGCCGTCATCGACTGGCACCACCAGGGACCGCTCGCCCGGATCTCCGGCGCCGCGCTCGGCGACCCCCGCACTGTGATCCTCCACACCGATCTTGTCGCCTACATCCGTACGGAGGTCGAGGACTCCGACACGACGGAGGCCCCCGGCGAGCCCGGCGACGAGCCCTTCGACACCTACGACGCCCTCTGCCTCGACATCGACAACGGGCCGGACTGGACCGTCACGGACGAGAACGCGAGCCTTTACACACCTGGCGGACTGGCCGCCTGCCGGGCCCGGCTCAACCCCGGCGGAGTGCTCGCCGTCTGGTCCGCGCAGCCCTCCCCGGCCTTCGAGGAAGCACTGCGGAATGCCGGTTTCACCGGGGTTAGGACGGAAGAGATCCAAGTTGCCCGGGGCGTCCCTGACGCGGTCCACCTCGCCGTTCGCCCTGCGTAGCCGGGAGCCCTCCGGTGCCTCTACGCTGCTCCTCACACACGGGATCCACCAACTGCGCGCAGACGGTGGATCGAGGAACACGGATCGCGGAACGTACCAGGGGCGGGGCGATGGAGCAGACACACACCAGCCAGAACGGGGTCGCGGCCACTCCCGGCGCGCAGCGCCGTGTGCTCGTGGTCGAGGACGACGCGACGATCGTGGACGCCATCGCGGCCCGGCTGCGTGCCGAGGGCTTCGTCGTCCAGACGGCCGTCGACGGCCCGGCCGCGGTGGACGCCGCCGAGGCGTGGCAGCCGGATCTGATGGTGCTCGACGTGATGCTGCCCGGCTTCGACGGTCTGGAGGTCTGCCGCCGCGTCCAGGCGCAGCGTCCGGTGCCGGTGCTGATGCTGACGGCGCGCGACGACGAGACCGACATGCTCGTGGGGCTCGGTGTCGGGGCCGACGACTACATGACCAAGCCGTTCTCGATGCGGGAGCTGGCGGCCCGGGTGCATGTGCTGCTGCGAAGGGTGGAACGCGCGGCGCTGGCCGCCGTGACGCCGCGCAGCGGCATCCTGCGGCTCGGTGAGCTGGAGATCGACCACGCGCAGCGCCGGGTGCGGGTGCGCGGCGAGGACGTCCATCTGACGCCCACCGAGTTCGACCTGCTGGTCTGTCTGGCGAACACACCGCGCGCGGTGCTCTCGCGGGAGCAGCTGCTGGCGGAGGTGTGGGACTGGGCGGACGCCTCGGGCACCCGTACGGTCGACAGCCACATCAAGGCGCTGCGCCGGAAGATCGGCGCGGAGCGGATCCGTACGGTGCACGGGGTGGGGTACGCCCTGGAGACACCGGCGCCATGAGCCGGTCGCCGGGCGGCAGAGGCGAGCGGGACGAGGGCTCGGGGCGTACGGGCCGGGCCGGCTGTACGCCGCGCTCCGCGCGTGCCTCCCGGCCGGTCAGGGGCGGCGCCAGGAGCGGCCCCCGGCACGACCCGCAGGGTCCCGCGCGCAAGGGCCCGGCCCGCATCAGGGCCGGTCACGGGTCGCTCGGCGGGCCCGACGGCGGCGGTCTGCGGCCGTTCTCGATCAAGACGAAGCTCGGCATGCTCGTCGTGGTCTCCGTGCTCATCACCACGGGCCTGCTGATGGTGGCGCTGCGCACCGAGACGGAGTTGCGCTTCATCACGGTGTTCTCGATGATCGCGACGCTGTTGATCACGCAGTTCGTGGCGCACGGTCTGACGGCCCCGCTGGACGAGATGAACACCGTCGCGAAGGGCATCTCGCACGGTGACTACACGCGGCGCGTCAGCGGCGCGGACCGCCGGGACGAGCTGGGCGACCTGGCCTCCACCATCAATCGCATGGCGGACGACCTGGAGGCCGTGGACCGGCACCGCAAGGAGCTGGTCGCCAATGTGTCGCACGAGCTGCGTACGCCGATCGCGGCGCTGCGCGCCGTGCTGGAGAACGTGGTGGACGGGGTGTCCGCCGCCGACCCGGAGACGATGCGCACCGCGCTGAAGCAGACGGAGCGCCTGGGCAGGCTCGTCGAGACGCTGCTGGATCTCTCCCGGCTCGACAACGGCGTACTGCCGCTCAAGGCGCGGCGCTTCGAGGTGTGGCCGTATCTGTCCGGGGTGCTGAAGGAGGCCAATCTCGCGGCCTCGCAGCGCGCGCTGAGTTCGGGGTCGGGCAATCACACCCGTACGGACGTGCATCTGCATCTGGATGTGTCGCCGCCGGAGCTGACGGCGCACGCGGACGCGGAGCGGCTGCACCAGGTGGTGGCGAATCTCATCGACAACGCGGTCAAGCACAGCCCGCCGCACGGCCGGGTGACGGTGCGGGCGCGGCGCGGGCACGGTCCGGAGTCGCTGGATCTGGAGATCCAGGACGAGGGGCCGGGGATTCCGGAGCCGGAGCGGCACCGGGTCTTCGAGCGTTTCAACCGGGGCAGCGCGCCGTCGCCGCACGGTCCGGGCAGTGACGGCGGTACGGGACTGGGGCTGGCGATCGCGAGTTGGGCGGTCGATCTGCACGGCGGGCGTATCGGGGTGGCCGAATCCGTACGCGGGTGTCTCATCCAGGTGACACTTCCGGGAATCCCCCGGGCGCGGGGTTGACGTAGGGTTCGGACCGGAGGCACCGGAAGAGCCCGTTCCATGGGCTTTTCGGTCAGGCGTTGCCGACGCGGCCCCTGTTCAGGGGCGGAATAGGCGGTGTCGGTCCCATGGTGCGTCCGTAGTTCCGAGGACAGCTTCAAGGAAACCTGGCTTGTTTCCCGCCAATTCCTACGCCGAAACCCGCCTTCCGGTGTGACTTGCATGACGTTGCCCCCGCCCGGTCTGCTCCTCTCGGTCCGGTAGGCGTAGCCTTGATTCCCGCTGTCCATCACCTTGTGAAGCGGAAGAGGGCGGTTGCCGCCGTGTCGTCTCAGTCCCCCAGTAACTCAAGCGTCTCGACCGACCGAACGGGGCAGGAAAGCAATCCTGCCGCCGCCTTCGGGCCGAACGAATGGCTCGTCGACGAGATCTACCAGCAGTACCTCCAGGACCCGAACTCGGTCGACCGTGCCTGGTGGGACTTCTTCGCCGACTACAAGCCGGGCAACACCGGTGCGGCGGACAAGACCCCGGAGCCGGCCGCGACATCCACCGCAGCCGCGGGGGCTGCTGTGAGCGCCGCACCGACCGCCACGACCGGCGCCGCCACGACCACCACCACGGCTCCCGCCGCCCCGGCGCGTCCCGTGGCGGCGGCTCCCGCGCAGGCCCAGGCCCCCAAGGCCGAGTCCCAGGCGCCCGCCGCCGCCCCCGCCGCTCCGGCGAAGCCCGCCGCCGCGGCTCCCGCGCCGGCCAAGGCGGCGCCCGCCGCCAAGCCGGCCGCCAAGCCCGCGGCCGAGCCGCAGGCGCCGGCCGAGGAGCCCACTGGCCCCGAGTACGTGACGCTGCGCGGCCCGTCGGCCGCCGTCGCGAAGAACATGAACGCCTCGCTGGAGCTGCCCACGGCCACGTCCGTGCGCGCCGTCCCGGTGAAGCTGCTCTTCGACAACCGCATCGTCATCAACAACCACCTGAAGCGGGCGCGCGGCGGCAAGATCTCCTTCACGCACCTCATCGGGTACGCGATGGTGCAGGCCATCAAGGCCATGCCGATGATGAACCACTCCTTCACGGAGAAGGACGGCAAGCCGACCCTGGTCAAGCCGGAGCACATCAACTTCGGTCTGGCCATCGACCTGGTGAAGCCGAACGGCGACCGCCAGCTCGTCGTCGCCGGCATCAAGAAGGCCGAGACGCTCAACTTCTTCGAGTTCTGGCAGGCGTACGAGGACATCGTCCGCCGCGCCCGCGGCAACAAGCTGACGATGGACGACTTCACGGGCGTCACCGTCTCGCTGACCAACCCGGGCGGCCTCGGCACGGTGCACTCCGTGCCGCGTCTGATGCCCGGTCAGTCGGTCATCATGGGCGTCGGATCGATGGACTACCCGGCGGAGTTCCAGGGCACGTCGCAGGACACCCTGAACAAGCTGGGCATCTCCAAGGTCATGACGCTGACCTCCACGTACGACCACCGGGTCATCCAGGGCGCCGCGTCCGGCGAGTTCCTGCGGATCGTCAGTCAACTGCTGCTCGGCGAGAACGAGTTCTACGACGAGATCTTCCAGGCGCTGCGGATCCCGTACGAGCCGGTCCGCTGGCTCAAGGACATCGACGCCTCGCACGACGAGGACGTCACCAAGCCCGCGCGCGTCTTCGAGCTGATCCACTCCTACCGGGTGCGCGGCCATGTCATGGCCGACACCGACCCGTTGGAGTACCGCCAGCGCAAGCACCCCGACCTGGACATCACCGAGCACGGCCTCACCCTGTGGGACCTGGAGCGGGAGTTCGCGGTCGGCGGCTTCGCCGGTCAGTCGATGATGAAGCTGCGCGACATCCTGGGTGTGCTGCGCAACTCGTACTGCCGCACCACGGGTGTGGAGTTCATGCACATCCAGGACCCGAAGCAGCGCAAGTGGCTCCAGGACCGCATCGAGCGCTCCAACTCCAAGCCGGAGCGCGAGGAGCAGCTGCGGATCCTGCGCAGGCTCAACGCCGCCGAGGCGTTCGAGACGTTCCTCCAGACCAAGTACGTGGGCCAGAAGCGGTTCTCGCTGGAGGGCGGCGAGTCCGTCATCCCGCTGCTCGACGCGGTCATCGACTCGGCGGCCGAGTCGCGGCTCGACGAGGTCGTCATCGGCATGGCCCACCGCGGCCGGCTCAACGTCCTGGCGAACATCGTCGGCAAGTCGTACGCGCAGATCTTCCGCGAGTTCGAGGGCAACCTCGACCCGAAGTCGATGCACGGCTCCGGCGACGTGAAGTACCACCTGGGCGCCGAGGGCACGTTCACCGGTCTCGACGGCGAGCAGATCAAGGTCTCGCTGGCGGCGAACCCCTCGCACCTGGAGGCGGTCGACCCGGTCCTCGAAGGCATCGCGCGCGCCAAGCAGGACATCATCAACAAGGCGGGCACGGACTTCACCGTGCTGCCCGTCGCGCTGCACGGCGACGCGGCCTTCGCGGGCCAGGGTGTCGTCGCCGAGACGCTCAACATGTCGCAGCTGCGCGGCTACCGCACCGGCGGCACGGTGCACGTGGTGATCAACAACCAGGTCGGCTTCACCGCCGCCCCGGAGGCCTCGCGCTCCTCGATGTACGCCACCGACGTCGCGCGCATGATCGAGGCGCCGATCATCCACGTCAACGGTGACGACCCGGAGGCGTGTGTCCGGGTGGCGCGGCTCGCGTTCGAGTTCCGCCAGACGTTCAACAAGGACGTCGTGATCGACCTCATCTGCTACCGCCGCCGCGGTCACAACGAGGGCGACAACCCGCAGTTCACCAACCCGCAGATGGTCACCCTGATCGACAAGAAGCGCTCGGTGCGCAAGCTCTACACCGAGTCGCTGATCGGTCGCGGCGACATCACGCTGGAAGAGGCCGAGCAGGCGCTCCAGGACTTCCAGGGGCAGTTGGAGAAGGTGTTCGCCGAGGTCCGCGAGGCCACGTCGCACCCGGCTCCGACCCATGTCCCGGACGCCCAGGCGGAGTTCCCCGTCGCGGTCACGACGGCGATCTCGCAGGAGGTCGTCAAGCGGATCGCCGAGTCCCAGGTCAACATCCCCGACCACATCACGGTGCACCCGCGGCTGATGCCGCAGATGCAGCGGCGCGCGGCGTCGGTCGAGGACGGCACGATCGACTGGGGCACCGGCGAGACGCTCGCCATCGGCTCGCTGCTGATGGAGGGCACCCCGGTCCGGCTGTCGGGCCAGGACACCCGCCGTGGCACGTTCGGCCAGCGCCACGCGGTGCTGGTGGACCAGGAGACCGGCGAGGACTACACCCCGCTGCTGTACCTGGGCGAGGACCAGGCCCGCTACAACGTCTACGACTCGCTGCTGAGCGAGTACGCGGCGATGGGCTTCGAGTACGGCTACTCGCTGGCCCGTCCTGAGTCGCTGGTCATGTGGGAGGCCCAGTTCGGCGACTTCGTCAACGGGGCGCAGACCGTCGTCGACGAGTTCATCTCGTCGGCGGAGCAGAAGTGGGGCCAGACCTCGGGCGTCACGCTGCTGCTGCCGCACGGCTACGAGGGCCAGGGCCCGGACCACTCGTCCGCCCGCCCGGAGCGCTTCCTCCAGATGTGCGCGCAGAACAACATGACGGTCGCCATGCCGACCCTGCCGTCGAACTACTTCCATCTGCTGCGCTGGCAGGTCCACAACCCGCACCACAAGCCGCTCGTCGTCTTCACCCCGAAGCTGCTGCTGCGGCTGAAGGCGGCGACGTCGAAGATCGAGGAGTTCACCACCGGCGGTTTCCGCCCGGTGATCGGCGACTCGATGACCGAGGCGGGCACGATCGATCCGGGAGCCGTCCGCAAGGTCGTCTTCTGCGCGGGCAAGGTCTACTACGACCTGGACGCCGAGCGGCAGAAGCGCGAACTGACGGACACGGTGATCATCCGGCTGGAGCGGCTGTACCCGCTGCCGGGCGCGGAGTTGCAGGCGGAGATCGCGAAGTACCCGAACGCCGAGAAGTACCTGTGGGCGCAGGAGGAGCCGGCGAACCAGGGTGCGTGGCCGTTCATCGCGCTCAACCTGATCGACCACCTGGACCTGGCGGTCGGCGCGGACATCCCGCACGAGGAGCGGCTGCGCCGTATCTCGCGCACCGCGTCCTCGTCGCCGGCGGTCGGTTCCGCCAAGCGGCACCAGGCGGAGCAGGCGCAGCTGTGCGCCGAGGTCTTCGACGCCTGACGGAGGCCGTGACACGTAGTACGTAGAAGGGCCCGGCACCGCGCGAAAGCGGTGCCGGGCCCTTCCGCGTACGCGGTGGACCCGGCCCAAAACCCGGCCCGGAACTCAGCCCAGATACGGCTCGAAGTCCCAGTAGGGCCGCACCCGTTGGCGCGCCGACAGCGTGTGCTGGTGCTGCGCGCCCATGGTGCGTGTCAGCTTCTGGAGCGCGTCCTCCTCGACCTTGTCGGCCTCCTCGCGCTGCTGGAGCGCCCGCAGATCGGCCGCGAGCGCCGTCTGGCTGGAGAGCGTCATCGGATGGTCGTCGCCCAGCGCGGCCCGGGAGCGCCGCAGCGTCTCCCGGCTCAGCTCGGCGGCCTCCTCCAGCCGGCCGGTGAGATTGCGCCCGCCCGCCGCGTTGAGCGCACAGCCCAGCGTCCACGGGTGGTCGTCGCCCAGGAGGGTGCGCAGGCCGGTCAGCGCCTGCTCGAAGAGGACGAGCGCGCCGTCCCTGTTGCCCTCCGCCTGCATGAGGAGGCCGACGTTGGACTGCATGCCGGTCGGTACGGGGTGGGCCTGGCCGACCAGGGAGCGGTAGGTGTCCTCGGCCTCGGCCAGCAGATCCCGGGCCTGGCCCAGATCACCGTGGACGCGCAGGTAGTTGCCGTAGTCGGTGACGAGCATCAGGTTGTTGTGGTGGCCCTTGCCGTACACCCGCTCGTGGCGGGCGAGCAGGTCGGCCATCAGCGGGCCGATGTCCTCACCCTTCGTGCCCGCCCTGCGCCTGCACAGGACGAGGTTGTGCTGCGCCCACAGCGTCTGCGGGTGCAGCTCGCCGAGGACCTGGATCTGGGTCCGTACGCCCAGCTCCTGGCGGGCGAGGGCGTCGTGGTAGCGCCCGAGGAGCCGCAGGTCGCGCGCGCAGGCGTTGACGGAGTGCAGCGTGTCGGGGTGCCGGGCGCGCAGCACGGACTCCCGTTTGCGCAAGGTGTCGAGGTCGATCTCGTACGCCTTGTCGAACTGGCCGAGGAGCCGCAGGGCCACGCCCATCTGGTGCTGGGCCCGCAGGGTGGTCCACTCGTCGGCGCCCAGCAACTCCCGGCTGACGTCGACCACATCGCGCTGGAGCCGGTACGCCTCCGGGTAGCGGCCGAGGAAGCGCAGGTCGGAGCTGAGACCGCTGTTGGCGGCCATCAGCCTGATCGGGTCGGGCTCCGGCTGGGCGAGCAGCAGGTCGAGGACGGAGCTGTCCCGGTCGTACGCCTCGTGGAACCGGCCGCTGGCGCGCAGGATCACCGTGGTCCGCGCGGCCAGCTCCAGCATGTGCTCGGAGTCGGGGGCGAACAGGTCGACCCACTTGTCCCGGACCCGCCGGGACAGGTCCATGCCGACGGTGTACTCGCCGCTCATGTAGCAGTACCGCAGGCAGCCCAGGACGAGTTGGAGGGTGCGCGGATGGGTGCTCTCCAGCGCGCCCGAGAAGTCGAGCTGGGGCAGGATCTCCGCGTAGCGCGGCCAGTTCCTGCTGTCGGAGGGGTCGCCGGGGTCACTGCCGACGAGCACCTGACGCACCACGCCGCGGTGGATCTCGCGGTCGTCGCCCGCGGTGAGCCGGCTGACGATGCCGTGCACGACGCGGTGCATATGGACGGACTCCTGGCGGGGTCCCGCGTCGCGGCCCTCCGAGACGGAGGGGCTGCGTGAATCCTTGGTGATGACCGAGTAGTTGGCGAGAGTGTCCAGCGCGCGCGGCCAGTCGGGGGTGTTGTCGGCGATCCAGCGCAGCTGCTCCGGGAGGTCGTCGGGGGCCACGCCGCGCACCAGGCCGATGGGGATCCGGCCGGGCGCGAAACAGGCGCACAGCTTCAGAAGTTCGAGCGCGCGCGGCTCGGACTCACGGACCCGGTTGAAGAGCATGGACCACGAGGTGAGCGAGGAGCTGGGGTAGTCGCCCAGCTCGGACACCTCGTCCAGGGGGTTGATCTCGCCGCTGTGGACCTTGTCGAGATAGTCCGGTACGGGCATCCGCAACTCGCCCAGCAGGGCCGCCGCGTGGGCCATCTGGAGCGGCAGGTCCTGGTACTCCACGGCGACCGCGTCGGCCTCCGCCGCCGTGATGTGCGGGGCCCTGCGCATCAGATAGCCGGTCGACTCGGCGCGGCTGAAGACGGGCACCTCCACGACCTCGCCGACGGTGCGCCAGCCGTGGTTGCGGGAGGTGATCAGCACATGGCCGGTGCCGCCGCGCGGCAGGATGGCGGCGGCCTCCTCCACGTCCTCCCAGCCGTCGAAGATCACCAGCCAGCGGCTGTGCGGGTCGCCGCGGCGCAGCGCGTCGCGCACCGCGCGGATCCGCTCGCCGGGCTCGGAGCCGCTGCGCAGTCCGAGCGCCGGTGCCAGCTCGCCGTACCGGTCGCGCTGGGTGCCGCGCTGGTCGGAGTTGACCCACCACACGACGTCGTAGTCGGGGCTGAAGCGGTGGGCGTACTCGGCGGCGAGCTGGGTCTTGCCGATGCCCGACATACCGACCAGGGCGCATACGGAGGCGCCGGGCTCGACGTCCGTGAGGGATTCCTGGACGCGGTTGAGCAGATCCTCCCGGCCGGTGAACCGTGCGTTGCGGCGCGGCACTTCTCCCCAGACGGCGGGCGGGTCGCTGGGGTAGCGGGAGGGCGCGGGCAGGGCGTCGGCGCGCGGCGCGGTCGGTTCGAGGGAGAGACGTACGAGCAGGCGCCGCTCGGCCTCCTGCTCGCCGATGCCCCACAGGTCGACCGGTTCGAGGACGGCGGTGGCGGGGAGCAGCGAGCGGTTGGTCAGGTTGACGGCGGCGAACCGGTCGGCGTTGGCCGCGACGAAGCCGCGCAGCACGTCGTTCCACTCGCCCTCGGGGCGCGGTCCCAGCTGGAAGAACCACTCGCTGAGCACCAGCAGGACCCGGCCTCTGGCCAGCAGCAGGTCACCGAGCGCGTCCTCCAGCGCCTGGTCGCGGTCCGGGTCCCAGCGGTGCGACGTGACGCGATGGCCGTGGGCTTCGAGCCGGCGGGCGATCCAGGTGGCCCACGGACGGTGATGGCCCGGGAAGGCGATGACGAAATGCTGGGACTCCTGATCCGGGCCGCCGTCCCCCGTCTGGTGCCGCTGAGCGACCATGCGCGCGTCTCCTCAATCATCGAGCTGCGCCATTCCCTGACGGCGCGTCTGAAAGGTTACCGAACGTCACCGTCACCGGACAGGGAATCGGACAGTGCGTACGGGCTATTCGAGCCCCTGCCCAGCGAGGTCAGATGCTGTTTCATCGACACGGTGAACCGCACACCGTGCTCGGTCAGTTGGTGACTGTCCAGCAGAACGGGGAGCGCTTCGGCGACCTGTGCCCGGTACTCCTCGCGGCGCGCGCGGGCCACATGGCGGGCGGCGGGGGCGGCGCCGGGGCGCTCGGCGACGCGCGACCAGAGGTCGGCGAGGGCGAGATGCGCGTAGGTCCCCTGGAGCACGCCGTCGAGCGGGCGCGGGTCCTTGCGCCACGGAACGTGGTGGACGGCCGAGCCGTCGGCGCGGTGCAGCGCGACGAGGTCGGCGAGGACGGCGAGCTTGCTGTGGGCGAGTTCGTGCACGAGCACCTCCGCGAACCGCCGCGCGGTGTCGGGCAGCGCGGTGTGTACGGCCCAGGGGGCGGCCCTGAGGGTGCCGCTGGAGGCGCCGTCGCCGGCCGGTGTCATCGGGACCACGGACCGTACGAGCCCGGTGACTTCGGCGGCGCGCCACGGGTCGGCGGACGTCAGGAGCGCGACGGCGGCGCGCCAGCGCGCGAGCCAGGCGGCGCGGGAGGGGCGGGGTCCCGTGTCCGGGACGAGGGTCTGTCCGGTGCCGAGGTCGTCCAGCCGGCCGGCGCTGCCGGGCAGCACGGCCAGACAGCTCCAGCCCGCCCCCGCGCCCCGGCCGTCGGGGCGCAGCAGCACGGACCGGGCCGAGTTGCCCACGGGGGTGAGCAGGGTGCCGTGCGGGCCCGAGCGGACCCGTACGCGGGGTGCGCGGGCGTCCTGGGCGCCGACGCCGGGCAGCACGAGCCGCCCGCCGGCCGTGGGCAGCACGGTGTCGAGCCGGGCTCCGGTGCGCAGCGCCGTCCCGACGGCGATGCCGCCGAGGGGGTGGAGCGCGGCGGTGAGGCCCTCCGGGCCGGGCGCGTTGAGGGCGTCCACGATCCAGCCGCCGACGGCGGGATAGTCGAGGAGGCGGCGGGCGGCGGCCGGTGCGGGCGACTCGGCCCGCTCCAGAAGGCGCCAGTCCCGGTCGAACGCGGCACGGGCGGCGGGCGGTAACTCGCCCCGGCCGACCCGGGCGAGGAGGGCTTTGAACAGGACCAGCCGGCGGCTGTGCAGTGCGGCGTGCAGCAGATCCAGGTCGCACGACCGCTGACGGGTGGCGGCGATCCGTACGAGGGTGTCGGGCGGGACCGTGAAGGCCCCAGGAGCCGGAGCCATTACCTCCGCTCCGCTGCGAGACTGGCCGGATCCCGCTGCCCCGTCAGCCGGTTCACTCCGAGTCTTTCCACATGTCGGTGAACGAGCCGGGGCAGCGGAGCACGTCCTCGACGGCGGCCGTCAGCGCGGCGTCGTCCAGGCACTGAAGGGTGCGCAGGTCGACACCGGTGAGATCGGGGAGCACCGGGTTGCCCGGAATCCTACCGACCTGCGCCGCGGATCCGGCCATACGTTGCTCCAGCACGCCCTGCTCCTCCCAGTACCCCCGATGCCCCCGACGCCTGGTGCTGAAAGTCCCGCCCGGATCAGGGCGTGCGACCCGCGCGGCGGGCGTGAGCCCCGCCCGGTGGGCGGACGACGCTACTTTCACCACACGCCCCAGGAGGCGATGCCGTGAGGGTTGTACTTCCCGACGGTCACGATTCGGAAACCCGTTCGCCACGCGGGGAGTTGGTGTTCCGGCCGCTTGAGGTGACTTCGGGGACACCGATGGGGAGCGCATACCGGGCGCGCGGATGCATGCGCCGGTCGCGTACGCCCACGAGCGCCAAGACAAGCCGGTCACCCCGCCTACCGACCCGGCGCCGGGCCCCCGGAACCCCTCGGCCGGGCGGGCGCCGGGCCGGCCGAGGGGTGCGCGGGAGGCACCTCGCACGTGGGTTCCGGCCCCCGGCCGACGCCGGCAGGCACGCACCCACCCGGCACGGGAGCCGCCGCTACGGCAGGCACCCCTCCCGTAGCCATCCGGGCACAGGAGCGCATCACCTCGCGTCGCACGCCGACGCCCCGCACCGACGGCCCGCCCGAAAGCGGGCCGCAGGCACGCACCCACTCGGCACGGGAGCCGCCGCTACGGCAGGCACTCCCCTCGTACCCGACCGGGCACGGAAGGCGCCCCGCGTCGCACGAGGATGGCCTGCGGGCCGCAGGCGCGCGTACGCACCCACCCGGCGCCGGGGCGACCCCGGTCCGGCGCCGACACGCACTCACCGGCCGGCGTCGGGTATCAGACGCGGCTCAGTGCCGCCGCCCGTTCGCGGGTCGCCCGGGCCTCGTCCTCCGGGATGGGGGTGCCCTGTTCCGTCAGGCCGCGCCAGTGGCGGTCCGCCGCGCGGTAGTCGGCCAGAGCCGCGAAGGGACGGGCCATCCGCTCGTACAGTTCGCCGCGGCCGTGCAGCGCGCGGGCGGCGGTGAGCGAGGGCGGTTCGGAGATCTCGCGCAGCGCCCGCCCGTAGTCCGACTCCGCCGAGGCGAGGTGCGCCTGCGGGTCCGGCAGTTCGAGGCGCGCGCCCGCCAGCGTCAGCCAGGAGCGGGCCCGGGTGGCCGGGTCGGCGGCGCGGCGGGCGGACAGCTCAAGGAGGTGGCAGCCCTCGTACACGTCGGGCAGGAAGCCCCCCAGCCGGCTGTCGCGGTAGCGGTCCAACAGGGCGGTACCGAGCAGCAGATGGAGGTTCCAGCGCAGCGGGGCCTTGGACGAGACGTTCGTGAGGGCCTCGCGCAGGATGCCCTCCGCCCGGTCGGGGCGGCCGGTCTCGATGAGCAGCATCTCGCCCCATTCGGCGAGGAGTTCGCACCGGACGTGGCTGTCGCGCGGAGAGCTGTGCTCGGCCTGCCGGTACGCGGTCGCCGCCGCCTCCCAGTCCCGCGCCTCGCGGTGGATCCGGGCCCGCTGGCGCCGGGCGCGCAGCAGCAGCGGGGCACTGTCCTCGGCCGCCGACTCCGCCGCCTCGTTGAGCGTGAGCAGTTCCGCCGTGTCGTGCCCGCGTGTCAGCCGCAGGGCGGCCACCAGGTCGAGGAGTGCGCCGGCGCGCCGGTGCGGCGGCGCCTCCAGGTCGTCCAGCAGGCCGATGGCGAGCCGTAGTTCGGCCACCGCCGCGGCGGCGGGCTCGTCGCGTTCGGGCACCGTCCTCGCGAGGTCGAGCAGGACCCGGCCCATCCGCAGCCGCCGTGCGGTCTCGGTGGCGAGGTCTCCCCCGTCGGGCATCTCGGCCAGTCCGGCCACCGCCGCGCGCAGCCAGCGGATGTCGTGGTCCTGGCGCCACAGCTCGTGCCGGACGTCCGCGCGGGCGACCGCCGTCGCCGGCTCGTGCCCGGTCAGCAGCCCCTCGGCGCGTACGAGCAGCTTGTGCGCCTCTTTGGGATCGCGACGCGCCTCCGCCGTGTTGGCGCGGGCGAACAGCACCCGCCCCAGCAGATGCCGGGAGCGCCCGTCGCCGTCGGCGGCCAGCGCAGCCTCGGCGAGCGCCTGCGCGTCGAAGAGCATCTGCCGGTCGCGCCGGTCGCGCCACAGCCCGAGCAGCCGCTCCACCTCGTCCAGCCTGCCGGGCACCGGCCGTACGGGCCGGTACCAGCGCACCACGCGCGCCGGGACCTGGGCGAACAGCTCCTCCTCGGCCTGCGGCCCGCCGTCCGGGTCCTCCGGCACCGTCGGCTCGCCGATGTCCTGCCCCTGGAGGCGGGCGACGGCCAGCGCCGGGAAGTTGCGCATGCCCTTGCCGAAGCGCCGGGTGACGTACTCCGACAGGTATTTGAGGACCAGTTCGGCGGCGCCCCGGTCGAGCATCTCCAGCAGCAGTTCACGTACGCCGGGCGCGAAGTCGTAACGCGGCCCCGGTACGTCGACGGTGTCGGGCAGCCGCTCCAGGAGCCCGCCGAGGAGCACTTCGGCCAGCTGCATGGGGCCGGTGTCGGGGAGCAGCGCCTCCTGGACGAGCTGCATGACAGGCAGATAGAGCGGTACGGCCGCGAGATGCACCGCCAGCTCCAGCGCGCCGGGCGACGCGCCGGAGCGGAAGTCGCGTAGCCGCGCCTGCGGGGTGCGCGCTCCGGCGTACGGCCCTGACGCCGACTGCGCCGGGTGGTGCGGCAGCACCCAGCCCGCCGCGCCGCGCATCGTACGGGTGCCGGTGCCGCCGAGCAGCTGGGCCCAGCGCCCGAGCACCCGGTCGGTGGGCAGCAGGACGGGCACCGGGAGCGCCCCGGCGGGCGGCGCGGCGCGGCCGTGCCGCTCGTCGGCGACGAATCGCATGCCGCGCCCCACGCCGGGCTCGTGCACGAGCATCCCCGGGTCGGCGGGCAGCGCTGTACGGTCCCACAGGCGTGGCGGCAGCGGCTGGACGACGGCGATCTGGGAGACCTCGGCCCAGCGGTGCAGCAGGCGTTGGGCGCCGCCGGACTGCCACAGCGGGCCCACGCAGTCGCTGATGACGAGGGTGAGCCGGCGCCCGGTGACGTCGCGGTGCTGGTCGGCGGGGCGCAGCCGGGTCAGATGGGGGTCGGGTCCGGTGCCGGCCATCGCGGAGCCGTCCGGTCCCTGGTGCAGATAGTGCACCTGGACGTCGCGGAACGCGCCGAGCCGTTCGCAGGCCTGGCGCAGCCGATCCAGGGTCGGTTGCCACACGGACGCGGTCGGGGAGGCGTCCATCAGGAGCTGGATCTCGGCCTCCCGGTGCGCGGCCGGGCGGCGTACGGGGCGCAGGAAGCCGTCGGCGGCGCTGCGCTCGGCGGTCGCCTCCTCGTCCAGTTCCGTGCCGAGGGCCGGGGGGACGGGCGGGCGGTAGCCGCGCAGCGGTCGCAGCGCGCGTTGCAGACCGAGCAGGCCGGAGAGGGCGCCGGTGGCGGGGGCCCGTATCGGGAAGGACCTGGTCGGGACGGCGTCGGTGGGCGACGGGGCGTACAGCGAGAGCGGCGCGGTGTGTTCGGCGCTGCGGGGCGGCGGTTCGGGCCGGTGCTCCGGCTCGTCGGCGGGCGGCCGGACGGCCTCGTCGGACCCGGTCGGGCGGGCGGGCGGCGGTTCATGATGCTCCGGACGATCCCCTGTCCGCGGCTGCGGGGCCGTCAGACGCGCCAGCCAGACGGCCTCGGCCAGCTCTCTGGCGGACACCTCGCGGCCCGCCGCGCGCAGCCGGCCGACCAGCTCGGCCAGCCCGTCGGACCGGGTGGTCGACGGTGCGGACGACGGGGCGGTCTGCGGCGAGGGGTCCGGCGGCGATGGGTCCGGGGGCGGGCGTGGCGTGGCACCGGGGGGCGGGTCGGGGGTGGCGCCCGGAGTGGTCACGCCATCACCTCGGACGGTCGAGAGGGCGGAGCAGCATCTCGGCGAGCCTCTTGCGGGTGACCTGTTCGGCGTCGGCCGCCCGCTGGGTCACGTACAGCGCGTTGAGCAGCTGGTCGGTGGCGACGACCTCGCCGGGCTCGCGCTGGAGGAACCGCTCGATCAGCTCGGCGCCCTCCTCCAGGGCCTCCTCGCCGAGATGCGCCGCGACCATCGCGGCGAGCTGTTTCTCGCCGGGCGGTTTCAGCTCGTGCTGGATGCAGCGGCGCAACAGGGCGGCGGGGAAGTCCCGTTCGCCGTTGGAGGTGAGGACGATGAACGGGAAGGCGGTGCACCGTACCCGGCCACCCGTGACGGTCACCGTGGTCCCGTCGTCGGTGAGGACGTCGGTGGCCGGCTCGCGCTCGACGCGCCGCTCCAGCTCACGGATCGTGAACTCGCCCTCTTCCAGGACGTTCAGGAGATCGTTCGGCAGGTCGATGTCGCTCTTGTCGAACTCGTCGATGAGGAGCACGCGGGGCAGTCCGTCGGCGGACGGCAGCAGCGCCGTACCGAGCGGGCCGAGCCTTATGTACGACCCGATGGGCGGCTGCCGTACTCCGTCGCCGGAGACCGCGCGGTCGAGCTGTACGTCCTGGAGCCGGCCGATCGCGTCGTAGTGGTAGAGGCCGTCCTGGAGGGTGGTGCGGCTGACGATGGGCCAGCGGAGCACGCGGCCGAGCCGCAGTTCGTGGGCGACGGCGTGCGCGAGGGTCGACTTTCCGGTGCCGGGGTTGCCGGTGACGAGCAGCGGACGGCGCAGCTGGAGGGCCGCGTTGACGGCCTCGACCTCTTCGGGGCGGGGGTGGAACGACTCTACGAGGCGGCGTTTGACGCCCAGCCGGCGGGCGTTGTCGACCTCTTCGGTGTCGGGTCCGGCGGGCGTGCCGTTCGCACCGTCGAGGTCGCCGTCGGGGCCCCCGTCGAGACCGTCGGGGCCGGCCGGCGCGCCGTCGGGGCTTCGCGCGGTGAACTCTCGCCAGGGGGGCGGGTCCGGTAATTGCCGCGCACCGTCGTGCGGCAGCCCCGCTCCCCGGTAGATGCGCCAGTCGCTCACAGTAGGCTCCTCATCGATGTCAGCCCGGCGTGCGCCCGGCATCCTGGACGTCCGTACCCCGCCTGGCCGTCCGTACCCCGTCCGCAGCAGGTGAGTTGGGGGCATACGTCTGTCATAGCGGTGGAGCGTGCAGTGGTTCGTCGGGAAGCGCCGGCCTGTGTGGCGGATCGTAGATGAGGACGAGGTCCCGTGCCCAGGCGGCGTCCGGATCGGCCCGCCCGTCCCGGTCGGGGCCGGAGCTGAGGTTGCGCAACACCCTTACGCGCTCGCGCAGTTCGCTGCCGGTGGGGGCCTCCCGTACCAACTGGGCGGCCCTGCGGTGGAATTCCGCGCAGTCGTCGTGGCCGTCCTCGCCGGTGCGCCGGCACAGCACCGCGACATGGCCGGCGTGGAAGGCTCGGGTCAGGACCCGCGATCCGCGTCCGGTGGCCGTACTGGCGCAGTACACCGGCAGGGACGCGCCCGCGACGCCCGCCGTGCTGACCGACAGCCGCGCGTACGCCGCCTCCTCGCCCTCCGGCGCCGTGGCCGTGTGCCCCCGGTCCGGTACGTCCAGACAGAGCGGTACGGCCTCCAGGGGGCCCCGGTCGGTGGCGCGTCTGCCGCGGTTCCACTCCGGTGTCACCCCGTCGCGCCGGCGCAACTGGTCGCGCAGGGCGACGACCCTGCGCAGCCCGATCGGGAGCGTGTGCACGCTGGGTGGCTCGTCGGCGCGCGGCAGCCGGGAGCGCCATTCGTCGACGGGCTCGTCGAAGAGCGCGCGGGGCAGCAGGAAGTCGACGGCCGCGACGTAACTCCCGGCGTCGGCACGGGCCAGGGCCTCGCTCAGCCCTTGGCGTACGGCGGCCTCAAGGCCGTGGCGCGGGACGCCCTCCTCGTCGTATCTGACGGTGGTCGTACCGCCGTCGGAGTCCAGCAGTTGCACCCGCCAGGGGTGGGTGCCGTAGATCTCGGGCTCGATGACGACGAGGACGTCGTCGTGGGCGGCCTCCAGACCGGCGGCCGTGCCGTTGCCGTCGGTGTCGTTGTCGTCGTGGTCGCCGTCCTCGCGGTCGGCGCCGGCGAGTATCTCCAGGATCTCCTCGCGGATGACCTCGTTCTCCAGCGCGTCGGCGGCCTTGTGGACCCAGTCGCGGAGTCTCTGCGAACCGGCGGCGCCCCGGCGCGCGCGCAGGGTCAGATGGACCATCGCCGCGTACAGGACCACACCTTCCTGTTCGAGGTCCTGTCCCGCCGGCACGGCCTCGGTGCCCTCGCGCGGATCGTGCAGCAGCCCCGCGCCCTCACGCCAGGTGCGGGGGTCGTTGGACTCGATGCGCTGGGTGCTGCGCAGCATGCGGCGCATCGCGCCGTTCACCAGATGCAGCACCTCTCCGGGCCCCGAGGGCGGTTCGGCCTCGGCGAACAGCCCGTACAACTGGGCGCGTGACTGCGGTGTGAAGCTGTGCGGGCGGCCCTGGGCCAGCGCGAGACGGTGGTGCAGCCGGGGCCAGCAGTCGCCGCGGCCCTCGAACCGCCGCAGGTGATACCGGTCATGGGCGCCGACGACCTCCGCCCACGGGGATCCGGCCCCGCCCGCCACCTCGTCGCCGAGGGTGCGCAGCACGGTGATGGGCTCGGCGCGGCCGAGCGTCGCGTCACCCTGCTTCTTGCCCTTGATGACGCCGACGACCGACCCGTAGCGGGTGTCGATGACGGGGCCGCCCGAGCAACCCGGCAGCACCAGGGCGCTCTTGAGCCACAGCGCCTTGCCCCGGCGTCCGCCGGTGGCGATCGCCGTCGTGGCGACGAACTCCTCGCCGCCGTGCGCCCCCAGCGTCGCCGCCCAGCCGTACAGCTCGACCTCGGCGGGTGTGGACGCCGAACGGTCGCTGAGCCAGAGGCAGTCGGCGAAATCCGCGCCCGGCACCCGGACGAGCGCGAGGTCGTGACCGGGCAGGACATGGGCGATCTCGCCGTCCAGACGGTCGTCGTCGTGGGTGGTGACCGTGACTGCGCCCCCTGGCTCCCGCTCCATCGCACCCACCCTCTTGTCCACGACATGCGCGCAGGTCACGACCCATTCGGGGGCGACAAAGAAGCCGCTGCCCCAGAAATCGGCACTGCCTGCGTCATACCCGTCGGCCCCGGGGCCGATGCGGACGACTCCCCGGCTCACGGGGTCTTCGAGGGAGCTCATGCGTCAACACACGGGGAGTACGAGGGCGTTGGAAGGGCGCGTTGTCCCGCGCGTCGCCCGGCGCGTCGCCCCGCCGATACCCCCGCGCGCCGCGATCCGCGGCCGGTCCGAGCCTCTTTCATCCGCACCCCGTTCCCCCGAAGTTGAGGCAAGTGGGACGAGGCTAGCCGGATGATCCCGAAGTGTGGAGTGGTTCCGCCCCCGGCGGGTCCGGTGGACCGTCCGGCGCCGGCTGCCCCGACTCCCGGCCCGGCTGCCAGGTGAGGGTGACGGAGATGGAGGCCTTCGCCTCCCCGTCGGCGAGGACGGCGGCCACCCCGAGGCCCGGTTTGACCGCCAGTTCGATCCCGAACGTGGCACTGATCTCGCTCGGTCCCGCCGCCCGCGCGGCGTCCACCACGGTCGCGCCGACGGCGGCGATCACCTCGTTGACGCGGGCGACACCCGACCGGAGCCGGTCGACGGCCCCGACGTCCTCGAACGCCGACTCGTCCGGCCGCAGCACCGCGACCCTGGCGAGAATGACCTGCCCACCGGGCAGGACCACCTCCTGTACGTCGTGCTCCAACGCCACGTCTCCCCCCTCGCGCCGTCCGGCCTGTTGTGCGATACCTCCCCTCCTCATCAGGTAGTTACGCTGGTCGTATGTATTTCACTGATCGCGGGATCGAGGAGCTGGAGAAGCGGCGCGGCGAGGAGGAGGTCACCTTCGAGTGGCTGGCCGAGCAGCTGCGTACGTTCGTCGATCTCAACCCGGACTTCGAGGTTCCGGTGGAGCGGCTGGCGACGTGGCTCGCGCGTCTCGACGACGAAGAGGATGACGAGTAGGACCGCGGGCAGCTCAGCAGTCTTGCCGACCGCCCATCGCGATAGGTCTTGACTTCCCCCATCCACGATATATCGTGTTCAGCAAGAGACGCGATATGTTGCGTCATGGCGGCCGGGTACAGGGGAGTCAGCACCATGGCAGAGTCGACGTGGGAAGTCAGCGAGCCTTCGAGGCTCACGTTCGACGATCCGGTGACGGCGCTCAGGGTGCGCCTCGTGAACGGCACCGTCAATGTCGTCGGCGTCGACGACACCGCGCCCGACGGACAGCGCGGCGCGCGCCTGGAAGTCTCCGAGATCCACGGCCCGCCGCTGATCGTGACCCGCTCGGGCGGCACGCTCACCCTCACGTACGAGGATCTGCACTGGCAGAACGTCCTCAAGTGGCTCGACCAGAAGAGCCGCCGGCGCCACGCCGTCGTCTCGCTCACCGTCCCGGCCGGGGCCGACGTCGAGGTCGGTGCCGTCGGGGCCGGGACCGTGATCTCCGGCATCAAGGGGCGCACGGAGGTACGCGGCGTGAACGGCGACACGACCCTCGTCGGTCTGGCCGGCCGGGTCGACGCGGAGACCGTCGCCGGGAACGTGGAGGCCCAGGCCGTCACCGGCGACCTGCACTTCCACTCGGTCTCGGGCGATCTGACCGTCGTGGACTGCGCGGGACCCGCGGTACGGGCGGACAGCATCAGCGGTGACATGGTCATCGACCTGCAACCCGGCAAGCCCACCGACATCCAGGTCAACACGGTCTCGGGCGAGGTCGCCATCCGGCTGCCGCACCCGACGGACGCCACGGTCGAGGCGAACACGGCGAGCGGATCCGTCTCCAACGCGTTCGACGATCTGCGGGTCGGCGGGCAGTGGGGCGCGAAGAAGATCACCGGGACGCTCGGGGCGGGTACCGGCCGGCTCAGAGCGGTGACGGTGTCCGGCTCGATCGCGCTGCTCCGCAGGCCACCAGCGGAAGAACCGACGGAAGCACCGACGGACGACACGTACGACACCGGCCACCCGTCCCCCGCCGCCACGAAGGAGCTCTGACATGCCCCCGGTCTTCGCCCACGGCCGCCTCCGCCTCTACCTGCTCAAGCTGCTCGACGAGGCACCGCGCCACGGCTACGAGGTGATCCGGCTGCTGGAGGAGCGCTTCCAGGGCCTGTACGCGCCCTCGGCCGGCACGGTCTACCCGCGGCTGTCCAAACTGGAGGCCGAGGGCCTGGTCACACACGCCACCGAGGGGGGCCGCAAGGTCTACTCGATCACGGAGGCGGGCCGCGACGAGTTGGCGGGCCGCAGCGGTGAACTGGCGGACCTGGAACTGGAGATCCGCGAGTCCGTCTCCGAACTCGCCGCGGAGATCCGCGACGACGTACGGGGCGCGGCGGGCCAGTTGCGCGATGAGATGCGCGCGGCGGCGGCGTCCGCGTCGGCGTCGGGGGGCGGGCCGGGCGGTGCGGCCGGTGCGTCGGGCGCGGCCGGCGCGGCCGGCGACAAGGACGGCTGGCCGGGGGACGGCGAGTCCTGGCGGGCGGCGAAGGAGGAACTGCGCCGCGCGAAGCAGGAGTGGAAGGAACAGGCGCGCCGGGCGAAGGACGAGTCGCGCCGGGCGCGTGAGGACGCACAGCAGGCGCGCCGCCAGGCCAAGGAGGCGCAGGAGACGGCGCGCGAGGAGATGCTGCGTATCGCCAAGCAGGTCCAGGACCAGGTCCAGGGCCACTTCTCGCGCGGCGACTGGCCGACGGGCGTACGGGAGGGCCTGTCCGAACTGTCGACGCACCTCGGCGGTCTGGCGAAGGGCTCGGCGTGGCCGGGGTACGCCAAACCGGACGCGGCGGCCCCGGACCCCGACCCCGCCTGGGCGGCGGACACCCCGCCGACCGGCGACCCGGCCCGCGACCTGGACCGGCTGCTGGACCGCTTCCGCGACGACGTACGCGACGCGGCCCGGGACCACGGTGTGACGGAGGCCCAACTGGCAGAGGCCCGCCGCCACTTGTCGACGGCGGCGGCCCACATCGGGGCGCTGCTGCGGAAGCCTCCGGCGTAGGGGCGCGGGGGCGCGGGCGCTGGGGCGCGGGCGCCGGGGCGGGTGGTGGCCGGGGTTTCGTTTCCCGGTGCCGCCCGGTGGTCGGTCTCGTCCTCAAGCGCCGGACGGGCTGGGTGGGTTGCGGTGCGTTGCCGGGTGCCGCTCCGGGGCCATGGCCGGACGGCGTGACTTACGCCGCGTGCAACGCTCGTTGGACCCGACGACCCAGGTCGTCCACGCGGCACAAGTCAGCCTGAGTGTCCGACCACGCCCCCTGCGCGTCCCCCTCCCCTCGCGCGGCCCGGGAACCGTTCCCCCGGATCCTGCGTGAGGTCTTGATGTGTTGTCGGTCGGAGGCGAGCGGGGGACCCGATGAAGGCGCGGACGATGGCGAGCGTGGCGATGGCGGCCGGTGTGGTGCTGGTGACGTCCGCGTGCGGTCCCGAGAAATCGCCGAGTGACGCGGACACGAAGCCGACGCGGGCGACCACGTCCACGCCGGCCGCGTCCACGCCGCCCGCGAAGCCGTCGATCACACCGTCAGCGACCCCGACCGGCGATCAGCCCGCGCCCAGGACGAAGGCGGGGGCGATCGAGCGGTACGAGGAGTTCCTGCACGCCGTGGGCCGGGAGGACATCGACACGGTCTGCGAGGTGGCCGGCCCCGCGGCGAAGCAGGCCGAGGACCAGGGGTTCGGTCCGTGCACGTCGACGTTCCTCATCACCTTCCAGATGATCTCCCCGGCGCAGAAGAAGGCCCTGCAAACGGCGACGGTCGACCCGGGGCGTGTGGTGGAGCTGGCGCCCGACAAGTTCGAGATGCCGACCGAGTCGGTCAAGTCCTCCGCGACGTTCGCGGAGGACGAGCTGGGCAGCTCCACCGTGGAGTACCTCAAGGACAACTGGTTCGTCACCGACTGAACACCCGGCACTGCCCGTGGCCACGGCCCGTGGCGGAGACGTCTGAAGCAGGCACGGGACGCCGGCTTCACCGCGTGGGAGGCCGTCCAGCTCTGCGTGGGAGAACCGGAGGACCCCCCGGGGCGGTCATGTCCCCGCCGGCGCCGAGGAGTTGGCCCTGCCCGACTACCAGGCGGTGCTGCGGTTGGCCGCCGCCGATCCCCCGTCGGTGTAGGGGGCGGGGAAGGCGCCGCCCCGCCCGCGCAACCCAACCGACCCCGCCCATTCACCCACGCCTGGTGGGATCCTCGCGCTACACATCCCGTTCGAGGAGGCGCTTGTGAATCTGCTGGTCAACGGTGACGCCGAGAAGGGGTCCGGAGGTACCGCCGAGCCCGTCGAGCGGGTCGTCGGGTGGGGGGTGCGGCAGGGGGCGCCCGCGATCGTCGGGTACGACGTCGGCGAGGGCTATCCCACGCCCGCCGATCCCGGGCCGGGCGGCGGCGCCGGGGCGCGGTTCTTCTCCGGCGGGAACAGTCCCCTCACCACGCTCGTCCAGGAGGTGGCCCTGCCCGCCGCCGGCTCCACCGGGCACGGGGCCGTCGACGCCGGGCGCGTGCGGTACGTGCTGAGCGGCTGGCTCGGGGGGTACGCCGGGCAGGAGGACGGTGTCAGGCTGTCCGTCGAGTTCCGGGACCGGGCCGGGACCCCGCTCGCGCTGTCCGTCCTCGGCCCCGTCACCGCCGGCGAACGGGGCGGCGCCACCGGCCTGTTGGAGCGGCGCGCCGAGGCCGCCGTGCCGCCGGGCGCGCGGTCCGCCCGCGTACAGCTCTCGTTCACGCGCAGCGGCGGGGGTACGTCCAACGACGGCTACGCCGACGCGATCTCACTCAGCCTCGCGGCCTCGGGAAGGCGCTCGTGACCCTCAACAGACGTGATCTGCTCAAGGCGGCCGGCGCCGCCGGCGCGCTCAACGTGGTCTGGCCGCTGGCCTCCGGACTCTCGCCCGCCCAGGCCCGGGAGGCGGCGGAGGCGCTCGGTTCGACGTACGACGCCGCGCCGTTCACGCTCGGGGTCGGGTCCGGCGACCCGCAGCCCACGAGCGTGGTGCTCTGGACGCGGCTCGCGCCCGAGCCGTTCGCCGAGCCGGGCGAGCAGCCGCTCGCCGAGGTCGTCGACGTACGCTGGGTCGTCGCCGAGGACCGCGCCCTGCGCCGCGTCGTCGCGCGCGGCACCGTCCCCGCGTCCGCGACGCTCGCGCACAGCGTGCATGTGCCGGTGGGCGGTCTGCGGCCGGGCCGTACGTACTACTACGCGTTCACCGCGCTGGGCAGGACCAGCCGCGTGGGCCGTACCCGTACCGCCCCCACCGGCCGGGTGCGGAGCGCCCGCTTCGCCACCGCCAACTGCCAGAACTATCCGCAGGGTCATTACGCCGCGCTGGCCGCCCTCGCCCGCGAGGACCTGGACTTCGTCATCCACCTCGGCGACTACATATACGAGCACGGCCCCGAGGGCAGCGACATCCGGGACCACAACGGTCCGGCCATCTATTCGCTGCACGACTACCGGATGCGTCACGCCCTCTACAAGGGCGACCCGTCGCTGCGCGCCGCGCACGCCGCGCACCCGTGGTTCCTGACGTGGGACGACCACGAGGTCGCGAACGACTACAGCGGTACGGGCGGCGGGGCCCCGTTCATGCAGCGCCGGGCCGCGGCGTACCAGGCGTGGTACGAGCACCTGCCGCACCGCGGCGCCGGTGACTCGGTGCTGCCGGACATCGACGTCCACCGGGTGCGCCGCTGGGGCGATCTGCTGGAGCTGGCCGTGCTCGACCTGCGGCAGTACCGCTCCGCGCAGAACCTGCCCGACGGCACCATCCTGGGCGCCGACCAGAAGGCCTGGCTGAAGAGGACCGTCGACCGCGCGCCCGACAGCTGGCACATCTGGGCCAACTCGATCATGCTCAGCCAGCTGCGCGGCCGTCCAGGCGGCGGCTTCATGTTCACCGACCAGTGGGACGGCTTCCTCGCCGAGCGCGAGGAGGTGCTGGGGCATGTCCACAACAGCGGCCTCGAAGACCTCGTGGTCCTCACGGGTGACTGGCACTCCGCGTTCGTGGACGACATCCGGCCGGACTACGACAACACCGAATCGCCGGTCCTCGGCACGGAGTTCACGGCCCACTCGGTGAGCTCCAGCGCGTACGACGCGCAGTGGAACGCCACCAACGGGCCGCTGATGGGCGCGGGCAACCCGCACCTCCAGTACTTCGAGGGGAATCGTTACGGCTACGACGTGTACGAGGTCACGCCGGAACGGTTCAGCACCCATATGCGGGTCATCGAGGACCGCCGCGACCCGGCCTCGCCCGTCTCCACCCTGACCACGTTCCATGTGGACCGGGGCACGGCGGGCGCGTACGAGGACCCGGCGACGAAGTCGTCGCCCGCGCAGTACCGCAGGGACTGAGGCCTTACGAGGGGGGCGGGACCCGACTCACACGCCCGTGTGGTTCCGCGCGTCCCGCCCCCGCTCTAGGGTCGGGGTCATGTTCGCCGCCTACGCAGCCCGCATCGACCCCGACCAGCCCCTGACCGGCCTTGAGTTGGGCGAACGCCCGGCTCCCGAGCCGCGCCCCGGCTGGTCCACCGTGACCGTCAAGGCCGCCTCGCTCAACCATCACGATCTCTGGACCCTGCGCGGGGTGGGGTTCTCGCAGGACCGGTTGCCCATGATCCTCGGCTGCGACGCCGCCGGGATCGACGAGGACGGCAACGAGGTCGTCATCCACTCCGTCATCGGACAGACCGGCCACGGCGTCGGTCCCCGCGAACCCCGCTCGCTGCTCACCGAGGTCTACCAGGGCACCTTCGCCGAGCAGGTCTCGGTCCCCACCTGGAATCTGCTGCCCAAGCCCGCCGGGCTGAGCTTCGAGGAAGCCACCTGTCTGCCGACGGCCTGGCTGACCGCGTACCGAATGCTGTTCACCAACGCCGGTGTACGCCCCGGGGACTCGGTCCTCGTCCAGGGCGCCGGCGGCGGTGTCGCGACCGCCGCGATCGTCCTCGGCAAGGCCGCGGGGCTGCGGGTGTACGCGACCAGCCGCGACGAGGCGAAGCGCAAGCGCGCCGTCGAACTGGGCGCCACCGACGCCTTCGAGCCGGGCGCCCGGCTGCCGCACCGGGTGGACGCCGTCATGGAGACGGTCGGCGCCGCGACGTGGTCGCACTCGATCAAGTCCCTCCGTCCCGGCGGCACTTTGGTGATCTCCGGCGCCACCAGCGGTGACCGGCCCTCGCACGCGGAGCTGACCCGGGTCTTCTTCCTGGAGCTGAGGATCGTCGGCTCGACGATGGGCACGAAGGACGAGCTGGAGGACCTGCTGGCCTTCTGTACGGCGACGGGCATCCGCCCGGTGATCGACACCGTCCTGCCGCTGGACCGGGCCCGCGAGGGCTTCGAACGGATGGCGGCGGGCGATCTGTTCGGCAAGATCGTACTGACCGGCTGAGGAGCCACCGGTGAACTCACTGCTGCCGTTGCTGGTGGTCGCCGGCTGTCTCGCGGTGGTCATGGGCTTCTTCAGCTGGCTCGCGCTGCTCGTGCGGCGCCGGGGCAGCGCGGGCGCCGCGATCACGGCGGCGATGGCCAGCTACGACGAGGCGTTCCGGGTGACCGCGCACGACGCGCACTACGAGATCCAGGCGGCGGCGGAGCGGCAGTCGCCGCTGCCGTCGCCGGACGATCCGGCGGGCCGTGACCCGGCGGCCGGTTTCTCGTACGCGGGTCCGCGCCGCCGGCCCGTCGCCCGCCGCCGCTCCGTACTGCGGCGCCTGGGGCGGCTTCTGCGCGGCCGAGTGTCAACTTTGATTGACACGGATGGCTTGTCAACGTAGATTGACAGCCATGACCGACGCAACGGATCTCGCCGAACGGGCGGGCGACCGCGACCCCCGCGTCGGGCTGAGAGCGGTCGCCGCCCTGCGGCGGCTGCTCGAACAGCTCGAAGCGGTGCAGGTACGCAGCGCCCGCAACCAGGGCTGGTCGTGGCAGGAGATCGCGACCCAGCTCGGTGTCAGCAGGCAGGCGGTACACAAGAAGTACGGGAGGCAGTGATGTTCGAACGCTTCACGAAGGGCGCCCGCGCCGTGGTGACGGGCGCCGTCGGCCAGGCCGAACGTACGGGGTCGCCCCGGATCACCGACGAGCACATGCTGCTCGCCCTGCTCGAATCGGAGGGGACGCGCTCGGCGTTCGCCTTCGCCTCGCTCGGCATCCTGGACCGGCGCGCCTCGGTGGAGGCGGCGCTGGCGGAAGCGCGCCGACGGGGCGGCATGTCACAGGCCGACGAGGCCGCGCTCGCCGGGATCGGGATCGACGTCGGGCGGATCGTCTCGAAGGTCGAGGAGACGCACGGCGCGGGCGCGATGGGACGCGGAGGGACGGCGAAGCGGGGGTGGTCGTCGCACAAGAAGTTCACGCCCGACGCGAAGAAGACGCTGGAGCAGTCGCTGCGGGTCGCGCTGGGCCGGGGCGACAAGGAGATCAGCGACGGCCACATCCTGCTGGCGCTGACGGCCCGGCCGGGCGTGGTGTCGGACGTGCTCGCGGACCACGGGGGGACGTACGGCGCGGTGGAACGGGCGCTGTTCGGAGCACCCGGCTAGCCGGTCCTGGGGCGCGTCCGGCAAGTGGCGTCGTCCGCCCGCGGGGCGGGGCCCGCAGCGGCTGGTGCGGTGCGTCGCGAGGCGGAGGATCGGCCTCGTACCGGGCGTACTCGGCCGACTCCGACACCGGGGCACCTCCCGTGGCCCCCTGGGGCCCACGGGGGAGAGGCGCCGTGCCAGGCGTCGCGGGCCAGACGCGACGTTCCGGACCCGCCCCCGGGTCCTGGCGCGCGTACGCCTCAGCGCCAGTCCCCGACCACCCAGGCCATCAGCCGGGGCCGGGGCGTCGGGCCGCAGTCCACGACCGAGGCGGTGTCGATGACCGTGATGGTGGCGACCTGCCTGACCGTCGAGGTGATTCCGTCGGAGATCTCGCCGGGCTCCACGATCCTGTTCGGCCCCTCGGCCACGTACGCCGGCTCGGGGCTGTCACAGCCGACGCCCGCGAGCGGCTGGCCGAGATACCAGCCGCCGACGAAGACGGCGTACAGAACGGCGGTGGCGCCGAGACGGCGCGCGGTTATCCAGGTGGGCACCCAAGGAGTCTTCCACGCCCGGGAGTTGGGCGCCGGTCGTACGTGCTCCCGCAGGGGTCCGGGGCGTGGCGGCCGCCGCGGCCCCGCCATCGCCGAATGCGCCGGACGCTACGCCTTCCCGGTCCACGCCGTGGACCAGGCGGCACTGCGCCTCGGCGAGGAAT